>JBQCIO010000347.1:0-13518 GCA_051953655.1 Motilibacteraceae bacterium
CCGGCGGCGGCGCAGGCGGCGACGACCTCCTCGTCGCGGATGGAGCCGCCGGGCTGGACGATCGCGGTCACGCCGGCCTCGAGCAGGATCGCGGGGCCGTCGGGGAAGGGGAAGAAGGCGTCCGAGGCCGCCACCGAGCCGCGGGCGCGGTCGGCGCCGGCGCGCTCGACGGCCAAGCGGCAGGAGTCGACCCGGTTCACCTGGCCCATGCCGACGCCCACCGACGCCCCGTCGCGGGCCAGCAGGATCGCGTTGGACTTCACCGCGCGGCAGGCGCGCCAGGCGAAGGCGAGGTCGGCGAGCACCTCGGGCGGGGCGGCCTCTCCGGTGGCCAGGGTCCAGGTGGACGGGTCGTCGCCGGCCGCGGCGATGTCGTCGGCGGCCTGCAGCAACATCCCGCCGCTGACCGAGCGCATCTCCACGCCGGAACGAGAAGCAGGCGCCGGCACCACGAGGATGCGGATGTTCTTCTTCGCGGTGAGCAGCTCGAGCGCGTCGGGCTCGTACGCCGGGGCGATGATCACCTCGGTGAAGCCGCCGGCCATCTGCTCGACCATCGCCCGGGTGACCGGCCGGTTGGCCGACACAACGCCGCCGTAGGCCGACACCGGGTCGCAGTCCAGCGCCTTGCGGTGCGCCTCCGCGATGTCGGCGCCCACCGCGATCCCGCACGGGTTGGCGTGCTTGATGATCGCCACGCAGGGGGCGTCGTGGTCGTACGACGCCCGGTAGGCGGCGTCGCCGTCGACGTAGTTGTTGTAGGACATCTCCTTGCCGTGCAGCTGCTCGGCCTGCGCCAGCCCGCTGCCGCCGGCCCCGGAGCGGTAGAGCGCGGCCCGCTGGTGCGGGTTCTCGCCGTAGCGCAGCACCGCGGCACGGTCCCAGGTGGCTCCGACCCACGCCGGGAAGCCGGTGCCGTCGTCGGTGGGGGCGACGACGTTGCCCATCCAGGAGGCGACGGCGACGTCGTAGCTGGCGGTGTGCACGAACGCCTCGGCGGCCAGCCGCTGGCGCTGCTCGAGGGTGAAGCCGCCGGCGCGCACCGCCTCGAGCACCTCGCCGTAGCGAGCCGGGCTGACCACCACGGCCACCGACGGGTGGTTCTTGGCTGCCGCGCGGACCATCGACGGCCCGCCGATGTCGATCTGCTCCACGCACTCGTCCGGGCTAGCGCCGGAGGCCACCGTCGCGGTGAACGGGTAGAGGTTGGAGACGACCAGCTCGAACGGCTCGATGCCGAGCTCGGCCAGCTGCGCCTCGTGCTCGGGCTTGCGCCGGTCGGCCAGGATCCCGGCGTGCACCTTGGGGTGCAGGGTCTTGACCCGCCCCTCCAGGCACTCGGGGAAGCCGGTGAGCTCCTCCACCGGGGTGACCGGCACGCCGGCGGCGGCGATGCGCGCGGCGGTGGAGCCGGTGGAGACCAGCGCGACGCCGGCCTGGTGCAGGCCCTGGGCCAGCTCCTCCAGTCCGGTCTTGTCATAGACGGAGATCAGGGCGCGGCGGACCGGGCGCTGGGTCACGGGATCGTCACCTTTCTTCCCGAGACGGTCCAGCCGGAGCGGGCCATCCGGGTCACGACGTCGACGAGCAGGGGGCGTTCGACGGACTTGATGCGCTCGTGCAGGCTCGCCTCGTCGTCGTCGGGGCGGACCTCGACGGCGGCCTGGGCGAGCACCGGGCCGGTGTCGACGCCGTCGTCGACGAGGTGCACGGTGCAGCCGGTGACGCGGACCCCGTAGGCGAGCGCGTCCCGGACGGCGTGGGCTCCGGGGAAGGCCGGGAGCAGGGCGGGGTGGCTGTTCACCACTGTGTTGTCTGTGAGGACGGCCGGCCCGAGCAGCCGCATGAACCCGGCGCTGACGACAAGGTCGGGCCGGTGGGTGGCGACGGCGGCGGCCAGCTCGCGGTCCCAGTCGACGCGGCCGGCGCCGCGGTGGCGGGTGGGATCGAAGGCGACGACCTGCGCCGGGACGCCGGCGGCCCGGGCCCGGTCCAGCCCGGCGGCATCGGACCGGTCGGAGATGACGGCGACGACCTCGACCCCCGAACGGGGGGCATCTTCGGCCGGAGCAGGGGCGGCGGGGTCCGACGCGCGGTCAGAGGTGGCGGGGGAGCCGGCGGGGGCGCGGGTGGCGTCGAGGAGGGCCTGCAGCAGGGTGCCGGTGCCGGAGACCAGGACGACCACGCGCGAGCGCACGGTGGAACCCTACAGGCGTCGGCTCACGCGGGGAGCGGGGGTGATTTGCCCCGGACGGTGCGGGTTCGTTGTGCGGTCGCACAGCGTGGCGTAGGAGACAGCAGAAGTTCCCGGAAAAGCCTCTCACTGGGTGACTCGGTGGCCGACAGTGGCGGCGGAGGCACAGAGCGATCTCCATCGGATCCACCCGAACCGGGACGAAAGTCTCACCAACCATGGACACGAAGTGGGTTTCATGCGCTACGTTCAGCGCGCCACGCGGTCCGTGCGGAAGGATCGGGCGGCGATGGGGGGCGCGCTAGTGCGGCCACCAGAACAACCCGAGGGCGCACGTCCTCTCGTCTACACAGAGCCATGGAGGCTTGTAGTGACTCAGAACAGCCGGGGGCGTTCCTTCGTCCCCACTCGCGTCGCCGGGCGCGTGGTGGCGGCTGGCCTCTCGGCCGGTCTCGCCGTCTCCGCCCTAGGCGTCGTCGCGGCCACGAGTGCGTCGGCCACGTCCTCGGTGACGGTCACCCGCGCCGCGGGTGCCACCCGTTACCTCACCGCCGTTGATGTTTCCCAGAAGACCTTCCGCGTGAACACCGGCGACCCGGCGATCACCAACGTCGTGATCGCGTCGGGCGAGAACTTCCCCGACGGGCTCGCCGCCTCGGCGCTTGCGGGCAAGCTTGGTAGCCCCGTCCTGCTCGTGCCGGCCGTTGGTGCCGCGCCGCAGGCCGTGAAGGACGAGCTCACTCGCCTCGGCGCTACCACGGTCACGGTCGTCGGCGGTACGGGTGCCGTCAGCGACGCGACTGTTGCGAGCCTGGGTGTGGCGAACGTCGTCCGCGTGGCTGGTCAGGACCGCTACGCCACCGCCGTCGCGGTCGCCGCTGCCATTGGCAAGGCCAACATCGGCTCCTCCGACCTTGACGGCGCCGGTGGCGCCGGTGCTGAGGTCACGGCCATCGTGGCCCGCGGCGATCTCTACGCGGACGCTCTCGCCGCCTCGGCCCTGGCGAACAAGGGTCACCACCCGATCTTCCTCACCAACCCGTCGACGCTGACTCCGGTCACCAAGGATGCTCTCGCGGCCTTCGGTATCCAGCGCGTCATCATCATGGGCGGCACCGGAGCCGTGAGCACGCCGGTCGAGGACGCGATCAAGGCTGCTGGCATCGAGACGGTGCGGGTGGCCGGCACTGACCGCTACGACACCGCTCGCAAGCTCGCGGATGTCCTGGTTAGCTCGAACACCCAGCTGTCGTACGCCGGTCTCACCGGCACGGTCGGCTTCTCCGCCGAGGGCGCCGTCGTCGCGACCGCTCTTGACTTCCCTGACGCGCTCGCGGCCGGTCCTCACGCCGCGGTGGTCAACCCGCAGACTGCCCCCGCTGCAGCGAAGGGTGGCCCGATCCTCTTCGTGCGGGGCGGCACGGTGCCGACCTCGACGAAGGACTTCTTCACCCTGAACCGCAACACCCTCAGCCACTTCACTGTGGTTGGTGGGACGGGTGTGGTTCCGGACAGTGCCGTCAGCGCCCTGAAGGCGGCTGCGACTACGCCGACGACCCCGGCTCCCTCGGCTGCCGACGGCCTGTACAACGGTGTGGTCGTCAAGTCCGTCAACAAGGCCACCAACACCTTCATTGGCACTTCGGGCACCGGCGGCCTCACGGCTGACACCCAGTTCGCGTACGACAGCAACGACTTCTTCCAGATCGCCGGGGCCAACGACACCCAGGCGAACTTCGTTGCCAAGCTGTCGACCGGCGACACGGTGAATGTGGACTATCGTTCGGCCAACGTCGATCAGAGCATCTTCAACCTGACGACTGACGCCACCCCTGCGGTGCCGACGGGTGTGACTGCCACCGATGACTCGGACGCCACGGGCAAGCCGGCCGGCGCGGCTGTGAGCATCGCGTTCACGAGCACGGCTGACTCGGTCAACATCTACCGGACCATGTCGCTGACTGGGGATGGCACCGACTGTGCGGCTATCGCCTCCACCAGCTACGTGAAGGTTGCCTCTGCGACCTCGTCGCCCTACCGAGACACTTCGGTGGGCTACGCCACGCAGTACTGCTACACCGTCGCAGCGGTTGTGGACGGCCAGGAGGGCAACCGAGCCACGCCCGTTACGGTGAAGACGGCCAACGCCCCCGCCTCCGCCGACACGATTGCGCCCACGATTGTTGACGCTCGTGTGGCGAGCCAGGGCACCGGTAGCGGTCTGCTTCTCGACGCAGGTGACACATTCACCGTGGTTCTCAGTGAGCCGATCGCGGCGGTGGCTGCGGGCGACACCATCCGCGTCGCCGACAGCGACGGCACGATCGCCGATCTGGTGAACGGCAGTGGAAGCACCACGTTTGCGCTCAACGCTTCTGCTCAGACGGTGAACAACGTCAGCTACGCGGCCAATCGCGTCCTGACGGTCACGGTTGGGACCCCGGTCACTCTTGCGGCTGGGTCGCTGTCGGGCATCTCCATCCCGGCCACGATCACCGCGCAGGCTGGCCTGGCTGACGCTGCTGGCAACAACGTCGCGATCTCCGGCGACACCAGCATCAACTAGTCGCTTCCGAAGCGCGCTAGAAGCACCATCCGGTGGCCCGGTCCCGCAAGGGGACCGGGCCATCGGCCTCTTCGCACAACACGCCTGCTGCAGACGGCCAAATGGGACGGCTGGGCCGGAGCGTCCGGCAGGATGTCTCTGCACCAACGGGGGCGGGCGCTGCACGACGGGATGTCGGAGAGGCGCTTAGGCGGTGGGGGCTCGCGTGCCGATGGTGCGTAGGAGCGGTGCGCGAGGCGGCCGCGCCGCGAACCGTCCGCACAACGAACTGGAACCACTCGTGAACCGACCGACCACCCGTCCACGCCGGACCGTGGCCGCCGTCGGGGCCGTCGTCGCCCTGGTCGCCGCAACCGTCCTGAGCTTGCTGTCCCTCGTTGCACCCGCCGCCGCGGCCACCTACGTGCCGTCGGTGACGGACGTCATCGGCCCGGACGTCGCGAGCTTCCAGCACCCGAAGAGCACCGCGTACCCCAACGGGGCGCCGATCGACTGGGCCTCGGTCAAGGCGGCCGGCTCGTCGTTTGCCTTCATCAAGGCGACGGAGGGCACCACCTACACGAACCCATACTTCGCCGGTGACTGGGCCGGCGTAGCTGCGCAGGGCATGTACCGCGGCGCCTACCACTTCGCCAATCCCGCGAAGGATGCGGCGACGCAGGCCCGGTACTTCGCGACGGCGGTGGGTCCGCTCACCGGCTCGAAGGACCTGCCGCCCGTTCTCGACCTGGAGGACAACGGCGGGCTGGCGCCGGCGGCTCTCCTGGTCTGGGTGAAGAGCTACCTCAGCGCCGTGCAGCAGATCACCGGCCGGGTGCCCATCATCTACACCTACCCGACCTTCTGGGTGAACCAGATGGGCAACACCAACGACCTGACCCAGTACCCGCTGTGGATTGCCAACTACGGGGTCACCTCCCCCCAGGGGATGGGTGGTTGGGGCAAGGCCTACACCTTCTGGCAGTACACCAGCTCGGCCACGGTCCCCGGCATCACCGGCCGCGTGGACATGTCGCGGTTCAACGGGACCGCCGCAGACCTTGCGGCCTTTGCGGCTGCTCGGGGCAGCAGCGCGCAGAACCCCTCGGCGGTAGCGGGCCCGCTCACAGTGCTCGGCACTGGCGACGGGACCATCTCGGCGACCCAGCTCAGCACCACGCAGGCCGTCGGGGCCAGCGCTCCCGAGGTGAGCGGACCGACCGCCGGTGGCCTGTTCAAGGTCACCGTCACCGCGGGCGCCTTTCCGTCCGTCACGCTGCGCTTCCACGGGATACCGTCCACGTCGGTGTGGTGGTGGAACGGGTCGAACTGGGCGAAGGTCACCGGGACCAAGCGTGAGGCGAAGACCGGGGACTTGATCAGCTCTCTCACCTCCAGCACCGTCCCCACCCCGGACCAGCTGCAGGACGCGGTCATCGCCGCGGGTGCCGTACCCGTGCAGCGCCTCGCCGGCCAGGACCGCATCGGTACCTCCATCGCCGTGAGCCAGGACGAGTTCGCGGCGGGCAGTGCCCGGACCGCAGTGCTCGCCCGCAGCGACCTGTTCGCCGACGCCCTCGCCGGGGGCCCCTTGGCCGCCAACCAGCGGGGGCCGGTCCTGCTGACCAAGCCCACCAGCCTCGACTCGGGCGTGGTGGCCGAGCTGCAGCGCGTGCTGCCGAAGGGCAACACCGTCTTCCTCCTCGGCGGCCCGGGAGCGCTCAGCGCCAGCGTGGAGAAGGCGGTCGTGGCCGCGGGCTACAAGTCCAAGCGCATCTACGGTGCCGACCGCTACGCCACGGCCGTGGCCATCGCCCGGTCGCTCGGCAACCCGAGCACGATCTTCGAGGCGACCGGGCTGGACTTCCCGGACGCCCTGGCGGCCGGCCCCGCCGCGGCGCTGAGCGATGCCGCCATCCTGCTGACCAAGGGAACCGGGCAGGCGGCGATCACCAAGCAGTACCTCGCCTCTGTTCCCTCGACCACCCGGTACGCGGTCGGCGGCCCCGCCGCCGCTGCCGACCCGCAGGCAACGCCCCTGTCCGGCGCGGACCGCATCGCCACCGCCTCACTCGTCGCGGCCCGGTTCTTCCCGACCCCCACCCGCGTGGGCGTGGCGACCGGCTATAACTTCGCTGACGCCATGGTGGCCGCGCCGGGCCTCGGAGCGGACGGCTCGCCGCTCCTGCTGACCACCTCGTCGGCTCTTTCGCCGGCTTCTGCGAGCTACCTGACCAGCCACACCAGTGGCATCACCAAGCTGACGGTCTTCGGTGGCTCGAGCGTCGTGACGGACGCGGTCGTCCCGCAGCTCCAGCAGGCCACCCCGTAGCGGTCCCGCCCGGAACGATCACGGGCCGGTGGTCATGGCTCGCCCACCTCAGCAGATCTGCCGAGGTTGGGCGAGCTCTTTCCTGGGTCGGGCCGCCCATCGGCCGGTCGCGTCGCGGGCCTCCGTCATTCCCAGGGTTCTAAAAGCGGCTGATGACGGGGGGAGTGGGGCGCTGAGCGGCTCGGGCTGCCGGCTCGCGCCTCGAGTGGAGGGTTGTTGCAGAAACCGCCGGCATGTCGGTGCAGTGAGTCTCCAGTCGAGCCTCTGACGAGGTCGGCGTCGCAGAGTGCGACGTCGTTGTCGCCCTCACGCGGCGTGTCGTGCATGGCCGTCACACTCTGGCCGCCCACCCAGCCGCCGCCCGGCGGCACGACCCAGCCCCGCGCCCGGCTCCCGCCGTCACCAGCGCCTTTGACCGTCCACCCAGTGACCGCACCCGCCGCCGAAAGCCGCCGACCCGCCGACGACCGCCTGCGCACATCGGTCACCGCCCGGCCGGCGCGGCCCCTACTGCAGGTGCCACTCCGGCCCCTGCGGGGTGTCGCGCACCTCGACGCCGGCGGCGGTGAGCCGGTCGCGGACCAGGTCGGAGACCTCGAAGTCCTTGGCGGCGCGGGCCCGCTGGCGCAGGTCGATGGCCAGCTCCACGTAGGGGCCGACGACGTCGCGCGGGTCGCGGGCGCCGACCTTGGCCAGCTCGCCCAGGCGCACCACCATGGCGCGCAGCTCGCGGCGGGCGCGGTCGGTGTCGTCGCTCTGCAGGGTGTCGGCGGACCAGTCGACGATGGCCTGCTCGAGGTGCAGCACGGCCTCCACGCAGCCGTCGACGTCGGCCTTGTCCATCGCGGCGTCGAAGTCGGCGCGCAGCCGCTCGGCCTCGGCGCGCAGCGACGGCGGCATCTCCTCGACGT
Source organism: Motilibacteraceae bacterium (assembly GCA_051953655.1). Lineage (GTDB taxonomy): Bacteria > Actinomycetota > Actinomycetes > Motilibacterales > Motilibacteraceae > JBQCHF01. The sequence goes on from JBQCIO010000347.1 coordinate 7,983, forward strand.
CCGCGACCGGCGACTCCGACACCGCATCGGGCACCGGGGAGACCGCCAGGGCCTCCTCGCCGCGCAGCATCGCGCCGAGCTCGTCCAGCGACAGCGACGTCCCGGACGCCAGCACGGTGGACGCGCCGCGGCGTCGGACCGTGACGGTGGAGGCGCCCATCACCGTGGCCGTGCGCGCCTCGGTGTCGACCACCAGCGCGGTGTGCTCGTCCACGCCCAGCACGCCGACGTCTTCGGGGAGCTCCTTCTCCAGGCGGGACAAGCGGTTCTCGCCCAGGTAGCAGAAGCGCGTGTCGTGCCCGCCGCCCTCGGCGTTGTCGTAGTGCGGGATGACGACCGCGTGGATGCCGGTGAGCTTGCCGAGCAGGTCCAGGCCCTCGGCCCAGAACGGCTCCGCGCCGACCTTGTAGATCTCGTAGACCGGGATCGCGTGGGTGCCCAGGGTGACCGCCGCGGCGCTGCCGAACACCAGGGTGCCCCCGCGGGCGGCGACGTCGGCCAGCGCGCCGGGCACCGGGGTGCCGATCCACTGCCGCAGCGCATAGGTGGGGCTGCCCGGCCCGGCGAACGCCCACTTCGCCCCGGCCAGCCGGGCCAGGGCGTTCTCGCGCTCCACCGTCGGCTCGTCGCTGCGCCGCCAGCGCGCGACGTCGACGGCCCGGCCCACCGAGTCGGCGAAGTAGGCGCGGGTGCGGGCCACCAGGTCGTCGGCGTTCTCCTGGAAGCCGAACGGGGTGTCGAGCATGACCGCCGCGCCCTCGCCGGTGCAGGCGAACACCTCGCGGTGCACCTTGACCATGGCCGGCGCGGTCTCGCCGGATCCCATGACGACGAGCAGGCTCACGCGGGGTCCCTCCAGGCGGCAACAGCGAACAACTCGACCCTACGAGCGTTCCGCGCGGCTCGCCTCTCGCACCGCGTCCATCAGGCGGGCCAGCGCGATCGACTCGTCGGCGGGCAGCACCCAGGCGCTGCCGTCGCCCTCTACCCGGCGGGACACCGCCTCCACCATCAGCCGGTAGGGGTCGACCGGCGCGAACTCCTCCACGTGCTCGCCGCCCGCGTCCACGATCCGCAGCGACGACGGCGCGTGCCAGGACATGAACGCGTCCTGCACGTGCTCCACCGAGCCCTCGCGGCCGGACACTCGCAGCGCCTGCCGGTCCGGGGCGTCGATGCCGCACGACACCTCGCCGGAGGCGGCGCCGGCGGCCAGCCGCGCGTCGGTGACGAGGTCGACGCCCACGCCGTGCGCGTCGCCGGACCAGCGCGCCTCGGCCGACACCACCGACGCGGAGTCGCCGAGCGCCCAGAGCGCCCCCGACAGCGCGTAGTGGCCGACGTCGTAGAGCGCGCCGCCGCCCATCGCCGGGTCGAGCCGGTAGTTGCCCTCGGCCACCCCGGTGAAGCAGAACGCCGTCTCCACCGAGCGGACCTCGCCGATCGCGCCGGCGGCGACCAGCGACGACGACCGCTGGGTGCGCGGGTGCCACCGGTACCAGGACGCCTCCACCAGCAGCCGCCCGGCCTTCTCCGACGCCGCGTAGGCCTCCTCGGTCTGCGCGGCGTCCAGCCCCAGCGGCTTCTCGCACAGCACGTGCTTGCCGGCCTCCAGCGCCCGCACCGCCCACGGCACGTGCGCGTCGTTGGCCAGCGCGATGTAGACCGCGTCGACGTCGGGGTCGTCCAGCAGGGCGGCGTAGTCGCCGTAGACGCTGCCGGCCGGCTCCAGCGCGGCGGCCCGCTCCAGCGACCGGGCGGCGATGGCCTGCAGCACCGCGCCGTCGGCGGCGTGCACCGCGGGCGCCAGCGCCTTCTGCGCGATCATCCCGGCGCCGAGGAATCCCCAGCGCACGCTCATGAAACAGCCTCGCGCGGCGCCACCGGCACCCCGCCGCGCCGCGCCGACTCGCGCGCGGCCTCCATGACCGCCAGCACCCGGCGCGACTGCGCGCCGGTGACGGTCATCGGCAGCCCGACCAGCAGCAGGTCGGCCAGCTCGCGGTGGAAGCCGTACGGCACGTCGGCCGGGGTCGCCACCGCGGTGACCGACCCGTCGGGCGTGTGCAGCTCGAGCAGCGGCGGGGAGTCGGCCGGGGCCAGCACGTCCTCGTCCAGCGTGCCGATGTCCGAGCGGCTCACCACCTTCTCGGTGCGCCAATGGCCGACCACGGCGCCCTCGGTGCCCAGCACGTACCAGCGCGGCTTGAGCGCGGCGGCCAGGTCCGAGTGCACGAACTCGGCCTCCACCCCGCCGGCGAACCGCACCGTGACCCGCGAGTGGTCGGCGTTGGTGACGTCGTGCCAGACCCGCTTGTGCTCGGCCGCGGTGACGTGCTCGACGTCGAGCGGCACCAGGTCCAGCAGCTGGTCGAGCACGTGCGCGCCCCAGTCGTAGATGGCGCCGCCGGAGACGTCCTCGTCCGAGTGCCAGTAGTTGCACGGGTGGCCGTAGCCGCCCACGAACGCCTCGGCGTGGAACACCTCGCCCAGCGCGCCGGCGCGCACCAGCCGGCGCAGCGCCAGGTGGTCGGGGTCGAAGCGGCGGTTCTGGTAGACGCAGGCCAGCAGGCCGCGCTCGGCGGCCGCCGCGAGCACCGCGTCGGCCTCCTCGGTGCGCAGCGCGAACGGCTTCTCCACCACCACGTGCTTGCCGTGCTCGAGCGCGCGCAGCGCCCACGCGGCGTGGGTGTCCGGCGGGGTGCTGACGACGACCAGGTCGGTCTCCGGGTCGGCCACCAGCTCCTCGGCGTCGGTGGTGGTGCGCGCCTCCGGGGCCAGCGAGCCGGCCACGGCGAGGCGGCCGGGGGAGCGGTCGCACACCATCGACAGCTCCAAGCCGTCGGTGGCCTGCACCGCGCGGTTGTGCTCGTGCCCGATGGCGCCGTAGGCGAGCAGCCCCACCCGCACCGGGGCGGCGGCGGGCACGGCGGCCAGGTGGCGCAGGGTGAGCACGAGCAGCCGCAGCACCTCGCGGTCCTGCGCGGCGGCGGTGGGGTCGAGTGTGAAGGTGCCGACGCCGGTGCCCGGCCGGAAGGTGGCCACCGCGTGGTCGGTGCGCGCCACGTTGGCGGTGAGCAGCACCTCGACGTCGTCGGCGGTCTTGTCCAGCCGCAGCACCCGGTCGCGCACCAGCACGTGGTCGCCCAGGCGGGCGGCGACGTCGGCGGCCTGCCCGGCGCGCACCCGCACCTCGTGCACCGGGGTGGGCCGCCCGACCACCACGCCGGCGGCGTCGGCGAGCAGGCCGTCGGCCGGCAGGTGCTCCAGGGTGGGCCCGGCCAGCAGCACCGGGGTGCCGCCGGCGGCCAGGGCCAGCAGCTCGTTCTCGCCGGCCTCGCCCAGCGGGGCGTCGGCGACGACGACCGCCACCTCGGGCCCCTCGCCGGAGGTCAGCGGTGCCAGCCGGTCGCGCAGCGCGTCCACCCGGGCGGCCAGCCGGTCGTCGGCGGTGCGGACCACCCAGCGCAGGGCAGGCACTCCCCGCGTGGACACGTAGCCCGTCGTCGCAGCCACCGCCATGCACGTCCTCCTGTAGCACCCGTGGAGCCGTCCGTGACCGCTCTCGATCACCAGGCCGATCACAGCCGACCCCGTGACCCTAAGCCGGGGCCGTGACCTCGGCCACCCCGCGAGCGTGGACCGACCGGCCACACGGGGTGACCGGTTTGCACCCGGATGGGCGTCTCGGCGACCCTGGGCAGGTGGCACGGCGAGGCTTCCTCCCCTTCGCCGCGGGCCTGCTCGTGCTCGCGGCGGTCCTCGGGCTCGGCACCGGAGCCCTGCTCGGCGAGGGCTCCACCAGCGCCCCGGCCGCGCTCCCGGCCACGCCCACCACCGCCCCCACCCCGACGCCGACCCCCACGCCCGCCGACGTCACAGCCACCCCCGACCCCGCCACCGCGGCCGCCGGCAGCCGCGTCTACGTGCGCGGCACGGTGCGGGGCGCGGACCCTGGCACGCCGATGGTCCTGCAGCAGCAGGAGAACGGGGCGTGGACCGACTTCCCGGCCCACACCAGCGTCAACAGGGACGGCAGCTACCAGATCTGGTTCATGACCGGCCGCAAGGGCGCCGGCTCCTGGCGGATGGCGGTGCCCAGCACCGGCCAGACCAGCGAGCCGTTCACGGTGACGATCAGCTGAGGATGTTCCTCGGTCGCAAACTGTAGCCTCCAAACGCCTCAGACTGTAGCCTGCTCGGGTCCTGAAGTGTAGGTCCGGCGAGCGGTGCGGTGGTGATGACAGTGGTCTCGGCGCGGGCGGCCGCGTACCGGCCGCGGGTCATCGACACGGTGCTGCGGGAACGGCTGGCCTCCGCCGGTGCGGTCCTCATCGAGGGCCCGAAGGCGTGTGGAAAGACCTTCACCGCCGAGCAGGCCTCGGCCAGCAGCGTGTACCTGGATATCGACCAGGCAGCCCGGCAGGCTCTCGCCGTGGACCCGGCGCTGGTCCTCGACGGCACCGCGCCCCAGCTCATCGACGAGTGGCAGCTCGCGGCGACGACGGTCTGGAACCACGTGCGGGCGCAGGTGGATCGCAGGGGTTCGCCGGGGCAGTTCATCCTCACCGGGTCGGCGGTCCCTGACGACGACGCCGCGAGACATACGGGTGCGGGCCGGGTCGCGCGACTGCGGATGCGGCCGATGTCCCTGAAGGAGAGCGGAGACTCCACCGGCGCGATGTCGCTGGCCGCGATGCTCGACGGCCTCCGCCCAACGAGCCCGGCCACACCTTTGACGGTGGCTCGCGTCGCCGACCTGGTGGTCCGAGGCGGGTGGCCCTTGAACCTCCCCCTGAGCACCCAGGCTGCGGCGCGGGCCAACCGCGACTACCTGTCCAACATCGCCGACGTCGACCTGCGCCGGGTCGACCCGTCCCGTGGCGATCCGGCCCGGGCTCGTCGACTGCTGCGGGCGCTCGCTCGCAACACAGCCCTCGAGCACAAGGTCGCGCGTCTCACCGCCGAGGCGGACGGCGACGAGGCGCCGCTGGCGCGCAGCACCGCCTACGACTACCTCGCGGCCTTCGACCGCCTCTTGATCACCGAGCTGCTCCCGGCGTTCTCCACGCACCTGCGCTCACGTGCCGTGCTGCGAACCGCGCCGAGGACGCACTTCGTGGATCCGTCCTTGGCTGTCGCGGCGTTGTCGGCGTCGAGCCCGCAGCTGCTGGCGGACCTGAGGGCCTTCGGGTTTCTCTTCGAGTCGTTGGTCCTGCGGGACATCCGCATCTACTGCGAGCCGTTGGACGGGGTCGTCCACCACTACCGTGACAGCGACAACCTCGAGGTCGACCTCGTGGTGACGACGCCGGACCGGTGGGGCGCGTTCGAGGTGAAGCTCGGTGCCGGTCAGGTCGATGACGCAGCACGGTCCCTCCTCGCGTTCGCCGCGAAGGTCGACACCAGCGTCGTCGGCGCGCCTGCTGTGCTGGGCGTTGTCACCGCCACCGGCTACGGCTACACCCGCCCGGACGGCGTCGTGGTCGTCCCCGTAGGGGCGCTGGGGCCGGGAGCGTGATCGTGAAGGGTCGAT
>JBQCIO010000348.1:0-2639 GCA_051953655.1 Motilibacteraceae bacterium
TGCGCTCCCATCCCGGTCGTCGTCGACCAGGTGCTGGTCGCCGACGTCACCGCCGACGGCGTGCCGGACGCCCTCGTCCGGGCCCGCTGCGACGCCGCCGCCGGCAGCCCGCCCAGCTCGCTGTTCGCCTACGCCGGCAGCGCCGGTGCCGCCGGTGCCGTTGGGGGGCCGGCGCCGCTGGGTCCGCTCGTCACCGAACGGGACGACGTCCTGCTCGGCGCGGTCACCGTCGCGGACGGCGTGGTCTCGGTGAAGGCCACCAGCTGGTCGGGGCCGGACGTGCCGCGCTGCTGCCCGGACGTGCAGCGGGTGCTGCGCTGGCGCTGGGACGGGACCGAGCTGGCACCCTCCCCCTAGCCGTCGCCGGTCGGCCCGCGCCCCGTGCGCATGGGAGCAACGGCCCCGGGCAGGGGGAGCGCGACGCGCCGGAACTCCTTTCCGTCGCTGAGGTTCGCGCTTCGCGTGCCGAAGGTAGGGTCGAGAGCGTCGGCCCGATGAAGGGTCCGACGCCCGCAGGAGGTGAGTCCGTGCCCGCCCACGACGACGCCCGCAACGACGGGGCCCGCAACGACGAGGCCCGAGCCCTGCGCGAGCAGGTGTCCGCCCTCGAGGACGAGATCGCCCGGTTGCGTCTGCGGCTGGCCGACCCCCGCATCGCGGACAGCCGCCTCTCCGACGGCTCGAGGGGTTCGCGCGCGCTCGAGGAGCGCATCGCCGAGCTGCAGGCCGGTCTCGGTTCCATGAGCGCCCAGAACGAGCGCCTGGTGCAGACCCTCAAGGACGCGCGCGACCAGATCGTGGCGCTCAAGGAGGAGGTCGACCGGCTCGCCCAGCCGCCGGCCGGCTTCGGCACCTTCATCCAGCGCAACGACGACGGCACCGCCGACATCTTCACCGGGGGGCGCAAGCTCCGGGTCAGCGTGAGCCCCAGCATCGAGGTCGAGGACCTCGAGCGCGGCCAGGAGGTCATGCTCAACGAGGCGATGAACGTCGTCGCGGCGTTCGGCTTCGAGCGCGTCGGCGAGGTCGTCATGCTCAAGGAGCTGCTGCCGGACGGTGAGCGGGCGCTCGTGGTCGGTCACACCGACGAGGAGAAGGTGGTCCGGCTCGCCGAGCCGCTGCGCGAGGGCGCGCTACGCGTGGGCGAGGCGCTGCTGATGGAGCCGCGCTCGAGCTACGTCTACGAGCGGGTCCCGCGCGCCGAGGTCGAGGAGCTCGTGCTCGAGGAGGTGCCCGACATCGACTACCGCCAGATCGGTGGCCTGGGCACCCAGATCGAGATGATCCGCGACGCGGTCGAGCTGCCCTACCTGCACCCGGACCTGTTCAAGGAGCACCAGCTGCGCCCGCCCAAGGGGGTGCTGCTCTACGGCCCGCCCGGCTGCGGCAAGACGCTCATCGCCAAGGCGGTCGCCAACTCGCTGGCCAAGAAGGTCGCCGAGGTCACCGGCAAGCCGCAGGGGAAGAGCTACTTCCTCAACATCAAGGGTCCCGAGCTGCTCAACAAGTACGTCGGCGAGACCGAGCGGCACATCCGCCTGGTGTTCCAGCGGGCCCGGGAGAAGGCCAGCGAGGGCACGCCCGTCATCGTCTTCTTCGACGAGATGGACTCGCTGTTCCGCACCCGCGGCTCCGGCGTCTCCTCCGACGTCGAGAACACGATCGTCCCGCAGCTGCTCAGCGAGATCGACGGCGTCGAGAGCCTCGAGAACGTCATCGTGATCGGCGCCTCCAACCGCGAGGACATGATCGACCCGGCCATCCTGCGCCCCGGCCGGCTCGACGTGAAGATCAAGATCGAGCGCCCGGACGCGGAGTCGGCGCGCGACATCTTCAGCAAGTACCTGACGCCCGAGCTGCCGCTGCACAGCGAGGACGTCGCCGAGCACGGCGGTTCGCGCGAAGCCACCGTGGCGGCCATGATCCAGCGCACGGTGGAGCGGATGTACTCCGAGATCGAGGAGAACCGCTTCCTCGAGGTCACGTACGCCAACGGCGACAAGGAAGTCCTCTACTTCAAGGACTTCAACTCCGGCGCGATGATCCAGAACATCGTCGACCGGGCCAAGAAGATGGCCATCAAGGACTTCCTCGACCTCGGCCAGAAGGGCCTGCGGATCTCCCACCTGCTCGCCGCGTGCGTGGACGAGTTCAAGGAGAACGAGGACCTGCCCAACACCACCAACCCGGACGACTGGGCCCGCATCTCCGGCAAGAAGGGCGAGCGGATCGTCTACATCCGCACCCTCATCCAGGGCAAGCAGGGCACCGAGGCCGGGCGGAGCATCGACACGGTCGCGAACACGGGGCAGTACCTGTAGTTCGGGGGGCTTCGCCCCCCGAATGCCCCCCAGCCCGCGGGGTCACCCTTTCGGTGATCCCGCGGGCTCTGTGCGTTGTAGGGGACGTACTGACTCGCCGGGTTGACCGCCGCCGACACTGGCGCGCTGCGCGCGGCAGGGGCTTCGCCCCCGCACCCCCGGCACGGCCCGCCGGGTCACCTCGCGACGAGCCCTGTGCACCACCGAGGGGCCCGCCCGGGCCCCGGGGGTGGGCCGGCGGGCCCGGGGGGGGGGGGGGGGGGCCGCGTCCCCCGGGTGGCCCCCGGCCGGCGCGCCGTCAGTCCGGGGGGCGGGGGC
>JBQCIO010000349.1:0-7737 GCA_051953655.1 Motilibacteraceae bacterium
CGACCAGCTGGTCGCCGCCACCGGGGCCCGGGACGACCTGCACGAGCTCCCAGCCGTCCTCCCCCCAGGTGTCGAGGATCTGCTTCGTCGCATGGACGAGCAGCGGTGCGGTCGCGTACTCCCACTTGGTCATGCGCGGCAGCCTAGAGCCGCTCCCTCGCGCAGCCGGGGTCGGCCCGGGGGGCGGGGCGGGACGGGCGTCGTTACGCTCGGGAGGATGACCGGGACGTCGACGAGCTCCCCCGCCGATGCGTCCGGCGCGCCCAGCGGCGGCTGGCCCGGCGTGCGGCTCCACGTCGTCACCGGCAAGGGCGGCACCGGGAAGACGACGGTGGCCGCGGCGCTCGCCCTGGCGCTGGCCGCCGGCGGCCGTCGGGTGCTCCTGGTCGAGGTCGAGGGCCGCCAGGGCATCGCCCAGCTCTTCGACACCCCGCCGCTGCCGTACGAGGAGCGGCGGGTGGCGGTGGCCCAGGGCGGCGGCGAGGTGCTGGCGCTGGCGATCGACGCCGAGGAAGCGCTGCTGGAGTACCTGGACCTCTTCTACCACCTGGGCCGCGCCGGCCGGGCGCTGAAGAAGATCGGCGCCGTCGACTTCGCCACCACCATCGCGCCCGGGCTGCGCGACGTCCTGCTCACCGGCAAGGCGTACGAGGCGGTGCGCCGGCGGGACAAGGCCGGCCGGCCGGTCTACGACGCCGTGGTGATGGACGCGCCCCCCACGGGCCGGATCACCCGGTTCCTCAACGTCAACACCGAGGTCGCCGGGCTGGCCCGGGTCGGCCCCATCCGCAACCAGGCCGACTCGATCATGGGCCTGATCGGCTCTCCGCAGACGGCCGTGCACCTGGTCACGCTGCTGGAGGAGATGCCGGTGCAGGAGACCCTCGACGCCGTGCACGAGCTGAGCGCCGCCGACCTGCCGGTGGGGGCGGTCGTGGTGAACATGGTGCGCCGCCCGCGGCTCGAGGACGACGAGCTCGCCGCCGCGGCAGCCGGCCGGCTGGACCGGGCCGAGGTCGCCGCCGGGGTGAAGGCGGCCGGTCTCGGCGGGGGCCGCGGCAACGGCGAGAAGGTCGTCGACGCGCTGCTGGCCGAGGCCTCCGACCACGCCGAACGGGTGCGGCTGGAGGCGCAGGAGCGGGAGAACCTCGCCGCGCTCGGCCGGCCCACCGTCGAGCTGCCGGTGGTGCCCGACGGCGTCGACCTCGGCGCGCTCTACGAGCTGGCCGCCGTCCTCCGCGAGCAGGGGATGGCATGAGCGCCCAGTTCGACGGCGTCCCGGAGCCGGACGGCCGGCGCATCGACCTCGGCGAGCCCCGGCCGCTCGACCTCGACGCGCTGGTGCGCGACCCGGCCACCCGCATCGTCGTGTGCTGCGGCTCCGGCGGGGTCGGCAAGACCCCGACGGCGGCCGCGCTCGGCCTGCGGGCGGCCGAGGCCGGGCGCAGCGTGGTCGTGCTGACCATCGACCCGGCCCGCCGGCTCGCCCAGTCGATGGGCCTGACCGAGCTGGACAACACCCCCCGCCAGGTGCAGGGCATCGACACCTCGGCCGGCGGCCGGCTCGACGCGATGATGCTGGACATGAAGAGGACGTTCGACGACATCGTCCTCACCCACGCCACCCCCGAGCGCGCCGAGGCGATCTTCGCCAACCCCTTCTACCAGTCGCTGTCCTCGAGCTTCTCCGGCACGCAGGAGTACATGGCGATGGAGAAGCTGGGCCAGCTGCGCGCGCAGGCCGACGCCGAGGGGACGTGGGACCTCATCGTCGTCGACACCCCGCCGAGCCGGTCGGCGCTGGACTTCCTCGACGCCCCGCAGCGGCTCGGCTCGTTCCTGGACGGCCGGTTCATCAAGGTGCTCATGGCCCCGGCCAAGGCCGGCGGCAAGGCCTACCTGAAGGTGTTCACCGCCGGCATCGGCGCGATGACCGGCGTGCTCACCAAGGTGCTCGGCACCCAGATCCTCACCGACGTCCAGACGTTCGTGGCCGCGCTGGACACGATGTTCGGCGGCTTCCGCGAGCGCGCCGACCGCACCTACCAGCTGCTGGCCGCGCCCGGCACGTCGTTCCTCGTGGTGGCCGCCCCCGAGCGCGACGCCCTGCGCGAGGCCTCCTACTTCGTCGAGCGGCTCGAGAACGACCGCATGCCGCTGGCCGGCCTGGTGCTCAACCGGGTCCACCCGGCTCCGGGCAGCGGCCTCACCGCCGACCGCGCCGCCGGCGCCGCCGAGGAGCTCGAGGGGGCCGAGGAGCACCAGCTCACCGCCGAGCTGCTCCGCCTGCACGCCGAGCGCGCCCTCACCGCCGCCCGCGAGGAGCGCCTGGCCGAGCGCTTCACGGCCGCCCACCCCGCGGTACCCGTGGCCCGGGTCAGCGCCCGCCCCGGCGACGTGCACGACCTCGACGGCCTGCGCGACGTGGGCGGGGAGCTGGCGGGGCAGGGTCCGGTGCAGGCTCGACCCCGTGCGCGTGGCGGCCGGGGCGGGACGGGGCGGCGGGCGGCGAAGGCCTGAGGGGCTGCACCTCGGGCCCTGGCCGAGCGGGTCGCGTGGTCTGCCCCGGCCGGCGGTCCGTCGCAGGGGGCACCAGCGCCGTTGACCGTGCACGCCGAAGCCCGCAGGTAGCAGCGGAACGGGAGCACCCCGAGGGCTCGCAGCACCGTGAGCACCCCGAACGGCGCGACGGTCGGGCGGCCCGCCCCTCCACGGGTCGCCCGACCGTTCCCGCCCCCGAGCCCGCCGACGCCGGCCGTCCGCCCCCAGGGGGACGGACGGACCAGCGGCCGGCTGGACGAGCGCTACATCGCGACCGGAAGCCCGGTCGTGTGCTGGCGCTCGTAGTCGTCGCGCGCGCTCTCGAGGAGACGGCGCCACGAGGTGACGTTGGGACGACGGCGCAGCAGTGCGCGCCGCTCCCGTTCGGTCATGCCGCCCCACACGCCGAACTCGACCCGGTGGTCGAGCGCGTCGGCGAGGCACTCGGTGCGCACGGGGCATCCCATGCACACGGCCTTGGCCCGGTTCTGGGCCGCTCCTTGCACGAACAGCGCATCCGGATCGCTCCGGCGGCAGGCCCCCCGCGAGGCCCAGTCGTCAACCCACGTCATGCTGGTTGTCCTTCTCTACGTGGGGCTGGCTCTCCCTGCCGGCTCACGCGCCCCCCGGGGCCACGCTGGAGGAGCTGGTCACGCTCCGCCGTCGTCGTCACGGTGGGTCGCCGGATCCGGCCCTGCGACCGTACGGAGAGCGGGCAGGTGCGTGCCAGGGCCGTTCGGTCCAACTTGGGATAGCCCGGGATGACTAGGCCGGGCGAGGCGGCCATGGCTCCCCAGGGTCTGCGCACCATCGCTCCTGTGCGCCGGGCACAGTCGGTGACGGGACGAGCGCCAGCAGCCACCGGGCACGGCGCAGAGGGGAACCCGGCGACCGCCGCACGTAGTCTTTCCGGTATGGGACGCCTCTCCGCCGCCCGCCGCGCACGCTCCGACCGGGGCAGCGCGGCCTCCCAGCTGGGGCTGTTCGTGCTGGTCAGCGCCCTGGCCGGCGCCCTCGTGGCCGCCCTGGCACTGCCGGTGCTCGGCAGCACCGGCCTGGCCGCCCGGGCCGGCGCGGAGGGCTTCCAGAGCCTGCCGGCCGACCTCGCCACCCCACCGCTGCCGCAGAGCTCGACCATCGTCGACGCCAAGGGCGGCGTGCTGGCCCGGTTCTACTACGAGAACCGGATCGACGTGCCGCTGTCCAAGGTGGCGCCGATCATGCGGCAGGCCATCGTCGGCATCGAGGACTCCCGCTTCTACGAGCACGGCGGGATGGACCTGCGCGGCACCGTCCGCGCGGTGGTCAACAACTCCAGCGGCGACAGCGTGCAGGGCGGCTCCACGCTCACCCAGCAGTACGTGAAGCTGGTGCTGCTCGAGCAGGCCACCGCCAAGGGCAACGAGGACGCCGCCCAGGAGGCGGTGGCCCGCAGCGGCGTGCAGGGCTACGCCCGCAAGCTGCGCGAGCTGCGCTACGCGATCGCACTGGAGGAGAAGCTCACCAAGCCGCAGATCCTCGAGCGCTACCTCAACATCGCCTACTTCGGCTCCGGCGCCTACGGCGTCGAGGCGGCCTCGCGCCACTACTTCTCGGTGCCGGCGGCCAAGCTGTCGCTGCCGCAGGCCGCCATGCTCGCCGGGATCGTCAACTCGCCCGGCGCCTACGACCCCACCCTGCACCCGCAGGCGGCCAAGGACCGACGCAACGTCGTCCTCGCCCGGATGGCCGAGCTCGGCTACATCACGCCGGCGCAGGCGGACCAGGCGGCGGCGAGCCCGGTCAAGCTCACGGTCAGCAAGGCGCCCAACGGGTGCGCCACCTCCAGCGCCCCCTACTTCTGCGACTACGTCGTCCACTCCATCGAGAACGACCCCGCCTTCGGCCAGACGCCGCAGGACCGCGTCCGGCTGCTGCTGCGCGGCGGCCTGACGATCAGGACGACGCTCGAGCCCGAGGTGCAGCAGGCGGCCAAGCAGGCGGTGGACGCGAACTTCCCGCCCAAGGACCCGGCCGGCTTCGCCACCGCGGTGTCCATGGTCAAGCCGGGTGACGGGGCCATCATCGCGATGGCCCAGGACCGCGAGTGGGGCGAGGCCGCCAAGGGCCAGCGCGGCATCACCCAGATCAACTACAACGTCGACAAGCCCTTCGGCGGCGGCAACGGGTTCCAGGCCGGGTCGACGTTCAAGCCGTTCGTGATGGCCGCCGCGCTGCAGCAGGGCCTGCCGCTCAACCTGCGCATCTACTCCCCGGCCAAGAAGCGCATCGGCGACGTCACCACCTGCTCCGGCGCGGTGCTCAAGGACGACTACTCGCCCACCAACGACAGCCCGTACCAGAGCGGCTCCTACACGATGGCCACCGGCATGGCCGAGTCGGTGAACACCTACTGGCTCCAGGTCGAGCAGCGCATCGGGGTGTGCGGGCCGTGGAAGGTGGCGACCTCCATGGGCGTCACCAACAGCGACGGCTCGCCGCTGCCCCAGCTGAAGTCGTTCGGCCTCGGCGTCGCCCCGGTCACCCCGCTCACCATGGCCGAGGCCTACGCCACCTTCGCCGCCCGCGGCAAGCACTGCGTCGCCTACGCCATCACCGACGTCCTGGACCGCGCGGGCAAGCACCTCAAGCCCACCCGGACCCCGTGCCAGCAGGTGGTCGACCCGGCCATCGCCGACGCCGTCAACCAGGTGCTGGCCGGCGTCATCGACGGCCCGGACCCGCGCCGCACCGGCGCCCAGCTCTCCCTGGGCCGGCCCGCCGGCGGCAAGACCGGCACCGCCGACGACAACAAGGAGGTCTGGTTCGCCGGCTTCACCCCGGAGATCGCCGCGGCCGTGTGGGTCGGCGACCCGACCGGCGTCAAGCACCTGCGCGACGTCGTGGTGAACGGCCGCTACATCAGCAAGGGCTTCGGCTCCACGCTGGCCGGCCCGACCTGGAAGGCCGCGATGCTGGCCGCGGTCGACAAGCTCGACCTGCCGGCCACCCCGTTCCAGAAGCCCGACCCGACGGTGGTGCGCGGCCAGACGACGCAGGTGCCCGACGTCGCCGGCCTGTCCGCCAGCGCGGCCAGCGCCAAGATCAGCGACGCGGGGCTCGCACCGCAGGTGATGGGCAAGCAGGTCGACAGCACGCAGCCGGCCGGCAGCGTCGCCTACACCTCGCCGGGCGCCGGCTCGACGATCTCCAGCGGCCAGACGGTGCTGATCTACGTCTCCGACGGCACGCCGCCCCCGCCGCCGTCGCCCACCCCGCAGCCGACGCAGTCCGCGATCCCGCTGCCGACGGCGCCGCCGCCGGCGGCGGGTGGCGGCGCGACGCCGGCGCCGACCCCGACCAAGCCAGGGCGGGGCCGGAAGAAGCCGTAGGAGTTCGTGGCTGGGGTCGGGCTCAGGACGCGGCGAGCTGGCGGCGGACCTCCGCCGCCACCCGGCCGCCCTCGGCCCGGCCGGCCACCTTCGGCGTCACCGCCTTCATGACCTGACCCATCGCCGACGGCCCGCCGGCGCCGGTCTCGGCGACCGCGGCGGCGACCAGGGCGGCCAGCTCGTCGTCGCCGAGCTGGGCCGGCAGGTAGCCCTCGAGCACCCCGAGCTCGGCCCGCTCCCGCTCGGCCAGCTCGGCCCGGCCGGCGTCGTCGTAGGCGGTGGCCGCCTCGCGCCGCTTCTTGGCCTCCTTGCCGAGCACGGCGACGACGTCGGCGTCGGACAGCTCGCGGGCGGTCTTGCCGGCGACCTCCTCGGTGGTGACGGCGGCCAGCGCCATCCGGAGGGTGGCCGAGCGCAGCTCGTCGCGGGACTTGATCGCGCCGGTGAGGTCGGACTGGAGCTGCTCCTTGAGGGTGGCCATGGGGCCATCCTGCCCCTCCGGCCCTTCTGGTGCCGCGGGGGCCGGCGGCTGGGGCGGGTCGTCGGATGCCCACGTCGGATGCCGACGTCGGATGCCCACGTCGGATGCCAGGCGCGGGCCCGCCGTGTGAGCATGGGCCGGTGCGCACGCTCCACCACGTACCGTCCCGGCTCGGCGCGGTCGCCGGGCTGACCGCGGCCGCCGCCGCGGCCGGGCTCGGCTACGCCGCCGGCGTCGAGGTCCGCTCGTTCCGGCTGCGCCGGGCCACCGTGCCGGTGCTCGCTCCCGGCCAGCGCCCGCTGCGGGTGCTGCACCTGTCCGACCTGCATCTGGTGCCCGACCAGCGGCGCAAGCGGGCCTGGGTGCGTTCGCTGGCCGCGCTCGAGCCGGACCTCGTCGTCGACACCGGCGACAACCTCGCCCACCGCGAGGCCGTGCCGGCCGTGCTCGACGCGCTCGGCCCGCTGCTGGAGCGCCCCGGCGCGTTCGTCATGGGCAGCAACGACTACTACGCGCCGGTGCGCAAGAACCCGGCGCGCTACCTGCTCCCGGACGACGGCCGGCGCAGCCACGGCGGCTACCTGCCGTTCGAGGACCTGCGCGACGCCCTGCTGTCGGCCGGCTGGGTGGACCTGGACAACGCCCGGGCGCGGCTCAAGGTGGACCACCGCGAGATCGACCTGGTCGGCACCGACGACGCCCACCTGCACCGCGACCGCTACGAGCCCGCACCCGCCGACGCCGGCGCGGACCTGCGCCTGGGCGTCACGCACGCCCCCTACCGCCGGGTGCTCGACGCGATGTCGGCCGACGGCTACGAGCTGATCCTCGCCGGGCACACCCACGGCGGTCAGCTGCGCGTCCCCGGCGTCGGCGCCCTGGTCACCAACTGCGACCTGCCCCGCGGGCAGGCCCGCGGGGTGTCCCGCTGGGGATCGTCCTGGCTGCACGTCTCGGCCGGGCTGGGCACCTCGCCCTACGCCCCGGTCCGCTTCGCCTGCCCGCCCGAGGCCACGCTGCTCACGCTGGTGGCGCGGGACTGAGCCGCCACGTCCGCCTTCCGGACGCTGTGACCTTCCGCCGCGTACCGGTTTCCCGGCGGGGCTCCCGGTCGGCTATCCTCAACGAGCCTGACGGGGTGTGGCGCAGCTTGGTAGCGCGCTTCGTTCGGGACGAAGAGGTCGTGGGTTCGAATCCCGCCACCCCGACTCGCGATGGTCAGACAGAAAGGCCCCGGCTGGTTTTCCAACTCGGGGCCTTCTGCGTGTGCGGCACGCCGTGTCTCACGCCGTCGGCTCGCCCGTTTCCTTCTCGACGTCGGGCGTCTCGTTGTCCGGGTCCTTC
>JBQCIO010000350.1:0-9919 GCA_051953655.1 Motilibacteraceae bacterium
CCCACCCCGACGCCCACGCCCGCCGCCACGCCGACGACGTCATCCGGCCTGACGCCGACCCCGACCCCCGGCGGCTCCGGATCGCCGGCCCCGTCCGAGAGCGGGTCGCCCGCACCCGGCTCGACCGGCGGCCTGCCCGTCCCGGACGGCAGCCCGGCGGCCACCCAGGCCGGTGCGGCCCCCTCCCCCACGGCCTCCTAGGCGCCCGGCTCCCCGAGACCCGATCGGCCGCAGCGAGGGACCTTGGGCCTTCCGGTCCGGCGGCCGCGGCAGGTCACCCTCGACGCCATGTCCTCGCGCACCACACTGCACGTGACCGCCGAGCGCCGCGCCCGCCGGCGCAGGCTCGCCGCCTCGTTGCGCTGCGCCCGGTGCAGCTCGTTGTGGACGCTGCGGCTGGTCGAGCACCCGGCCGGCGCCGTCGTCGCCTGCACGCGGTGCGGCGCCGCGCACGGGACCGCCGCGGTGCCCCACGAGACGGTGGCCGCGCTGGGGCGCTGAGGCTCGGTCCGCAGTCCCCCGACCGAGGAGGAAGCTCGCCCACGAGCAGATTCCCCTGGGTGGGCGAGTGATGATCCGCGCTCCAGCGCACAGGGTGCAGTGCCGTGATCGTCCCGGCCGTGGCCCGGTGCACCAGGGGGCTGAGGGGTCAGGGGCGGCCCGGCTGACGCTCCCGGACGTCGGCCACGGCGGTGCCGTCATCACCCCGCCCATCCCCCGGCCCAGCTTCCCGCCCAGCCTCCGGCCCGCCGCCCAGCTTCTCGGTCAGCTGCCGGCGCGCCCGGTCCAGCATCGGCGAGGGCGGCATCTCCTCCAGCAGCGGCTCGGCCGCCTCCAGGTCGCGGCGCAGCCGGCGCCGGGTGCCGTCGTCGGCCAGCCGCCACAGCGAGGCGTAGGCGTGCAGGACGTCGGCGGCGAGCAGGTGCTGGTGCGACTCGTGCGCGGACACCAGCAGCGAGTAGAGCCAGTCGAGGACGCGATCGAGGTCGTCGTCGCGGTAGACGACCGGGAGCGGCTCGTCCCGCGGCTCGACCGGGTCGTCCACCATCCAGCGGGCGGCGACGTCCTTGAGCGCGTGCAGCACCTCGCGGGCCACCTCGGGGTTCTGCTTGGCCGTCGAGCCGCTGGTCCAGGCGATGTTCCCGAGGGTGTCGATGCCGGTGCTGGCGTCGTCGGCGATGTCGCGCTGCTCGGTGACGTTGAACGCGGCGGCCACCTCGCGCGCGATGTCCTCGGCCCGCTGCTGCTCGCCGTCGCGCACCAGCGCCAGCGGGTCGCCCACGCCGACGGCCTGCCCCACGGTGACCAGCAGCTCGACCTCGGCGCCCTCGGCGGGCTCCAACGCGGTGCGCAGCCGGTCCAGGTCGACCGACGTGACGTAGCCGGTCACCTCGGCGTAGTAGGTGGCCAGGACGTCGTGCTCGCCGGTGGTGGTCCGCCGGGTGCACGCGATGAGCGCGGCCTCCCGCCGCCGCGCGTCGAGCACCCGGCGGCGGATGTGCGACACCACGTTGGTGGGCCGCATCTGGCTGATCGTCGTGTAGACCAGCACGATCAGGATGAGCAGCGCCACCATGGTGAGGACCACGGCGACGGCCGCCCCCATGATCGGCGGCATCTTGTCCTGCACCGCGACGGTGACCACGTAGGAGTAGAAGGCCAGCCCGACGAAGAAGCCGAGGAAGGCCTGGTTGGACCGGCGGCGCAGGAACTGGTCGAAGACCACCGGCGACAGGCTCGAGGCGGTCTGCTGCACCGCCAGCAGCAGCACCGAGAACGTGATCGACGTGACGGTCACCAGCCCGGTGGCCACCGCCTGCAGGGCGGCGTTGGCGGCCTGGCCGCCGATCACATGGCTGACGGCCGCGCGGACGGCGTCGAGCGCAGGAAGGCTCTCGGTCTGGTCGGCCAGGATCGAGAGCACCGCCAGCAGCGCGAACCCGGCGACGACCGCCAGCGGGACCATCGCGAAGTCGCGGAGGGCCGCCAGCACCCGCGGGCGCGTCTGGCGCCGGCGCACCGACCGCGACTCGGCGGCCGCCTGCCCGTCCGACGAGCGAACACCGACCAGGTAGCCGCCCTCGGCGGACCGGTCGCGCCCACCCTCCACCCGTTTCGCCGTCGTCGCCATGACCCTCCTTCGGTGGAAGGCATACCCGCGTCAGCGGGAAGATCACCGAGCGGCAGCGGCGATCAGGGGGTGAGCAGGAGCTTGCCGGTGGTGCGCCGGCCCTCCAGGTCGCGGTGCGCCTGAGCCGCCTCGGCCAGCGGGTAGCGCCCGCCGACCCGGACGTCGAGCCGGCCCGCCGCCACCGCGCCGAACAGCTCCCCGGCCCTCCAGAGCAGCTCCTCGCGGCTCGCGACGTAGTCGCCCAGGGTCGGGCGGGTGACGAACAGCGAGCCGCCGGCGTTGAGCCGCTGCAGGTCGAACGGCGGCACCTGCCCGCTGGCGGCGCCGAACAGCACCAGCAGGCCACGCCGGCGAAGCGCGGCCAGGCTGCCGTCGAAGGTGTCGCGCCCGACGCCGTCGTAGACCACCGCGACGCCCCGGCCGCCGGTGAGCTCGCGCACCCGGTCGGCGAAGCCGTCGTAGCCGAGCACCTCGTCCGCGCCGGCCCCGCGAGCCAATGCCGCCTTCTCCTCGCTGCCCACGGTGGCGAGCACCCGTGCCCCGCGGGCCTTGGCCAGCTGCACCAGCAGCAGCCCCACACCACCGGCCGCCGCGTGCACGAGGACCGGGTCGCCCTCCGACACCGGGTAGGTGGAGGTGACGAGGTAGTGCGCGGTGAGGCCCTGCAGCAGCACGGCCGCGGCGACGTCGTCGCCCACGCCGTCCGGCACCGGCACGGCCTTGTCCGCGGGGACCAGCACCTGCTCGGCGTAGCTGCCCTGGGCCTGCGACCACGCCACCCGGTCGCCCACCGCCACGTCCTGCACGCCCTCGCCGACGGCGAGCACCCGCCCGGCGCCTTCCGAGCCCAGCACGAACGGCGTCGGCACCCGGTAGACGCCCTCGCGCTGGTAGGTGTCCATGTAGTTCACCCCGGCCGCAGCCACCTGCACCAGCAGCCGCCCCGGGCCAGGCGTGGGGGCCTCGACGTCGCGGACCACGAGCACCTCCGGGCCGCCGTTGCTCTCCACCAGCACCGCGCGCACGCTCGTCACCTGCTCCTTCGGGTGGTCGACGGGGATCGACGTTCTTCGGGGACCTCAGTCGAGCTGCAGCTGCTCGGTGCGGCGCGGCATCAGCGCCACCGCCACCACGGCCAGCGCGGCCGCGGCCACCAGGGCCACGAACACGTGGTGCGAGGCGTCGTCGAGCGCGCTGCGGACGTAGGCGAAGACCGGCGTGCCGTCGTCCTTGCTGTCCAGCACCAGGCGGGTCGCGTCGCCCTGCGGGAGCTTGCCGGCGACGTCGGCCGGCGGGTGCGCGAAGCGGTGGGCCAGGGTGGCGTTGGCGATGGCGCCGAAGATGGCCACGCCCACGGCGCTGCCGATGGAGCGGGAGAACATGTT
Source organism: Motilibacteraceae bacterium (assembly GCA_051953655.1). Taxonomy (GTDB): domain Bacteria; phylum Actinomycetota; class Actinomycetes; order Motilibacterales; family Motilibacteraceae; genus JBQCHF01. The sequence continues at coordinate 3,517 of JBQCIO010000350.1, forward strand.
GGTGCCGGTCACGACACCGCGCCGGTTCCAGCCGACCACGGACTGGATGGCCACCACGACCGGGGCGTTGGACAGGCCGAGGCCGACGCCGACCACGAAGCAGGCGACGGCGACCTGCCAGACCGGGGTCGAGAGCCCCAGGCCGATGGTGAGCAGCACGCCGACGACGGTGACCGCCGAGCCGATGACGGCGGTGTCGCGGAAGCCGATGCGCAGGTAGATCCGGCCGGAGAAGGTCGCGGCCAGCGGCCAGCCGATGGTGAGGGCGGCCAGGGCGAGCCCGGCCACCAGCGGCCCGGTGCCGAGCACGCCCTGCACGTAGGTGGGGACGTAGGAGCTCAGGCCCAGGGTGATCGCGCCGACGGCGAGCGCGGCGAGGTTGCCGCCCACCAGGATCCGCCGGCTGAAGACCCACAGCGGCAGCACCGGCTCGGCGGCGCGCCGCTCGACCAGCACGAAGCCGACGACGAGCGCCACGCCGGCCGCGAGGACGAGCACGCTGGTGGGCGAGGTCCATGCCCAGGCCACGCCACCCTCGAGCAGTCCGAGGATGACCAGCGAGCAGCCGGCCATGAGCAGCCCCGCGCCGAGGTAGTCCAGCCGGTGCGAGCGGCGCTCCACCTGCTCGACGAAGTGCCGCACCAGCATCCAGGTGGCCACCGCGCCCAGCGGCAGGTTGACGAAGAAGATCCAGCGCCAGGTCAGGTACTCGGCGAAGACGCCGCCCAAGGTGGGGCCGAGCACCGCGGCGATGCCCCACACGCTGGCGAGGTAGCCCTGGACCTTGGCCCGCTCCTCCACCGTGTAGAGGTCGCCGACCACGGTCATGCCGATGGGCTGGATGGCGCCGGCGCCGATGCCCTGCACCGCGCGGAAGGCGATGAGCGCGGGCATGCTCCAGGCCACCCCGCACAGCACCGAGCCGAGCAGGAACGCTCCGATGCCGAAGAACATGACCGGGCGGCGCCCCAGGACGTCGGCCAGCTTGCCGTAGAGCGGCACCGTGACGGCCTGGGTGAGCAGGTAGACCGAGAACAGCCACGGGAACTGGGAGAAGCCGCCCAGGTCGTCGACCACCGACGGGATGGCCGTCGCGATGATGGTGCTGTCCAGGGCCACCAGGCCGGTGCTGAGCATGAGGGCCAGCAGCACGGGGCCGCGCTCGGACCGCAGCCCGACGCCCTGCCTGCGCCCTGCGGGCGCCTCCGTCGTCGTCACGGAGCAGAACCAATCGGCCAGACCGCTCCGGTATTCCCGCTGCTCCTGGCTCCGGCCGGGCGGCTCACCGGTCGGCGATGAGCGTGAGCAGGCGCTCGACCGGGAACGGCTTGGCCAGGAAGGAGATCTCGCCCTCCGCGTCGGCCGTGAGGTGGACGGCACGGGGGTCCAGCAGGGCTCCGGTGCACAGCACGAGATGGGCCGTGGGCAGCCGCTCTCGCAGCCGGCTGAGCAGGGTGAGGCCGTCCTCGCCCGGCAGCTGGAGGTCGGTCACCACCACGTCGACCTCGGCGCCGGGGACGACCGAGCGGGCGGCCAGCTCGTCGAGCTGGGCCTGCGCGCTGCGACCGTCAGCGGCGGTGAAGACCCGGTGGCCGGCGGACTCGAGCAGCCGGGCCATGGCGTGCCGCTGGGCGGCGGAGTCCTCCACGAGGAGGATCCGGCGGCCGCCGTCCGCTCGCGGCTCCACCAGGTCGGCGGGATCGGACGGGTCGGACGGAGACCGATCGAGCGGGCGCTCCGGCCCGACCCGGCGGCTCTCGCTGTCGCCGACGAGCCGGAAGTCCTGTCCGCCCGGCCCCACCGCCGCCGGCAGCGCGATGACCACCCTCGTCCCGCGGCCGGGCTCGGAGTCGATCCGCACCGACCCGCCGTGCTGCTCCACCAGCGCCGCCACCTGGGCGAGGCCCAGTCCGGTGCCGCCGGGGCGTCCGGTCACGAACGGCTCGAAGACGTGCTCGAGCAGGTCGGGCCGCACGCCGACGCCGTCGTCGGCCACCACGATCCGGACCGCCGCGGTACGGCCCGCGGTGTTCTCCGCCAGATCCTCCGACGGGTCGTCGGAGTCTTGGACCTCCACGACGACGTGCCGCGCCCCCGTGCTCTCGTCGACCGCGTTCAGCAGGACGTTGCCGAGCACCTGCCGGAGACGGTCGGGGTCCGCCATGACGGCCCGGCTGCTCACGGGCACCACCGAGATCTCGCAGGTCGGCTTGGAGGTCTCGGCCACCCGCTGAACGGCCTCCTGCACGTGGCGCACCGGGTCCAGCGGGCGCCGGTCCAGGCGCGTCGTCCTGGCCAGGTCGAGGACCTGCTCGACGATGCGACGGCCGACGGCGATCTCCGCGAGCTGGTGACGCACCAGGTCCCTGCTGCCGGTGGAGAGCTCGGGCTGGCGGGCGAGCAGCTCGGTGGTGAGGCTGAGCGCGGCCAGCTCGTTGTTGAAGTCGTGGGCGACGCCGGCGGCCAGCCGGGCCATCGAGGCCGCGTGCCGGTCCTTCACCTCGAGCTCGCGGCGGCGGGCCAGGGCCCGCTCGGCGGTCACGTCCTGGACGGCAGCGCCGACGCCGAAGATCTTGCCGTCCTCCCGGACCGGGAAGTAGTTGACCTTCCAGTCCCGCGGGACGTCGGGGTCCCCGGGCTTGCGGCCGGACAGGTCCAGCCCGACGTAGGAGGCGCCGTTGTCCAGGATGTCGCGCAGCATCGGCTCGATGTGCGGCCAGAGGGTGGGCAGCACCTCGCTCGGGCGGCGCCCCAGGTGCTCCTCCACCGGGACCCCGTTGATCTCGGCGAGCTCCCGGTTGAGCTTGCGGTAGACCAGGTCCGCGTCCAGGAAGCCGAGCCCGATGGGTGCCTGGTCGATGACGGCGTCCACCAGGGCCTCGGACTCGCGCAGCTCGGACGCGGTCCGCAGCGCCTCGGTGAGGTCCTGGCACGTTCCCACCCACACCGTCTCGACGGTGTCCGTGTCGGTGTCCGTGTCGGTGTTCTCGCCGGTGTCCTCGCCGGTGTTCTCGCCGGTGTCCTCGCCGGTGTCATCGTCGGTGTCGTCGTCGGTGTCCCCCTCACCGTCCAGGGGCCGGGCGTGCGCCTGGACCCAGCGCCAGCCACCCTCGCCGGACCGCAGCCGGTAGCGCTCGTGGAACTCGGCCCGCTCCCCGAGCGCCCGGGTCCACGCCTCGCTGACCCGCACCCTGTCCTCCGGGTGCACCAGCTCGAGCCGGCGCCTGCCGCCGAGCTCTTCCGGCGCCAGACCCAGCAGCGCCCGCATGGGCGCGTTCGCGTAGGTCATCTGCCCGTCCGGGTCGGCGAGCCAGACCGCGCAGGGCAGCGCCTCGGCCATCTGCCGCCGTTCCCGCTCGCGCCGAGCGTCCGGCACCGCACCTCCCCGTCCACCCCCGCGCTCGAGGACCGGCGGGAGGTCCCCAGTCCTACCCCCTCCGCCCGGGGCTCAGACGTCGGTGTCCGCGGTGCGGTCACGCTGACAGACTTCGGTGACGACCAGCAGCCACCGGAGGTGCGCCGTGACGAGCCGCGAGACCGCCGAGCCGAAGGCCACGAGCACGCCGGCGCCAAGCGCTGCGCGTTCCGCGGAGTGGTGGCGGTCCGCCGTCGTCTACCAGGTCTACCCGCGCTCCTTCGCCGATTCGGACGGGGACGGGGTCGGCGACCTGCGCGGCATCCTGGCCCACCTGGACCACCTGCAGACCCTCGGCGTCGACGTCGTGTGGCTCTCGCCGGTCTATCCCTCACCCCAGGCGGACAACGGCTACGACATCAGCGACTACCAGGACGTCGACCCGCTGTTCGGCACGCTGGCGGACCTCGACGAGCTGATCGCCGCCCTGCACCAGCGCGGGATGAAGCTGGTCATGGACCTCGTCGTCAACCACACCTCGGACCAGCACCCGTGGTTCAAGGAGTCGCGCTCCAGCAAAGACAATCCGAAGCGTGACTGGTACTGGTGGCGGCCGCCCCGGCACGGTCACCAGGGCGGCAGCCTGGGCGCCGAGCCGACCAACTGGGCCTCGTTCTTCTCCACCCCCGCCTGGGCCTACGACGAGAGCACCGGCGAGTACTACCTGCACCTGTTCGCGAAAGGCCAGCCCGACCTGAACTGGGAGAACCCGCAGGTGCGCGAGGCGGTGTTCGCGATGATGCGCTGGTGGGTCGACCGTGGCGTCGACGGCTTCCGGATGGACGTCATCAACCTGATCTCCAAGCAGGTTCGACCCGACGGCTCCCTGCCGGAGGGCACGGTCCGCGGCGGCTCGCACCTGGCCGACGGCTCGGCGTTCTACACGAACGGGCCACGCGTGCACGAGTTCCTGCAGGAGATGAACGCGTCGGTGCTGGCCGGGCGCGACCTGCTCGCCGTCGGCGAGACACCCGGCGCCTCGGTGGAGGACGCCCGCCTCTACACGGCGTCGGACCGGCACGAGGTGGACATGGTCTTCACCTTCGAGCACGTCTCCCTGGACAGCGCCCCGGGCGGGACGAAGTGGGACCTCGCACCGCTGCAACTGCCCGAGCTCAAGGCGAACCTGACCGCCTGGCAGGAGGGCCTGGCCGACGAGGGCTGGAACTCGCTCTACTGGGACAACCACGACCAGCCGCGGGTCGTCTCGCGGTGGGGCGAGGACGGCGAGCACCGGGTGCCGAGCGCCAAGTCGTGGGCCACCGTGCTGCACCTGATGCGCGGCACGCCCTACGTCTACCAGGGCGAAGAGCTCGGCATGACCAACGCGCACTTCACCTCGCTGGACCAGTACGAGGACGTCGAGTCGGTCAACTTCGCCCACGCGGCGCTGGCGCGCGGGGTGCCGGAGGAGCAGGTGCTGCGCTCGCTGGCGGTCAAGTCGCGGGACAACGCGCGCACCCCGATGCAGTGGGACGGCTCTGCGAACGCCGGGTTCACCACCGGCACGCCGTGGCTGCCGGTCAACCCCAACCACGTCGAGATCAACGCCGCCGCGCAGCTCGACGACCCCGGCTCGGTCTTCTCCCACTACCGCCGGCTCATCTCGCTGCGGCACGAGCTCGACGTCGTGGTGCACGGCGACTACCGGCTCCTGCTGCCCGACCACGAGCAGGTCTTCTCCTACGTGCGGTCGTTGGGGGACGAACGCCTGCTGGTGCTCGCCAACCTCAGCGGCAAGCAGGCGGTCGTCGACCTCGGGGACGACAAGGGGCTCCTGGGCGGCGAGCCGCTGCTGGCGACGCATCCGGTCGAGCCGTCGGTGACGGGAGAGCTCTCCTTGCAGCCGTGGGAGTCCCGGGTGCTGCTGACCCGCTGAGGCATCAGCGGATCGCTCGGCCGCCCCGGCTCAGTCCGGCACGAAGCCGTGCAGCAGCACCATGACGTCCCGGGTGGCCTCGTCCTGCTGCCCGGCACGCCTCCTCGACGTCGTCCGGTGCCGCTTCGCGAACTGCCGCACGACAGCGATGATCTCGCCGTGCAGCTCAGCCAGCTCGTCGGCCGTGAGCCGCAGCACGGCGCGGTCGTGGAAGGAGGCGTCGGCCCACTCGTCGGGCTCGCGGGCGGCGCGGTCCAGGGCCTGCTGGAGCTTCTCGTACTCCACCGCGAGGGTGCTTGACGCGACCAGCCGCCCGGCCTCCACGGAGGCGGGGTCGCCGGCGAGCCCCGACGGCTGCCAGGCCAGCCGCTTGTCGGACAGGCGCCACCACCGTTCGCGCCGGTCGCCGTCGACGTCGACCTGCTCGAGATAGCCGTGCTGCGCGAGCTGGTGCAGGTGGTAGCTGACCAGCGCGACCTGCGCGTCCACCTTCTGCGCCAGGCGGCTGGCCGTTGCCTCGCCCGCGATCGCGAGCTCGAGGTAGAGGCGCACCCGCAGCGGGTGGGTGAACGCCTTGAGCTCGCTGGGTGAGGCGAAGGGGGGCGCAGCGGTGGAGGAGGGTGCTCGGCGCGCCATGCCGGACAACCTAGACGGGCATCGGGAGGTCCGCAAGAAGTCTTGCACATCGGGGGCCGGGAGCGGCACCATCCGATGCGCAACAAACCTTGCGCATCTGCCGACGGATCGACGGGGGAAGCGATGGCGAGATCGCTGCGGTCACGAGGAGCGCTCGTTCTGCTGGCAGCCTCGGGGGTGAGCGGAGTGGGCTCCGGCCTGAGCACGACCGGGATGCTGCTGGTGCTGTCCGGCCCCTCGGTCCCCACGCGGGTCCTGGCCTACGTCTCGATCGGCTGGCTGCTGGGCACCTTCGCCGGCTCGGCCGTCGCGGGCCGGACCACCGACTCGGCCGGGTCGCTGCCGCGCCGGGCCGCTCTCGCCGACGTCGGCGCCGCGGCGGTCTCCGCCCTGGCGGCGCTGGGCGGAGCTCGCGGCCCGCTGGTCCTCGGGCGCGTGGGCGGGTCGGTGCTCGCCTGCACGGCCGGCGGGAC
>JBQCIO010000351.1:0-4373 GCA_051953655.1 Motilibacteraceae bacterium
GTCAATAAGGGGTTTTGGGGTCCCCTCACGCAGTCCGCGGCGCCCGGGTCAGTCGCGCGCCTCGCCCAGCAGCCGCTGCAGCCGGGAGACGCCCTCGACCAGGTCGTCGTCGCCGAGGGCGTAGGACAGCCGCAGGTAGCCCGGCGTGCCGAACGCCTCGCCCGGCACGACCGCCACCTCGGCCTCGTCCAGGATCAGCGTGGCCAGCTCCGCCGACGACGTCGGCCGCTGCCCGCGGATCTCCTTGCCCAGCAGCCCCTTCACCGACGGGTAGGCGTAGAAGGCGCCCTCCGGGGTCGGGCACACGACGCCGGGGATCTCCGAGAGCATCCGCACGATGGTCTGCCGCCGCCGGTCGAACGCCTCGCGCATCGTGGCCACCGCCGACAGGTCGCCGGACACCGCCGCCAGCGCCGCGATCTGCGAGACGTTGGCGACGTTGCTGGTGGCGTGCGACTGCAGGTTGGCCGCCGCCTTGACGACGTCGACCGGCCCGACCAGCCAGCCCACCCGCCAGCCGGTCATCGCGTAGGTCTTGGCCACGCCGTTGAGCACCACGCAGCGGTCGGCGATCTCGGGCACGAGGGTCGGGATGCTGGTGAACTCCGCGTCGCCGTAGACCAGGTGCTCGTAGATCTCGTCGGTGACGACCCACAGCCCGTGCTCGGCGGCCCACCGTCCGATCGCCTCCACCTGCTCGGGCGGGTAGACCGCGCCGGTCGGGTTGGAGGGGGAGACGAACAGCAGCACCTTGGTGCGCTCGGTGCGCGCGGCCTCGAGCTGGTCGACCGACACCAGGTAGCCGGTCGTCTCGTCGGCCACGACGTCGACGGGCACGCCGCCGGCCAGCCGGATCGCCTCCGGGTAGGTGGTCCAGTACGGCGTCGGCACGAGCACCTCGTCACCCGGGTCGAGCAGGGTGGCGAAGGCCTCGTAGACGGCCTGCTTGCCGCCGTTGGTGATGAGCACCTGCGCGGCGGTGACGTCGTAGCCGGAGTCGCGCTTGGTCTTGGCCGCCACCGCCTCGCGCAGCTCGGGCAGGCCGGCGGCGGGGGTGTAGCGGTGGAAGCGGGGGTCGCGGCAGGCGGCCACGGCGGCCTCGACGACGTAGTCCGGCGTCGGGAAGTCCGGCTCGCCGGCGCCGAAGCCGATGACGGGACGGCCGGCGGCCTTGAGCGCCTTGGCCTTCGCGTCCACGGCCAGCGTGGCCGACTCGGAGATGGCCGCGATGCGGCGAGAGATCCGCGGGAGCTCGTTCGTCATGGCTCCTATCGTCCCAGGCGAGGGGGCCCGCGCGCCCGCCGCGTCCGGGGTGCGGACGCCCCGCCCGGCCACCGGTCCGGGCCCGGCCGCCGGGCCCCGGTTCCGGCAGCGGTTCGACCTGCCCCCGGCCACCCCCTACACTGGCGGTCGGCGTGGACCGCCTGCGCCAGCGCGCCCGCACTCCTCTCGGGGAGCCGGGGGGCTGGCACCGGTCGGCGAACGCCGAAGGGTCGTAGCTCAATTGGTAGAGTCCCGGTCTCCAAAACCGGTGGTTGGGGGTTCGAGTCCCTCCGGCCCTGCGACGACGGGCCCGGCGCCCCGCCGGTGCCCGTCACGGCGCCCCCGCACCCGCGGGGACGGCGGTGGACGCACGAGCTGCACGCATCGAGCTGGCAATGCCAGAGCTGGTCAGCCAGCAGGGATCGGGTGAGGGCATGACGGAGACCCGCGACACTCCCGCGGCTCCCGAGCGTGAGCGCGGCGCGTCCCGCCGCGGCGCCGGCCGCCCGTCCCTGCTCGCCCGGCTCTCGCTGTTCTACCGCCAGATCGTCGCCGAGCTGCGCAAGGTCATCTGGCCCACGCGCAAGGAGCTGGTGACCTACACCAGCGTCGTCGTCGTGTTCGTCTGCATCGTCATCGCCTACGTGTCGCTGCTCGACTTCGGCTTCGGCCAGGCCGTGCTCAGCATCTTCGGCTGACCGGCGGCCGGCTGACGGGCCGTCCGCCCCGGCGCCGACCGCACCCCCGTCCCGCCCGCCCGCACGCTTGTCAGGAAGAGGCCCCCACCGTGTCCGAGACCCCGCTGTCGCCCGACGAGTCCGTCGAGGAGACCGCCGACCTCGGGGCCGAGGTCGTGAGCGAGCAGGGCGAGGAGGTCGACCTCGGCAGCTCCGACGACGTCGAGGTGGCCGAGGACGCCGGCGAGGACGACTACGACCCCGCCGACGTCGCGGCGGCCCGGGCCGGCGAGGACCTCACGGCCGGCGAGCCCTACACCGAGCCGGTCAACGCCGTCGTCGAGCCGGCCGGCATGGAGGCAGACCAGCCCGAGCAGCCCGAGCAGCCCGAGGGCGAGAGCATCGAGGACTTCCGCGAGGCCCTGCGCCGCGCGCCCGGCGACTGGTACGTCGTGCACACCTACGCCGGCTACGAGAACCGGGTGCGCTCCAACCTCGAGACGCGGATCCAGACCCTCAACATGGAGGACTTCATCTTCCAGATCGAGGTCCCGCAGCGCGAGGAGACCGTGATCAAGAACGGTCAGCGCAAGCAGGTCAAGGCCAACGTGCTGCCCGGCTACGTGCTGGTGCGCATGGAGCTCACCGACGAGTCGTGGTCCGCGGTCCGCAACACCCCGGGCGTCACCGGCTTCGTGGGCCACACGCACCGGCCCAGCCCGCTGTCCATCGACGAGGTCATGAAGTTCCTGGCCCCCGAGGTGGAGGAGAAGGGCGCCGAGAAGCCCGAGATCCGCGTCGCCGACTTCGAGGTGGGCGAGTCGGTCACCGTCATGGACGGGCCGTTCGCCACGCTCCCTGCCACCATCAACGAGATCAACCCCGACGCGCAGAAGCTCAAGGTGCTCGTCTCGATCTTCGGCCGGGAGACCCCGGTCGAGCTGTCGTTCTCCCAGGTCCAGAAGATCTGAGCGAACTGCAGCAAGTCTGTCGCAGGCGTCGCGCGGGGCGCGTGACGCCTGCGATGTCGTGAAGGACCCGAACCAGAAGGACGGCGAGGAATGCCTCCCAAGAAGAAGCTGTCAGCGATCATCAAGCTGCAGATCAAGGCCGGCGCGGCCACCCCGGCGCCGCCGGTCGGCCCCGCGCTGGGCCAGCACGGCGTCAACATCATGGAGTTCTGCAAGGCCTACAACGCGGCCACCGAGGCCGATCGTGGGCAGATCGTGCCGGTCGAGATCTCGGTCTACGAGGACCGCTCGTTCACCTTCGTCACCAAGACCCCGCCCGCGGCCCGGCTCATCCTGGCCGCCGCCGGACTGCAGAAGGGCTCGAGCACCCCGCACACCACCAAGGTCGGCAAGCTCACCCGCGACCAGGTCCGGGAGATCGCGCAGACCAAGATGCCCGACCTCAACGCGAACGACCTGGACGCCGCCGAGAAGATCATCGCCGGCACCGCCCGCCAGATGGGCATCACCGTCGAGGGCTGAGCGCCCCGACGCCCCAGCACGGCATCCGGCAACACCCCCAGTGGGAGGGCCAGGCGCTGGCCCGTCACCACGACTCCCGTTCTGCAAGGAGCAGCACATGAAGCGCAGCAAGGCCTACAACGCCGCGGTCGCCAAGGTCGACCTGGACAGCCTCTACTCGCCCCTCGACGCCGTCCGCCTGGCCCGCGAGACCTCCACCACGAAGTACGACGCGACCGTCGAGGTCGCCCTGCGCCTGGGTGTGGACCCGCGCAAGGCCGACCAGATGGTCCGCGGCACGGTGAACCTGCCGCACGGCACCGGCAAGACCGCTCGGGTCCTGGTCTTCGCCACCGGTGAGCGTGCCGAGCAGGCCCGCGCCGCAGGCGCCGACATCGTGGGCGCCGACGAGCTCATCGACGAGGTGGCCGGTGGCCGCCTCGACTTCGACGCCGTCGTCGCCACCCCCGACCTCATGGGCAAGGTCGGCCGCCTCGGCCGCGTCCGCGGCCCGCGTGGTCTCATGCCCAACCCGAAGACCGGCACGGTGACCGCCGACGTCGCCAAGGCCGTCACGGACATCAAGGGCGGCAAGATCGAGTTCCGCGTCGACCGGCACTCGAACCTGCACTTCATCATCGGCAAGACCTCGTTCTCCGACGAGGCGCTGGTCGAGAACTACGCCGCCGCCATCGACGAGGTGCTCCGCCTCAAGCCGTCCGCCGCCAAGGGCCGCTACCTGAAGAAGGCGACCCTGACCACGACGATGGGCCCGGGCATCCCGCTCGACCCGAACAAGACCCGCAACCTCATGGAGGAGACCGCGGCCGCCGAGGCCTGAGGTCCGTCCAGCACCACCCAGCTCCGCGCCGAGGGGCGCCCCCCACCCCCGCGGGGGGGGGGGGCCCCACCCCCGTTGTGGACCACCGACCAGGGCGGCCCCCTGCCCCCCCCCGCGGAC
>JBQCIO010000352.1:0-6306 GCA_051953655.1 Motilibacteraceae bacterium
CCTCCACCTGCACGTCGTCCGCGTCCCAATCGACGCCCTGGGCCTCGAACCACTCCCGCAGCTCGTGCTCCTCGTGGGCCATGTCCCACGCCTCGTCCTGCGTGGGCAGGTTCTGCGCCCACCCCGGCGGTCGGTCATCGCGCGTCACGTACCCCCATGACAGCGCCGAGGGCGCCACCGCAACGGTGGCGTCCTCGACAGGAACAGGGGTGGAAGACATGACCTCATCGTACACCTGTTCGCATGGCCGGGCCGGGGTTTTCCACTGCCGAGCCCCATCTCGTATCAGCTCCTACGTGCCGTCGGACGCACCCTCGTTGAGCGCCGAGTACCGCGCCGAGACAGATGACCCGAGAAGCCCGGGACACCCGCCCATTGCCCGCGGGAAGTGCCCGCACGGAAGGTCGGCAAGAACTTCGAGCTGCGCACCCTGGAGGCCGTCGTGCCCTCTCTCCACCGCTCCCTGTCCGTCACCCGCGCCGTCCTGCTCCGCCTGGTCCTCGTCGTCGTGGCGGTGAACCCCTGCCTGCTGTTCGGTCTCCGGCTCCTCGTCGGAGGCGTCACCGGGGTGGGGTTGGGCGAGGAGGATCCGCGGCTCGGATCGCTGGCTGCCGGGATCCTCCTCTCCGGCATCGGGATATTCGTGCTCTCCCTGCTCCGCCGGCCGACCGCCCACCCGTCCGCGGTGCAGGCGGTCATCGCGGTGGGCGTGGCCGGTCTGGTGCCGCAGGTGCTGGGCCGCTACTCCGACGGTGTGGCGGGGATGCTGCTGCCGATCGCCGTGCTGGTCGCTCTGCTCCCCGCCCGTCGGGCGCTGGTCGACCTCAGCCGGGCCGCGGTCGTCCCCCTGGCTCTCGCCCTGCTCACCACCGCCGTCCTGGCGGTCCACGCGGTCCCGCTCGCCCGCCAGATCTCGACCCTGCACGGGGAGGCCGCCGAGCAGCACTACGACGCCAGCTGGATGCTGCTCTGCGTCGGGCTCGTCTGTGCCGCGAGCGCGCTGCGTGCGGACGGGTGGCAGGTGACGGCCGTGCTCGGCTCCACCGCCACCGCCCTGATCGGCCTCATGGCCCTGGCCGAGCCTGGCTCGACGGCCGCCGTCGGCCGGCCCGTCGGTGTGCTCGTCCTCGGGCTCGCCGTCGCCTTCGCCGCCACGGCGTTACGACCGGCCCGACGGGCGGCGCTCGCCGCCGCCTGACCACCGGGCCCGGGTCCACCGCGCGGCCGGCTCGGCGCCGCAGTCTCGTCAGCTGCGGCGATCCGTCCAGGTGAGCAGCGAGGCTCGGGCACGTCGCTCCGGTCGTGGATCGCGCAGACAGTCGTATGTAACATTCCACTGTCAGCGAGCGAGGAGGCGACGTGGCCGACCTAGGTGCAGCCGACGTCGTCGTCGTCGGCGCCGGGATGGTGGGTGCTGCCACCGCCTACTTCGCCGCCCGCGCCGGGCTGAAGGTGGTCGTCGTCGACCGCGGGACGGTGGCCGGCGGGACGACCAGCGGTGGCGAGGGGAACATCCTCGTCTCGGACAAGGAGCCCGGGCCCGAGCTCGATCTCGCCCTCCGCTCGCAGCGGCTCTGGCTGCAGCTGGCCGAGGAGCTCGGCGCGGAGGGGTTCGAGCTCGAGGCCAAGGGCGGGCTCGTGGTCACCGCCACCGCCCCCGGCCTGAGCGGGCTGCGCGAGCTGGCGGCCGAGCAGCGCCGGCACGGGGTGGAGGCCGTCGAGGTCGCCGCCGAAGATCTCCCCGAGCACGAACCGCACCTGGCCCGTGACCTCGCCGGCGGCGTGCTCTATCCGCAGGACCTGCAGGTGATGCCGGTGCTCGCCGCCGCGCGGCTGCTCGAGGCCGCGCGCGACCTCGGGGCGGCCGTGCACACCGGGGTCGAGGTGACCGGCGTGACCGCCGGCGCGGGCGGAGCGGTGACGGGCGTCCGCACCGACCGGGGCAGCATCGCCGCACCGGCCGTCGTCAACGCCGCGGGCACCTGGGGCGGCGAGGTCTCCGCCCGGCTCGGCGCCCCGGTCCCCGTCCTCCCCCGGCGCGGCTTCATCCTCGTCACCGAGCCGCTGCCGCGGGTGGTGCGGCACAAGGTCTACGACGCCGACTACGTGGCGAACGTCGCCTCCTCCCAGGAGGGGTTGGAGACCTCCGCGGTCATCGAGGGGACGCGCGCCGGCACGGTGCTCATCGGGGCGAGCCGGGAACGGGTGGGCTTCGACCGGACCCTGTCCGTTCCGGTGCTCCGCCGGCTCGCCGCCCAGGCGGTGCGCCTGTTCCCGGTGCTGGCCGACGTCGCCGTCATGCGCGCCTACCGCGGCTTCCGACCGTACTGCCCCGACCACCTACCGATCGTCGGAGGCGACGAGCGGGTCCCCGGCGTCTTCCACGCCTGCGGCCACGAGGGCGCCGGCATCGGTCTGTCCGCCGCGACCGGCGAGGCGCTCGCCGCGCTGCTCACCCATCAGCCGCCCGCGCTCGACCTCTCCCCGTTCTCCCCCGCACGGTTCGCGGGCAGCACCGGAACCAGCACCGGAACCAGCTCCGGAACCATCTCCGAGGACGCACCGGCCCCGACCGGAGGTGCGCACGCATGACGCACGAGCTCTCCTTCGACGGCCGCACCGTCCCCTTCCGCCCCGGACAGACCGTCGCCGCGGCGCTGCTCGCGACGGGCGTCAGGTCCTGGCGCACCACCCGCAGCGAGGGCCGTCCGCGCGGCGTCTTCTGCGGCATCGGCGTGTGCTTCGACTGCCTGGTCACCGTCGACGGCCGCCCCGGCGTCCGGGCCTGCCTGCAGCCGGCCCGGGACGGGATGCAGGTGAGCACCCAGGAAGGGAGCGGCCGTGAGCACCTCGCGACCTGAGCGGGACGCCGCGGTCCACGACCTGGCCGTGGTCGGCGCCGGACCGGCCGGGCTCGCCGCGGCCGCGGCGGCGACCCGGGCGGGCCTCGACGTCGTCATGGTCGACGGCGGCGCGCACCCCGGCGGTCAGTACTGGCGGCAGCCCGAGGACGGCGTCGACCGCACCCGGCTGCACCACGACCTGGGCACGCACCGAGGACTGACCGCGGAGCTGGCCCGGGCGCGTTCCGCGGGCCGCTTCACCCTGCTGGCGCGGCACGACGTCTGGACGGTGGGCCGAGACGGGGACCTCTTCACCGTGCGGGCCCTGCGCCGCGGGGACGACGGCCCCCCGACGCAGCACCTCGTCCGCGCCCGTCGCCTCGTCCTCGCCCCCGGCGCGCACGACCGGCAGGTCCCGTTCCCCGGCTGGGACCTTCCCGGGGTCCTGACCGCCGGCGGCGCCCAGGCGCTGGTGAAGGCGCACGGGGTCGTTCCGGGGCAGCGGGTGGTCGTGGCGGGGACCGGCCCCTTCCTGCTCCCCGTCGCCACCGCCCTCGCCGACGCCGGTGCTCAGGTGGTCGGCGTGCACGAGGCGGCGGCCGTCACCGGCTGGCTGCGCGAGCTGCCCGCGGTGGTGCGCAACCCGGCCAAGCTCGTCGAAGGGGCGACGTACACAGCCGCGCTCGCCCGAGAGCGCATCCCCGTGCACACCCGGTCCGCCGTCGTGGCCGCGCACGGCGACGACGCGGTCTCGGCGGTCACCGTCGCGAGACTGGACGCGTCCGGGCACGTCGTCCCGGGAACCGAGCGGCGCATCGCGGCCGACGCCGTGGCGGTCGGCTGGGGGTTCGTGCCGCGGCTCGAGCTGCTGCTCGCCCTGGGCTGCCGGACCAGCGTGGACCTCGACGGGTCGCTGGTCGTGCGGACCGACGAGCGGCAGCAGACCAGCGTCCCGGACGTCTACGCGGCCGGCGAGGCCTGCGGGGTCGGCGGTGCCGCGCTGGCCGTCGTCGAGGGGGAGCTGGCGGGGCTGGCCGCAGCAGGGGTGCGGGACGACCGGACCCGACGGCTGCTCCGGCGCAGGGACCGGCTGCGCAGCTTCGCCGCCGCCATGCACCGGGCCCACCCCGTTCCGCCCTTCTGGATGGACACGCTCGGGATGGACACGCGCGGCGCGAGCACCCTCGTGTGCCGGTGCGAAGAGGTCACCGTGCAGCACCTGCGCGACGCGGTGGACCGCTTCGGCGCGTCGGATGCCCGTTCGGCCAAGCTGCTGTCCCGGGTCGGGATGGGTTGGTGCCAGGGCCGGTTCTGCGGATTCGCCTCGTCCTGCCTGGTGAGCAGCTGGACCGGCGTGTCCTACGACCCGTCGGGGACAGCCGAGAGACCGCTGGCCGTGCCGGTCCCGCTGGGAACCCTCGCGGCGGAGGACGAGAGCCAGAAGTGATCACTCGCAGACCCTGGCTCAGTACCGTGTGAAATAGTACTGTCCTCGCCAGCAGGAGCGGGGAGACGAAAGGCGGGAGCCCGATGAGCGCGACGACGAAGCGGCCCTGGCACGGGGTGCTGGTGGCCACCGCCCTCCCCTGGAGCGAGGGCGACCCTGCCCGGCCGGACCTGGACCGCTACGCCGAGCACGTGGCCTGGCTGCTGGCCAACGGCTGCGACGGCGTGGTCCCGAACGGCTCGCTCGGCGAGTACCAGGTGCTCGGCCCGGAGGACCGCGCCGCCGTCGTGCGCACCGCGGTCCAGGCCGCCGGCGGGGCGACGGTCATGCCGGGGGTCGCCGCCTACGGAGCCACCGAGGCGCGGCGCTGGGCCGAGCAGGCCGCGGAGGCCGGGGCGCAGGTCGTCATGCTCCTCCCGCCCAACGCCTACCGCGCCGACGAGCGCAGCGTGCTCGCCCACTACCGCGAGGTGGCGAAGGCCGGCCTGCCGGTCGTGGCCTACAACAACCCCTACGACACCAAGGTCGACCTCACCCCGGCCCTGCTCGCCCGGCTGCACGGCGAGGGCCTCATCGTGGCCGTCAAGGAGTTCTCCGGCGACGTCCGGCGGTTCTACGAGATCGCCGAGCTCGCCCCCGGCCTGGACGTGCTCGCCGGCTCCGACGACGTCGTGCTGGAGCTGGCCCTGGCCGGCTCCCCCGGCTGGGTGGCCGGCTACCCCAACGCCTTCCCGCAGGCCTGCAGCGAGCTCTTCGCCGCCGCGTCCGCGCGCGACCTCGACCGCGCTCTCCCGCTCTACCGGCTGCTGCACCCGCTCCTGCGCTGGGACTCGAAGACCGAGTTCGTCCAGGCCATCAAGCTCTCGATGGACCTGGCCGGACGCATCGGCGGCCCCTGCCAGCCCCCGCGCATGCCCCTGCTGCCCGAGCAGGAGCAGGTCGTCCGCGAGGCCACCGAGAAGGCGCTCGCCGAAGGGCTGCGCTGACCGTGCGCGCCTCCCGCGTCTTCTCCGCCGTCGACTCGCACACGGAGGGCATGCCCACCCGCGTGGTGACCGGCGGCGTGGGCGTCATCCCGGGCGCCTCGATGTTCGAGCGGCGGCAGCACTTCCTCGAGCACCTGGACGACCTCCGCACGCTGCTCATGTACGAGCCGCGCGGCCACGGCGCGATGAGCGGCGCGATCCTGCAGCCGCCCACCCGGCCCGACGCGGACTGGGGCGTGCTCTACATCGAGGTCTCCGGCTGCCTGCCGATGTGCGGCCACGGCACGATCGGGGTCGCCACCGTGCTGGTCGAGACCGGCATGGTCGCGGTCACCGAGCCGGTGACGACCATCCGGCTGGACACCCCCGCCGGGCTGGTCGTGGCCGAGGTCGCGGTGCAGGACGGGCGGGCCTGCTCGGTCACGCTCACCAACGTGCCGTCCTTCTCCCTGGCCCTGGACCAGAAGGTCTCCGTGCCCGGGCTGGGCGAGGTCGCCTACGACATCGCCTACGGCGGCAACTTCTACGCCATGGTCGAGCTGGAGGCACTGGGCATCCCGTTCGAGCGGGCCGAGAAGCAGCGGCTGCTCGACGCCGGGCTGGCCATCATGGCCGCGGTCGACGAGCAGGCCGAACCGGTGCACCCCGAGAACCCCGAGATCAGGGGCTGTCACCACGTCGCCCTGCTCGCGCCCGGCTCGGACGCGCGGCGCTCCCGGCACGCCATGGCCATCTCGCCCGGCTGGTTCGACCGCTCCCCCTGCGGCACCGGCACGAGCGCGCGGATGGCCCAGCTGCACGCCCGCGGCGAGCTGGCCCTGCACACCGACTTCGTCAACGAGTCCTTCATCGGGTCGACCTTCACCGGGCGCCTGGTGGAGGAGACCAGCGTCGGCGGGCTGCCGGCCGTCGTGCCCACCATCACCGGCCGGGCCTGGATCACCGGCACGCGCACGGAGATGCTCGATCCTGGTGATCCGTGGCCGGCGGGCTACCGTTTGTCAGATACCTGGCCTACCATCGGTACATG
>JBQCIO010000353.1:0-33325 GCA_051953655.1 Motilibacteraceae bacterium
CCATGATCTTCCCGGTGGCATCGACCGTTGCGATGGATTCGTCGCTGGACTTCCAGCTCGTAATCGTCGCGTCCGAGACAGTCTGATTGTTCGCGTCCTGCGCGGTTGCCGTGAGCTGCGCCGTCGTGCCAACGAGGATCGTTGCACCTCCGGAGACGGCGACGTGATCCAGCGGGCCGACAGGTAGCGTGCCGGGGCAGACGTGCAGCGAGCTGGCGCTCGTCCGCGGCCTTCGCGAGCTGGACCGCGTTCTCGATCTCGTGCTCGGGCGCCATGACGACGACGGTCCCCGCGGTGTCGAAGCCCGCACGCCCGGCGCGGCCGGCGATCTGGTGGAACTCGCGGGCCCGCAGCAGCCGGGTGCGCCGGCCGTCGTACTTGGACAGGGCGGTGAGGAGCACGGTGCGGATCGGCACGTTGATGCCGACGCCGAGGGTGTCCGTCCCGCAGATCACCTTGAGCAGCCCTGCCTGGGCCAGGTTCTCCACCAGCCGCCGGTAGCGCGGCAGCATGCCGGCATGGTGCACGCCGATGCCGTGGCGCACGAGGCGGGACAGCGTGGCGCCGAAGCCCTTGGTGAAGCGGAAGTTGCCGATGAGCGCCGCGATGGCGTCCTTCTCCTCGCGGGTGCACACGTTGGTGCTCATCAGCGCCTGCGCCCGCTCCAGCGCCGCAGCCTGGGTGAAGTGCACGACGTAGATCGGCGCCTGGTGGGTCTTGAGCAGCTCGTCGATGGTCTCGTGCAGCGGCGTCTCGGCGTACTCGTACGAGAGCGGCACCGGTCGCTGGGCCGAACGGACGACGGCGGTGGGCCGCCCGGTCCGGCGGGTCAGGTCCTGCTCGAAGAACGCGACGTCGCCCAGCGTCGCCGACATGAGCAGGAACTGCGCCTGCGGCAGCTCGAGGATCGGCACCTGCCAGGCCCAGCCGCGGTCGCGCTCGGCGTAGAAGTGGAACTCGTCCATGACGACGAGCCCGACGTCGGCGCCGGTCCCCTCGCGCAGCGCGAGGTTGGCCAGCACCTCCGCGGTGCAGCAGATGATCGGCGCCGTCGGGTTGACCGCGGCGTCGCCGGTGAGCATGCCGACCCGCTCGGCGCCGAAGACCGCGCACAGCGCGAAGAACTTCTCCGAGACCAGCGCCTTGATGGGCGCGGTGTAGAAGCTGCGCCGCCCCTCGGCCAGAGCGGCGAAGTGCGCGCCGGTGGCGACCAGGCTCTTGCCCGACCCGGTGGGCGTGGCCAGCACGACGTTGCTGCCCATGACGAGCTCGAGCAGAGCCTCGCTCTGCGCGGGGTAGAGCTCGAGACCCCGCTCCCCCGCCCAGGCGGCGAAGACGTCGTAGAGGTCGTCGGGGTTGTCTGGGACGAGGTCGGCGAGGGTGGCGGCGGTAGAGGTCATCTCCCCTCCATGGTGCCCGGTCCGGGCGAGCAGCCGGTGGCCGGGCGGAGCCGGCGTGCGAGGGTCAGTCCCAGGAGGTGCCGGCTTCGAGCCGGAGCCGGACCAGCTCGGCGAGGTCGACCGAGTCGCCGTCCCTGCCGCCACGGCCGACCACGAGCGGCGGGTCGGACGGGGCCAGCCGCACCCCGCGCAGCCGCGCGAGCAGGCTGTCCGGCACGGTGAGCAGGTAGAACTCGCCGCGGAGGTCGACGCCCACGGTGTGGTTCCGGCGCAGGTACCAGCCCTCGAGCCCGGTCCGGTACCGCGTTCCCCGGTAGCCGCGGGCCAGCAGCGGGCGGGGGGCGAGGCCGGCGGCCCGGGCCTGCGCCACGAACCCGGCGAGCAGCTCACGCGCCTGCCGCGACTCGGCCTCCTGCCGGCGGCGCAGCGCCTCGGCGTGCTCGTGGGCGGCCGCACGCCGCTCCTCGCGCCAGGTCGCCTGCTCCTCGCTCATCCTCCGGAAGGTATCCCGGGCGGTGCGGCGAGAGGCGTCGCCGTGCGGGCGAGCGTCCGCATCGTGGGACGGGGCGCGGGAACGCGGCGCGCCGACCAGACCGGCGGGTGTGGCGGCCGTCACGCTGTGATAGACCCTCCCGTCGGCGCGCCAATATATTGGAGCGCCGGAATGCCCGCTTCACGTCCATCTGCCCTCCCCACGCTTCGCATGGAGGTCGTCGTGCCGACTCCCGAGGGTCCGGCCGGCCGTCGCAATGTTGCGGCGGACATCGGTCCGGGCCGGCTCGTGGCCATCACCGTCTGCCTGCTGGCGCCCTTCGTGGCGCTGCTGTGGGTCTCCTCGTACGCCAAGGAGACCCCCAAGCTGTTCGGGTTCCCGTTCTTCTACTGGTACCAACTGCTCTGGGTGTTCATCGCCGCGGGCCTGACCTACACCGCGATGAAGCTCATCCCCGAGCGCAAGCGCCGGCTGTCGTTCCACGACGACGCCGACACGCAGGCCGACCTGCGCAAGGGAGGCCGGGGATGAAGCAGGTGAACGGCATCGAGCTCACCATCGTCATCCTGCTGTTCCTCGTGGTGACGGTGGTCGGCTTCGCGGCGGCGCGGTGGCGGCGCGCGGCCAGCATGCACAGCCTCGACGAGTGGGGCCTCGGTGGACGCGGCTTCGGCACCTTCGTCACGTGGTTCCTGCTCGGCGGCGACCTCTACACCGCCTACACCTTCGTCGCGGTCCCGGCAGCGATGTTCGGCGCCGGCGCGGTGAGCGGCTTCTTCGCCGTGCCCTACACGATCATCGTCTATCCGCTGATCTTCGTCTTCATGCCGCGCCTGTGGTCGGTCAGCCACCGCCACGGCTACGTCACCCCGGCCGACTTCGTGAAGGGCCGCTACGACTCTCGCGGGCTGTCCCTGGCGGTCGCCCTCACGGGCATCCTCGCGACGATGCCCTACATCGCCCTGCAGCTGGTCGGCATCCAGGCCGTCCTGGAGGTCATGGGCATCGGCGGCAGCGGCAACGCGCTGGCCCGCGACCTGCCGCTGCTCATCGCGTTCGCGGTCCTGGCCGCCTACACCTACTCCAGCGGCCTGCGCGCCCCCGCGCTCATCGCGTTCGTCAAGGACGGCCTGATCTACCTGGTCATCGCGGTCGCGGTCATCTACATCCCGATCAAGCTCGGCGGCGCCCACGTCATCTTCGACGCCGCCAAGGAGAAGATGACGACGCCGAACGCCAAGGGCAAGCCCACCGGCGCGTTCATCCCGGGCGCCACCGGGTTCTGGCCCTACGCCACCCTGGCGCTGGGCTCGGCGATGGCGCTGTTCATGTACCCGCACTCGGTCACCGCGGTCCTGTCGACCAAGAGCCGCCGGGTCATCCGCCGCAACGCCTCGATCCTGCCGGCGTACTCGTTCCTGCTGGGCCTGCTCGCCCTGCTGGGCTTCATGGCCATCGCCGCCAAGACCAAGCCGATCGGTCTGGACGGCAAGCCGAACGCGCAGCTGGTCGTGCCGCAGCTGTTCCAGGACATGTTCCCGTCGTGGTTCGCCGGCATCGCCTTCGCGGCCATCGCGATCGGCGCCCTGGTGCCCGCGGCCATCATGTCCATCGCGGCGGCCAATCTGTTCACCCGCAACATCTACCGGGACTTCATCAAGCCGAACGCGACCCCGCAGCAGGAGGCCAACGTCTCCAAGCTGGTGTCGCTGGTGGTGAAGGTCGGCGCGCTGGTGTTCGTCCTGTTCCTGGACAAGACCCTCGCGCTGAACTTCCAGCTGCTCGGCGGCATCTGGATCCTGCAGACCTTCCCGGCCATCGTGTTCGGCCTCTACACCCGGTGGTTCCACCGCTGGGCGCTGCTGGCCGGCTGGGCGGTGGCGATGATCTACGGCACGGTCCGCGCCTACCAGGTCCTCAACCCCGCCACCGGAAAGCACTTCGGTGGCTCGGTGGCCAGCATCCCGCTCTTCGACGGCAAGACGGGCTACCTCGCGCTGACGGCGTTCGTCATCAACGTCGTGGTGGCCGCGGTCCTCACCGTCATCCTGCGGGCGCTCAAGGCGCCGGAGGGCCGGGACGCCACCATCCCGGACGACTACCACGCCGACGAGGGCGACCCGCGGGTCGCTCCCCTGCCGGACCTCACCGACGACGGGGTCACCGCCCCGGCCCGGTAGCCCGTCCGACCCAGCACGAACCGGCACCGGCCCGCGTCGTCCTCGAGACGGCGCGGGCCGTCGCACGTGCGGGCGCCGGTGTACGTGGGGCCTACCGCTGAGTAGGTTCGCGGGCGAACGGGAGGAGCACCGGCGATGAGCGAGCAGGTCGACCAGCTGGAGACGTCCGGGGCCGGCAGGACCGGCGGCGGAACGGCTGGACAGGGTGTCCGGGAGGGGCACGGCGGCGAGCTGGCCGTGGCCGTCGCGCAGGCGCACGGCATCCGGACGATGTACACGCTCTCCGGAGCCCACGTCTTCCCGCTCTACGACGGCGCGGTGAAGGCCGAGCCGCCGATGCGGCTGGTCGACGTCCGGCACGAGCAGACCGCCGTGTTCGCCGCCGAGGCCACCGCCAAGCTCACCCGCACCCCCGGTCTCGCCGTGCTGACCGCCGGCCCGGGGGTCACCAACGGCGTCTCCGCCGTGACCAGCGCGCACTTCAACGGCTCGCCGCTGCTCGTGCTCGGCGGCCGGGCGCCCTCGTTCCGCTGGGGCACCGGGAGCCTGCAGGAGCTCGACCATCCGCCGATCCTCGCGCCGGTCACCAAGCACGCCGGGACGGTGCGCGAGACCGCCGCCATCGCCGGGGCGGTCGACGACGCGCTGCGCACCGCCGCCGCTCCGCACCGCGGCCCCGTGTTCCTGGACGTGCCGATGGACCAGCTGTTCGCCCGCGCGGAGGTGGAGCTGCCCGCCGCGCCGTCGCGAGCCCCGGTGGCGCCCGACCCCGACGCGCTGGCCGCGGTGGCCGGGCTGCTCGCGCAGTCCGCTCATCCGGTGCTGGTGCTCGGCTCCGATGTGTGGTCGGAGTCGGCGGAGGAGGCGGCTCGGCGGGCGGTCGAGCAGCTCGGGGTCCCGGTGGTGGCCAACGGGATGGGCCGCGGCATCCTGCCGGCCGGGCACCCGCAGCTGGTCACCCGGGCCCGCTCGCGCGCGTTCGGCGCGGCGGACCTGGTGGTCGTCGTCGGCGCACCGCTGGACTTCCGGCTCGGCTACGGAATCTTCGGGGGCAAGGACGGCGCGCCCGCGGCCAGGGTGGTGCACGTGGCCGACTCCCCCGGCCAGCTGGCCGGGCACGTCGAGCTAGCCGCGGCCGTGGCCGGCGACCTCGGGCTGGCGCTGGACGGCCTGGTAGCGGCCTACGAGCAGGAGCTGCGGCGTCCGTCGTTCTCCGACTGGCTGTCGGAGCTGCAGGCCGTGGTGGCCCGCACAGCGGCCGCCGACGCCGAGCTGCTGGCCTCCGACGCCGACCCGATCCACCCTGCGCGCATCTACGGCGAGCTGGTCCCGCGCCTGGCCGAGGATGCCGTCGTCATCGGCGACGGCGGCGACTTCGTGTCCTTCGCCGGCAAGTACGTGGAGCCGAAGCGGCCCGGCGGCTGGCTCGACCCCGGCCCCTACGGCTGCCTCGGCACCGGGCTCGGCTACTCCATCGCGGCACGGATCGAGCGGCCCTCGGCGCAGGTGGTGCTCATGCTCGGCGACGGCGCCGCGGGGCTGAGCCTGATGGACGTCGACACCCTGGTCCGCCACCGGCTGCCCGTGGTCATGGTGGTGGGCAACAACGGCATGTGGGGCTTGGAGAAGCACCCGATGCAGTTCCTCTACGGCTACGACGTCGCCGCCGAGCTGGCGCCGCAGACGCGCTACGACGAGGTGGTGCGCGCCCTCGGCGGCGCCGGCGAGCTGGTCACCGACCCCGGCCAGATCGGCCCCGCCTTGGACCGCGCGTTCGCCTCCGGGGTGCCCTACCTGGTCAACGTCGTCACCGACCCGGCGGTCGCCTACCCCCGGTCCACGACCGGGGTGTGAGGAGCCGGGCCCGCCCCGGAAACGATCACGTCCGCGTGATCGTTCCGACCGGGGCCGGGGTGGCCGGTTCGGGAGCCGCGGCGTCGGCGTCGAGGCGCAGGGTGATCACGTAGCCGGCGACGGCGACCAGGTGCAGCAGCCAGAGCCAGAAGCCGACGGCGACCACGGCGCCGATCACGGCGAGGCCGCCGAAGGGGCCGCCGAGGTCCAGGGGCAGGGCGAGGAACAGCACGAAGCCCTGCAGGAAGCCGGACAGGAACGCGGCGGTGGTGCCCGAGCCGACCAGCAGCGGGCGCCAGGCCGGTGAGCGCGGGCCGACGACGCCGAAGACGTAGGCGAGCGCGGGCCAGATGAGCAGCCAGTCGACGGTGAGGGCGAGCCACTCGCCGAGCACCAGCGCGCCGACCGACGGGTGCGGGCCGGCCAGCAGCGTGGCCAGCGTGGGGGCGGTGAGCAGCCCGGCCAGGGCCAGCAGCGGGCTGACGGCCAGCAGCGGGAGCAGCCGCAGCCGACCGCGCCAGCCGGTGAGGACGTCGCGCTCGCCGGTGAGGCGCACGAACACCCGGCGCAGGCCCTCCCCGTAGAGGGAGGCGGGCAGCACGGCGAGCAGCAGGGTGGCCGGTGAGGCCTCGGTGGCGGCGGCCACCAGGCGGCGGGCGGCGGCCGGGGCGCCCAGGGCGTCGGGCAGCGCGCTGGCGGCGTCGGAGGCCAGCCGGCCGAGCTGGACGTCGCCGACGAGCGCAGCCGCCAGGCCCAGCGCGACCAGCAGGAACGGGACCAGTCCGATGCCGGCGTAGAAGGTGGCGCCGGCGCAGAGCAGCAGCACGTCGTGGCCGCGCAGGTCCCGCGCGGCGGCGCGCAGGACGGCGGCGAGACGGTGCATGCCGCCCCCCTACCCCGCGAGCGCCGCTCCCAGCGGCCGTCACGCCGAGCGGCGGAACGCCCTCCGGTAGGCCTGCGGGGTGGTGGCGCGGTGCCGCGCGAACGCCTGGCGCAGCGCGGCGGCCGTGCCGAACCCGGTGCGGGCGGCCACCATCTCCACCGGGTCGTCGCCCTCCTCCAGCAGCCGCTGGGCCAGCGCGACCCGCTGCACCGTGATCCACTGCAGCGGGGTGGTGCCGGTCTCGGCGCGGAAGCGGCGGGCGAAGGTGCGCTCGGACAGGTGCGCACGCCGGGCCAGCCGCGCCACCGAGAGGTCCTCGTCGAGGTGGGCGCTCATCCAGTCCAGCAGCTCGGCCAGCGTATCGGCCGGGTGCGCGGTCACCGGGGTCTCGACGTACTGGGCCTGCCCGCCGTCGCGGTGCGGCGGCACGACCATCCGTCGGGCGATGGCGGCCGCCACCGCCGCGCCGTGGTCCCGGCGCACCACGTGCAGGCAGGCGTCGATCCCGGCGGCGGTGCCGGCCGAGGTGACCACGCTGCCCTCGTCGACGTAGAGCACGTCCGGGTCGACCTGCGCGCGCGGGTGCAGCGCGGCCAGCTCGGCGGCGTAGCGCCAGTGCGTGGTGCACCGCCGACCGTCCAGCAGCCCGGCCTGCCCCAGCACGAAGGCCCCGGAGCAGACCGACAGCACCCGGGCGCCGCGGTCCACGGCCGCGCGCAGCGCCGCGAGCACCTCGGGCGGAGCCTGCGCGTCGCGCGGGGAGGCGGGCACC
Source organism: Motilibacteraceae bacterium (assembly GCA_051953655.1). Lineage (GTDB taxonomy): Bacteria > Actinomycetota > Actinomycetes > Motilibacterales > Motilibacteraceae > JBQCHF01. The sequence continues at coordinate 7,583 of JBQCIO010000353.1, forward strand.
GCCACCAGGTCGGCGGTCTCGAGCCGCTCCAGCCCGTGGGCCACCTCGAGGGCGAACCCGGCGCCCTCCGCCGCCGGCACCCGGCCGGCCCGGACCCCGGCGACGTCGAAGGCGAAGCGCGGCACGCCGACCTCGGTGCGGTCGATGCCGAAGACCTCGACGACGACCCCCAGCTCGAAGGGCGCGACACCGGGCAGGGCGAGCGCGACGACATCCGTGGGCACGTCCGCGAGCCTGGCACAGCCTTGGCAGGAAGTCGAGGGAGTGCGGCAGTCCTGCCACTCGTCGGCGACCGGGCCGGGGCGCACGGTGCAGTCATGACCGCACTCGCCCACGTCCTGATCGTCCTTCTCGGCGACGTCGTCGCCCTCGGCGCGGCCGCCGCCCTCCCCCTGCTGCTGGTGCTCGCCCTGCGCGGCTGGGTCCGCCGGGACCCCGCCGGGACGCAGGCACCGCGCAGCGCCACGGGCCTGGCCGGCGCCGACCTGCGGGCGCCGCTGCCGGGGTCGGCTCCGCGCTGACCGGCGGCGCTCGTAGGCTGCGGCCCGTGACGACGTCGGCCCGCGACCTGCCCGCCGGTCCACCCGCCGCCCTGGTCGTGCGCGAGGTCCGACCCGACGAGCTCGACGCCGTCGGCGAGATCACCGTGGCCGCCTACGTCACCGACGGGCACATGCCCGCCGACGCCGGCTACGTGCACGAGCTGCGCGCGGCCGACCGCCGCGCGGCGCACGCCACGGTGCTCGTCGCCGCCACCCCGGACGGCCTGCTCGGGGCCGTCACCTACGCCGAGCACGGATCGGAGTACGCCGAGCTGGCCGGGCCCGACGAGGCCGAGATCCGGATGCTGGCCGTCGACCCCGCCGCCCGCGGCCGCGGCGCCGGACGCGCCCTCGTCGTCGCCTGCGTCGACCGCGCCCGAGCCGCATGCTGCACCGCGATGGTGCTGAGCACCCAGCCGTCGATGACCACGGCGCACCGGATCTACGAGAGCCTCGGCTTCGTCCGCACCCCCGACCGGGACTGGTTCCCGGTGCCCGAGGTCGAACTGCTCGCCTACCGCCTGGAGCTGTGAGCTCAGACCATCGACTCGATGAGCAGGAAGGCCAGCAGCCCGCCGAACAGCATGCCGGTCGTCCATGGCGTCTCGGCGACGCCGTGCGCCTCGCGCAGCAGCTCCTCGAAGACCAGGAACAGCAGGGCGACGGCGGCGAAGGCGAGCACGAGGGTGTAGGCGTCCCCGGAGATCCACCGGCCGGTGAACCCGCCGAGCACCGCCCCCACCGGGAGCGCGAGCGCGAGCAGCGACATCACCAGGGGCACCCGGCTGCGCGCCTCCTCCGGGCCGTCGCGCCGCACCGTCTCCTTCTTCAGGGTCAGCGCCAGCGAGAGCCCGGTGACGAGGTCCTCGAGGGTCAGGGCGATCGCCAGCACCAGACCCAGCGAGGAGTCGTGGCCGAGCGAGACCCCGAGCAGCAGCCCGTCGATGAGGAAGTCGACGCCGACGACGGCCTGGAAGCCGACGCTCGCCCAGCGGCCCCCCTTGCGCTCCAGGCGCTGCGTGCCGCCGTCGAGCGCGAGCATGAACAGGGTGCCGACCGCGACGCCGATCGCCACCGCCACCGGCGCCCGCTGGTGCAGCTCGGCGAGCAGCTCGACGCCGATGACGGCCACCAGCCCACCGGCGGCGAAGTGCTGCAGCGCGCTGCGCACCCTGGCGCCCAGCTGCACGCGGGTCACGACGAAGCCGCCCACCGGGACGGCCACGGTGGGGGCGGCCGCGTAGGCCAGGGCGGTGAGGACGTCGGACATGGCACCTCCGCCCGTCCGCCTACCCGCTGTTGCCCGGGCTAACGGTCGGGCCGGAGAGCCGCTACCCCAGCCGGGCCAGGAACCGCTCGGCGTCGACGACCACCCGGGTCACCTCGCCGTGCCCGACCATCGCACCGGCCCCGTCCTCGGCGGCGACGTCGAAGCGCAGCAGGCGGCCGTCGACGTGCACGAGCGTGGCCCGCACGCTGACCCGGCCGCCGACCGGCGTAGCCCGGGTGTGCTCGAGCGAGACCCGCGTGCCGACGCTGGTGCTCCCGGCGGGCAGGTGCCCGGCGAGCGCCGCGCAGGTCGCCCGCTCGGCCAGCGCCAGCAGCCGCGGCGTCGCGAGCACCGACAGGTCCCCGCTGCCCACCGCCGACGCCGTGTCGGACTCCTCGACGACCCGCTCGACGACCGCGCTCAGCCCCGGCTCCAGCTCACGCTCCACGCGGCCCGACCCTAGTCCGTGATCAAGCAGAAATGGTGAAGCGCCTGCTTCACCATCTCTGCTTGATCACGGCATGCGGGGTGGGCGATCAGGCGACCAGGCCGAGGCGGCGCAGCTCGACGGCGAGGTCGTGCGGGCTGGTGGAGGCCGCCATCGCCGCGTCGAGGGTGATGACGCCGTCGCGGAGCAGGGCGACCAGGTGCTGGTCGAAGGTCTGCATGCCGTAGTAGGCGCCTTCCTTGATCAGGTCGGCGATGGTGCTGGTCTTGTCCGCGTCGGCGATGGCGTCGGCGATGCGGCCGGTGTTGACGCACACCTCCATCGCCACGCAGCGGCCCAGGCCGTCGGCGCGGGGCACCAGGCGCTGGCAGATGATGCCGCGCAGCGCGCCGGCGAGGGACAGCCGGACCTGCTTCTGCTCGTGCGGCGGGAAGAAGTCGATGACGCGGTTGACCGTCTCCTGCGCGTCGGTGGTGTGCAGGGTCGACATGACGAAGTGGCCGGTCTCGGCCGCGGCCAGCGCGGCCTTCACCGTCTCGTGGTCGCGCATCTCGCCGACGAGGATGACGTCGGGGTCCTGCCGCATGGCCGCGCGCATGGCGACGGCGAAGTCGTCGGTGTCGACCCGCACCTCGCGCTGGTTGATCATCGACAGCTTGTCGAAGTGCAGGACCTCGATCGGGTCCTCGATGGTGACCACGTGCACCTCGCGGTGCGAGTTGATGTGGTCGATCATGCCGGCCAGCGTGGTGGTCTTGCCCGAGCCGGTCGGTCCGGTGACCAGCACCAGGCCGCGCGGCTCCATGGCCAGCGCGGAGATGACCGGCGGCAGGCCGAGGTCCTCCAGCGGGATGGCGCCCACTGACACCCGGCGGAACACCAGGCCGGCCGAACCGCGGGACCGGAAGGCGTTGACGCGGAACCGGCCGACGTCGGTGATGGAGTAGGCGAAGTCGGCCTCGTTGGTGCGCCCGAACTCCTCGATGAGATCGCTGCGGAGCACCTCGTGGACCATGTGCTCGGTGTCCGAGGGGCGCAGCGAGGGCGCCTGCAGCTTGCGCAGGCGACCGTCGATCCGCACGCGCGGGGGCGAACCCACCTTGCAGTGCAGGTCCGACCCGCCGACCTCCACGAGGGCGCGGAGGAACGGCACGACCGACAGAGGCTCGGATCCGCTCACGGGGACCATGTCGGGCGCCCGGGGCGGGACCTTGAGCCGCCGGGGAGGTGATCTGCGCCCGACCCCGCCGTCGCAGGGTCGGGTGGGGCCGCGGCTACTCGATGACGGCGATGACGTCGCCCTCCTGGACGACGTCGCCCTCGTTCACGACGAGGCTGGAGATGCGGCCGCTGGTCTCGGCGACCACCGGGATCTCCATCTTCATCGACTCGAGGATGACCAGCGTGTCGCCGTCCTCGACCGTGTCGCCCTCGGCCACCACGACCTTCCAGACGTTGGCGACCATCTCGGCCCGGATCTCCTCGGCCACGCCGTTCCTCCTCGATCGGTTCTCAGTGGGATCAATCCAAGCACGGCCGGTAGTGGACCGCTCAGCCGCGCATGCGGGTCACGATGCCGGTGTCGTAGTCACCGCTGACGAAGCCGGGGTCCTCGAGCAGCTCGGCGAAGAACGGCAGGTTGCTCTTGGGCCCCTCGACCACGAACCCGGCCACCGCCGCGCGGGCCCGCTCGACCGCCTGGGCGCGGTCCTCGCCCCAGACCACCAGCTTGGCCATCAGCGAGTCGTAGGACGGGGTGACGGTGTTGCCCTCGGCGTAGCCGGAATCGACCCGGATCCCCTCGCCGCTCGGCTCGACCCAGCGGCGGATGGCGCCCGGCCCGGGGAGGAAGCGCTTGGGGTCCTCGGCGTTGATGCGCAGCTCGATCGCGTGCCCGCGCGGGGCGAGCGCGTCGACGTCGAAGTCCACCGGCTCGCCGGCCGCCACCCGCAGCTGCGCGGCCACCAGGTCGATGCCGAGCACCGCCTCGGTGATCGGGTGCTCCACCTGCAGGCGGGTGTTCATCTCCAGGAACACGAACTCGCCGCTGTCGACGTCGAGCAGGCACTCGACGGTGCCGGCGCCCCGGTAGTCGACGGCCTGGGCCGCCTTCACCGCGGCGTCGAGCATCCGGGCGCGCAGCTCGGGCCCGACCGCCGGCGACGGGGTCTCCTCGGCCACCTTCTGGTGGCGGCGCTGCACCGAGCAGTCCCGCTCCCCCAGCGCCACGACCCGGCCGTCGGCCAGGCCCAGCACCTGCACCTCCACGTGGCGCACCCGGGGGAAGAAGCGCTCGAGCAGCACGCCGTCGTCGTGGAACATGCGGCCGGCGAACGAGCGGACCCGCTCGAACTCGGCCGGCAGCGCCTCGGCGTCGCCCGCCACCGCCATGCCCATGCCGCCGCCGCCGGCGGAGGCCTTCACCATGATCGGGAAGCCGATCTCCGCGGCGGCCGTCACCGCGGCGTCGACGTCGCGCACCGGGTCGGTGGTGCCGCGGCTGACCGGCACCCCGGCTGCAGCCACGAGGTTGCGCGCGTTGATCTTGTCGCCCATGGCCTCGATGGCCTCCGGCGCCGGGCCCACCCACACAAGGCCCGAGTCGACGACGCGGCGGGCGAACTCGGCGCTCTCGCTGAGGAATCCGTAGCCGGGGTGGATCGCGGCCGCGCCGGTGCGCTTGGCGGCGTCGAGGACGGCGTCGACGTCGCGGTAGCTCTGCGCGGGGTTGGCCGGGCCGAGCAGCACCGCCTCGTCGGCCTCGCGCACGAACGGCAGGTCGGCATCGACGTCGGAGTGCACGGCGATGGTCCGCAGCCCCATCGCTCGGGCGGTCCGGATCACCCGCCGGGCGATCTCCCCGCGGTTGGCGACGAGCACGGACTCGAACATGCTGCTGCTCCCTCCGGGTGGGATCTGACGCCGGTGCGGCGCGCGGGCGCGGCGCTGCCGGGGTGGTGCCGCGCCGGCGGCGAGACTAGCGCCATGGTCCTGGCCCTCCTCGTCGCCGTCTGCGCGCTGCTGCTGGGCCTGGCCGCCTGCGGCCGCTGGCCGGCCTGGTCCCGGCTCGGCCTGCGCGGGGGGCGCTGGCTGCTCGCGGCGCTGGCGCTGCAGCTGGCCTCGGCGCTCGCGCCCGGCCTGACCGGCGCCGCCCGCTCGGGGCTGCTGGCCGGGTCGTTCCTGCTGGCGCTGGTGGCGGTGCTGGCCAACCGGCGCGCCCCGGGCGCGCCGCTGCTGGGGCTCGGGCTGGCCGCCAACGGCCTGGTGGTGGCGCTCAACGCGGGGATGCCGGTGTCCCTGGGGGCGGCCCGCCGAGCCGGGCTGGACCTGACCGCCGCCGACCTGGCTGCGGACCCGCGCCACGCCGTCCTCGACGCCGGCACCCGGCTGCCCTGGCTGGGCGACGTCGTGCCGTTCCCGGTACCGCTGCTCCCGGAGGTGGTGAGCGCGGGGGACGTGCTGGTGGCGGCCGGGCTCGGGCTGGCGGTGCTGACGGCGGTGCGGGCGGCCCGCACGCTGCCCAGGACCCGCCGCGAGCCCGCTGGCGCGGCTCAGACGGTGACGCGCTCCACGACGCGTGCCAGCGCCTCGACTACGCGCGGGTCGTAGTCGTAGGCCACGCCGAGGCGGATGCGCTCCAGCGCCTCGGTGCGCCGGCTGCGCTCCAGCGACTCCCCCACCAGGTCGTCGTAGGCGTTGGCCACCCGGATGATCCGGCTGGCCAGGGGCACGTCCTCGTCGCTGGCCACGCCCGGGCGGCGGTAGGGGTCGGCCAGGTGCTCGACGTAGCCGGCCACCCTGTCCAGCACGCCGGTCTCGCGCACGACGTCGGCGCCCAGGCCGGCGATCCGGCGCTGCTCGGGCTGGCTGACCACCACGGTGGCGCCCCCGGGGATGGGGTCGGCCAGGGCCAGCTGCCCGATGTCGTGCATGAGCGCGGCGTACTCCAGGTCCAGCAGCTCGGACTCGGCCAGCCCCAGCTCCTGCCCCACCGCCACCGACAGCTCGCTGACCCGCTGCGCGTGCCCGGTCTCGGTGTAGCCGCCCACCTCGGTGACCCGGGCCAGCGAGCGGATGGTCTGCAGGTAGGTGGCGCGGATGGCGGAGAAGCGGCGGATGGCGAACTGGGTGAGCAGCAGGGGCGCGGCGAAGACCGGCAGCGCCCAGGCACCCATCACGCTGGCCGCCAGCGCCACCAGGACGCCGGTGGCGCTGATCGCCGCGACGACGCCGAAGGTGGCCCGGAGCTCGTCGAGCAGCACCACCCGGAACCGCTGGCGCTCCCGCTCGGCGCGCACGCTGGCGGCGAGCACGCCGTCCAGGGCGCTGGCCAGCACCGCGATGAGCGCGAGGACCAGCGCGCGGTAGGTCGGGTGGGCGGCGGGGTCGTCGGTGTGGATGACCGCGGAGTGCCACGGCTCGGCGTCGAAGGCGACCGCGGCCAGGAAGGCGACGAGGACCCGTCGGGCGAGGGCGTCGACGCCGACCGGCCGGCGGGCGACCGCGTGCGGGAAGGCGCCGACGACCACGCCGACGCCGGTCACGGCGGCCACCTGCCACGGCGACCAGGCCGTCTCGTGACCGTGGATGTAGGGCAGCAGCGCGTAGGCGAGGGCGGCGGCAGCGCCGAGCGGGGCGCCGTCCCGGCCGTTGGGCAGCGTGACCCGCAGCAGCTCGCCGACGGCGATGGCCACCCCGAACGCGCACGCCGTGCCGACGTCGCGCAGGTCGGTGGCCGACCGGGCGAACGCCACCACCGCGAGCGCCCCGGCCAGGGCGACGAGCAGCACCTCGCCCAGGACGAACGAGGAGCGGCGGGCGGCGAGGACGCCGGAGCTCATGCGGCGGACCCGTCGTGGCTGGCGGCCGGCTCGTCGTGGCACCGCGCGCCGCCCTGCGCGGGGATGACCGGGGTGTCGACGACGTGCAGCGGGGGCAGCGAGTCGGCGAGCTCCCAGCCCTCCTCGCCGACCGCCGCGGACAGCAGGTCGACGAACTCGGGCTGGAACTGGGTGCCCTTGCACCGCTCGAGCTCGAGCAGCGCCTCGGCCACCGGCCGGGCGCCGCGGTAGGAGCGGGTGGACGTCATCGCGTCGAAGGCGTCGGCGACGGCGAGGATGCGGGCGAACTCGGGGATCTCCTCACCCTTGAGCCCGCTGGGGTAGCCCCGTCCGTCGAGGCGCTCGTGGTGGTGGCGGATGCCCTCGTGCGCCTCGCCGAGGAACTCGATGCCGCTCACGATCTCGAAGCCGTGCAGCGGGTGCAGCGCGACGGCGTCGAACTCGGCGTCGCTGAGCCGTCCGTTCTTCTGCAGCACCCGGGTCGGCACCCCGAGCTTGCCCACGTCGTGGAGGAACCCGGCGTACCGGAGCATCTCCAGCCGGTCCTGCCGCATCCCGCCGCGCCGCGCGATCATCACCGCGGCCTTGGACACCCGCTCGCCGTGCTGGCGCGTGTAGAGGTCCTTGGTCTCCACCGCGCGGACGAGCGCGCGGACGGTGGACTCGTAGGCCTGCTTCTCGGCGACGTAGAGCTGGAAGACCCAGCGGGCAACGAACAACGGCAGGAGGACCAGTAGGGCCGCGACTGGCCCCACCTGCACAGAGCGCCAAAGGACGGCGAGGAGCAGCCCGAACAAGCCATAACCCAGATACGCCAGACTCTGCTGCAGAAGTTGAGCGCCGAGGATTTCCCTGCGCTGAACACGCAGAGTCAAGTGGAGGATGTTGGCGACGAGCAGTCCATTGATCAAACACACCACGATGGCCGACAAGCCGAACAGGGGAACCACGGCTAGCGATAGCTCCCCCTCCGGGAGAACCGACGGCATCCCGAGCAGATTCATGCCAAATGCGTAGGTCATGCTCCCTGCGGCGGCAGCAATCGCGACGGCAGCAGCATTGAACGCCCACCGGACTGGAGTCGACCCCTTCGGAGGCGCCAAGGCCCGGCCCAAAGTCACCACAACGACGGCTGCCGCCGGACCGATGATCAGAGGAGCCGCCAGAGTCATGATCAGTCCGAGGTCAACCTTGACGCCCCCCGCGGAGTCGGCACGCAGTCGGCTGGCAATGACGAACAGAACTAGGACGACCACCAGCGAGACAAGAACGTCAGTCCTGTCACCGCCGCCGAGACTGACCTGAGTCAGGCAGAAGCCGGCCGCAAGGAGGGCTGCCGAGACGACGCAGACGACGAAGGCGCGTGCCGCTATCGACAGCTCGCGCACCTCATCCTCCGCAGGTCGAAACAGAGTGCCCCAGGACCGACAACGGCGGGGTTCTGAGCTACTACCAGCCCCAGTGCGCGCTGGCCGAGAGGAAGCCCTCGACCATGGCCGCGATCTTCTTCATTTGCGCATCACCCCAGGATCAATGTCACGGGCTCCGCTAGTTAGCCCGCGCAGGATCCGCTCCGCTAAGAGGGGGTACTACTGGCAAAACGGCACTGCGAGCCGCCGTTGCCGGTCCTGATCGCACTCTGCAGTTGTCTGGTCAGCACAGGTCGGAATCCCGCCCCGGTCCCCCGCATCGGCACGCCCCCAGCGAAAGTGAAGGGGTCCCCAGCCGTTGCGTCAAGCGATGTAGAGGTAGCAATGGGTGACCGACGGGTGAAGTGCCCGAAGTGACTACGCCGGGCTAGCCCATCCGGCGGAACCGGGAGTGGGCCGGACGAGCCCGGACGACCGGGGACGAGTGCAGAACGCGTCACTCCCGCACCACCTGCCCCGGGCGCGCGCTAACCTCCGGCGCAACCGACGCCGGCGAGGGGAGGTCAGCAGGATGCCCGCACAGGGAGTTCCCTCCGACGCCTGGTCGGAGGTCGTCTCGGCCGTCCTCGACGCCCGCGCCGACCCGGCCACCGCCCGCTTCGACGAGGAGCTGGCGGCCGCCCAGCAGGCCGGCCTGCCCGCCGACGTCGCCCGCGCGCTGCGGTACTGGCAGCGGGCCAGCGTGCGTGCCGCGCTCGACCACGCGCGCAGCACCCTGCCCGGCGTCGTCGGCGCCCTCGCCCAGTCGGTGAGCGATGCGGCCACCGCCGTCGACGAGCAGGACCAGGCCTGGCGCGCCGCCACCGCGAGCGGGCCCGGGGCTGGGAGGCTGACCCCGGTCACGCAGCACGAGCAGCTGGACGAGACCGGGCCGGGGGCGCCGGCCGTGGGCTCGCCCACCGGGGCCCCGACGGCACCCGCCTTCGGCCAGGACCCGGTGCCGGCCGCCGTGCCGCTGCGACCGACCGAGCCGCGCCGCCTGCTGGTGGCCGGCCTGGCACCCCTGACCGACACGGATCCGTCCGGCTTCTAGCCCGCCCGCGCCGGCCCCGCCGCCGTCGCCGAGCCGAGAGGTACCACCTGATGCCGACCCTGCGCCTGCTGCCCGAGCTCGAGCAGTCCCTCCGGCAGCTGCCGGGGGTGCGCGCCGCCAGCGTCGTGACCGGGCCGGACCGTGTCCCCACCGAGGTGCACGTGCTCGCCGCCCCGGGCAAGGCCGCCAAGCAGGTCGTCCGCGACGTCCAGTCCCTGGCCATGGCGCAGTACGACATCGACATCGACCACCGCATCGTCAGCGTCGTGCAGATCGGCGAGGAGGAGGTCAACGGCTACGCGCGGCCCGACGCGGCGGACGACGACGCCGCCGCGGACCACACCGGCAGCGCGGCCGACGACGCCCCCGCCACCGTGCGGCCCCGCATCGCCGCCATCACCGTGCGGGCGGGCGGCGAGACCGCGGAGGCCACCGTGGCGCTGTCCGCCGGCGACCTCGTGTTCGAGGGCACCGCGTCCGGCCCCTCCGGGGCGAGCCACCGTCCGCGGCTGGTGGCCTCGGCCGCCCTCGACGCCGTCGCCGAGCTGCTGGGACGGCCGTGCACCGTGGAGAGCGCCACGGTGGCGACGGTCGGCGGCCGCGAGATCGCCCTCACCGTGCTCACCCTCACCGTGCCGCGCCTGGGCGAGCAGATCCTCACCGGCAGCGCCCTGGTCCGCGGCGACGACGCCGACGCCGTCTGCCGCAGCGTGCTCGACGCCCTCAACCGGCAGCTGGCCGGCTGAGCGCCCACCCGCGCACCCTCTAGGCTTGGCGGAGGTAGATCCGGGGATCCCACCGAAGATCCCACTGACGAAAGAGGGCGACACCATGGGCAAGAAGGCCCGGCGCCGCAAGGCGCGCGCGAAGAGCAAGGCGAACCACGGCAAGCGCCCCAACGCCTGATCACGCGCACCAGACGACGAACGGCCCCGGCCCTCTCGCAGAGGGACCGGGGCCGTCGCACGTCGGTGCTCCGTCCGAGGGCGAGGAGCTACTCGACCTCGACCTGGGTGATCTGCACCCGCACCTGCTCGATCTTGAGCAGCACCTTGGCCCGGAGGGCGTCCGGCGCCGGCTCGGCGCAGGAGCGCTTGACCAGCGACTTCACGGCCTCCTCGAGGCCGTACTCCTTCAGGCAGGGGCCGCACTCGTCGAGGTGCTGGCGGATCTTGCCGCAGTCGGCGTCGGGGAGCTCGCCGTCGATGAACTCGTAGAGGTGGTCGATGACCTCGGCGCACGGGGTCTCGTGCGGGTTCCCGCAGCTCATGCCGACCCCTCCCCGCCGGGCCCGGACGGGACCAGCCCACGCTCGCGCGCGTAGTCCTCGAGCAGGGCACGCAGCTGGCGACGGCCGCGGTGCAGGCGGCTCATCACCGTGCCGATCGGCGTGCCCATGATCTCGGCGATCTCCTTGTAGGCGAACCCCTCCACGTCGGCAAGGTAGACCGCGATACGGAAATCCTCCGGGATCTCCTGCAACGCGCGCTTGACGTCGGAATCGGGCAGGTGGTCCAGGGCCTCGGCCTCAGCGGAGCGCAGACCGGTCGACTGGTGCGACTCGGCCCGGGCGAGCTGCCAGTCCTCGATCTCCTCGGTGGCGCTCTGCTGCGGCTCGCGCTGCTTCTTGCGGTAGGTGTTGATGAACGTGTTGGTGAGGATCCGGTAGAGCCAGGCCTTGAGGTTCGTCCCCACCTGGAACTGGTGGAACGAGCCGTAGGCCTTGGCGAAGGTCTCCTGCACCAGGTCTTCGGCGTCGGCCGGGTTGCGGGTCATGCGCAGGGCAGCCGAATAGAGCTGGTCGAGGTACTCCAGCGCGTCCCGCTCGAAGCGCGCGCTGCGCTCGGCGTCGGTCTCCCCAGCCGGGGAGCGGTTCTCCGTCATCGGCGCCGAGCCTAGTGCTCGGTCGGTGAGGGCGCTGGCGCCACCCACCTGCCGCTGGGTCTGCCGCTCCGGCTGCCACTGCGGCCAGGACAGGACGTCACGACAGCGGGCGTCGGGACTGGGTGCGAGAGACACAGGACTCCTTGCCGACTCCTTGCCGACCCGTTGCCGGGTTCGCGTACGTCCTGCTCCAACCCAGCGGTCCGCGGAGCGATTCCCCGCCCCCCTCACCCGTCCGCCGGCCTGCCGAGCCCCTCCGCCCACGCGGCTGCCCGGTCGCACAGCGTGGCCAGCACCGCCTCCTGGTCCGGCACCGCCCGGCGGCCGACGGCGAGGCCGTGGTCGGCGCCCGGCAGCGCGATCAGCTGCACGTGGGCGGCGACAGGCAGCTCCGCAGGCCCGCCGAACGGGTCGCGCTCCCCCTGCGCCACCAGCACCGGCACCCCGGCAGCGAGCAGCTCCCCGGCGCGGCTGCGCTCGGCCCGGCGAGCAGCTCCGGGCGGGTGCAGCGGGAAGGCGAGCGCCAGCACCCCGGCCGCGCCGAGCTCCCCCGCCGTGCGGCAGGCCACCCGGGCGCCGGCGCTGCGACCCCCGAGGAGCACAGGGGCTCCACCCGCCCTCGCGTCGACGTCGGCCAGCGCCGCCAGCGCGGCCGGCACCGCGGCCAGCCAGGCACGGTCGAGGGTGGCCGGCGCGGGGGCGATCCGCTTGCCGGCCACCCGCCAGGGCTGGTCGATGCGCACGACGGCGACGCCCCGCGGCGGCAGCGCGGCCGCCAGCGCCGCCAGGTCCCGGGCCTGCGAGCCGCCGCCGGCGCCGTGCCCGAGCACCAGGACGGCCCGAACCGGAACCCGAGGAGGGCAGGGCGAGAGGTGCGCGCGGGCGTCGCCCACGGGCGTCGGCAACAGGACCTCCACGCGCGCGGCCCTCAGAACAGCGAGGGCTGGTCGCTGCCGGACGCGCCCGGCACCGGCTCGCCGTCGGTCTCGCCGGCCCCGGCCGCCTCGTCCGCGCCCTCGGCGGGCAGTGGCTCGACCAGCTGCGGCCCGTCGTTGCGCACGTTGTTCACCGCGGTGGACACCGGGAACGCGCGCAGCACGCCGGGCATGGCCGGCACCAGCAGGCCGCGCAGGGTGTCGACGTCGGAGACCCGCGGGTCGAGCCACTGGCCGTAGCGCTCGGGCTCGACCAGCAGCGGCATCCGGTCATGGATGCGCCCCAGGCCGTCGACGGCGCTGGTGGTGAGCAGCGTGCAGGTCCACAGCCAGCCGCCGCCGGGGGCGTCCTCCGCGGCCGCGGGGTCCTTCCACAGCTCGTAGAGCCCGGCCATGGCCAGCGGCCGCCCGTCCGAGCGGGTGATGAAGAACGGCTGCTTGGCCGGCTTCCTCGCCTTCCCCTTGGCCTTCCCGCTCGCCGTGTCCTGGGCGGGCCCGGCGGCCTCGGGCGGCGTGTACCACTCGTAGTAGCCGTCGGCCGGCACCAGGCACCGGCGGGCGGCGAAGGCGCGCCGGAAGGCCGGCTTCTCCGGCGCGGTCTCCAGCCGGGCGTTGATCATGCGCGACCCGATGGAGGGGTCCTTGGCCCAGGAGGGGACCAGGCCCCAGGTGACGACCGCGAGCCGCCGGCGCGGGTCCTCCTGCGGGTGCTCCTTGTCCAGCCGCTCCAGGACCGCGTGCACCCGGTCGGTCGGGGCCACGTTCCAGCTCGGCGGCACCGGCTCCTCGGCGACGTCGTCGACCTCGAACTCCTCGACGAGGTCCTCGGGCTGCCGGCTGGCCGCGTACCTCCCGCACATGGCCGCCAGACTGCCAGAGGGGCGTCCCGCGGGCGCCGTCGCGGCCCGATCGGCCCGATCGGCCCGAGCAGGCGGGGGAGGATAGAGGCGGCCCGCAACGGGCAGGGGACCAGCATGATGCTGCTGCGCCGCGCTGCCCGCCCCATGCTCGCCTCGATGTTCCTCGTCGGCGGCCTCGACGCCGTCCGCCACCCCGAGGGCAAGGCCCCGGCCGCCGAGCGGGTCAAGCCGCTCGCCGAGAAGATCCCCCAGCTGCCGACCGACCCGGTCACGCTGGCGCGGATCAACGGCGGGGCCATGCTCGCCGCCGGCACCCTGCTGAGCCTGGGCAAGCTGCCGCGGCTGAGCGCCCTGGTGCTGGCCGGCACCCTGGTGCCGACCACCTTCGCCGGTCACCCGTTCTGGGAGGAGAAGGACCCGGCCAAGCGCGCCCAGCAGCGCATCCACTTCTTCAAGAACCTGAGCCTGTTCGGCGGCCTCGTCGTGGCCGCGGCCGACACCGCGGGCAAGCCCGGGGTCACCTGGCGGACCAAGCACGCCGTGCACGACGCCGGTCGTCAGGCCGCGCTGCTCAAGGCCAAGAGCACCGCCGCGCTGCCGACCGCCCTGGGCGCGGTGGCCTCGCGAGCCGCCTGAGGACCGGGCGCCTGAGGACCGGCCGCCTGAGAACCGAGGCGCCTGCGGACGTCGGGCGCTAGGAGACCGTGACCGAGCCGGTCTGCGGCACCAGCTCGACCCAGCTGCGCCCGGGCGCGAGCCGCAGAATGCCGCCGGTGGCGGTCTTGAGCACCAGCGGGGCGCTCGCGCCGGCCTTCGACCACCGCACCGCGACGGTCCTGCCGTCGCTGGCCACCAGGCCGGAGCCGGAGGCGCCGGAGAGCGCGGTCTCGGGCACCGGCGTGCCGATCGGGTCGTGGTAGCGGGTGTTGTGCACCGTCACGCGCAGGACGACGACGTTGGCCGCGCTGATCCGCTGCCCGGACGTGGTGGCCGGGACCGAGCGCTCGCTGCGGACCCAGGCGCTGCCGGTCCAGCTCCAGCGCGGCTGCTCGTAGGTGGAGAAGCGCAGGCTCAGCGTGCCGGCCGGGGACCCGGCGCTGGCCGCCGTGGAACCGGCCGCATCGGCGGCGAACACCGCGAGCGGCTTGGGGTCCTTGCGGTGCTTGGCGTCCGCCTTCGCGAGCGCCGCGGCCGGGCGCAGCATGAGGTTGTGCGGGGCGACCTTGGCGCTGTCCCGGTAGTAGGCCGAGGTGGCGCGGTCGATGCCGACATCCTGCGAGGCCGAGGCCTGCAGCGCGTTCACGAACGGGCGCTGGCCGCCGGAGTAGGCGAACAGGCCGGCGAACTGCGCCGCCATCGGCGGGTCCATCGGGCGGATGGAGCGCACCGGGCCGACGACGTCGGGCAGCTGCGAGTGGTAGACCGCGGCGAACCGGCTGATGCCGCCCTCGACCAGCTCCTCGAACACCACGTCGGCGCCGTTGAGGCCCCGCTGCGGACGCGCGTCGGGGGTGTTCTCGATCTTCACGGTGAGCGAGGCGTGGGCCGCGGCGCCGGCCGGCCGGGGGGTGCCGGTGAGCGGCCAGCGAGATGTGACGACCGCCGGCTTGGGCGCGAGCGTCGACGCGGCGACCGACGGGCTGGGCGGCGTCGGGGACGCGGCGGCGCTCACCGGCCGGGCGGTGCCGGACCCGCTGCAGGCGGCGAGGGCGACAGCGGCGCCGACCGAGATGAGCAGGAGCGAGGCAGGTCGGGCGCGGAGCACCTCCCCATCCTCGGCCAGCACCGGCCACCTGGCGAGGTCGACTCGCCGAGAACAGGGCATCCCGTCCCCCACTACCCTGCTGCGGGTGAGCGAGCAGCTGTGGTCCGCCCCGGTCGCGCCCGGTCCGGTGCGCGCCGTCGTCGACGTGCCCGGCTCCAAGTCCCTCACCAACCGCCAGCTGGTCCTCGCCGCGCTCGCCGACGGGCCCTCGCTGCTGCGCCGCCCGCTGCGGGCGCGCGACACCCGCCTCATGGCCGCCGCCCTGCGCGCGCTCGGGGTCGGCGTCGAGGACGTCGAGGTGCCCGGCGACCCCGAGCCGGCCTGGCGGGTCACGCCGGCTCCGCTGCGCGGGGACGCCGACGTCGACTGCGGGCTGGCCGGCACCGTGATGCGGTTCGTGCCCCCGCTGGCCGCGCTGGCCGCCGGCGACGTGCGGCTCGACGGCGACCCGCGGGCCCGCGAACGGCCGATGGGACCGGTGCTGCAGGCGCTGCGCGCGCTCGGGGTGGACCTGGACAGCACCGGCCTGGACACCCTGCCGGTCACCGTGCACGGCCGCGGCCGGGTGCCCGGCGGCGAGGTCGCGCTGGACGCCTCGGCGTCCTCGCAGTTCGTCTCCGCGCTGCTGCTCGCCGGCGCGCGCTACGACACCGGCGTCCTGGTGCGGCACGTGGGGGCCCCGCTGCCGAGCCGGCCGCACGTGGACATGACCCTCGCGGTGCTGGCCGAGCGCGGCGTGCGCTGGTCCGAGCCGGAGCCGGACGTGTGGCGGGTCGAGCCGGGGCCGGTCCGGGCGCTGGACGTCGTGGTCGAGCCCGACCTGTCCAACGCCGGTCCCTTCCTGGCCGCGGCCGCCGTCACCGGTGGCGCGGTCACCGTGCCCGGCTGGCCGGCCCGGACCACCCAGGCCGGCGACGCGATGCCCGGTCTGCTCGAGGCGCTGGGGGCGCAGGTGGAGCGGGGCGACGGCCGGCTCACGGTGCGCGGCACCGGCCGGCTGCACGGCGCCGACCTCCAGATGCACGACGTCGGCGAGCTGGTCCCGACCATCGCGGCGGTGGCGGCGCTGGCCGACTCCCCCACCCGGATCCGCGGCGTCGCGCACCTGCGTGGCCACGAGACCGACCGGCTGGCCGCGCTGGTGGCCGAGCTCACCGGCCTGGGCGGCGACGCCGAGGAGACCGAGGACGGGCTGGTCGTGCGGCCCGCGCCGCTCGAGGGCGGGGTCTGGCGCTCCTACGCCGACCACCGGATGGCGACCGCCGGCGCGGTGGTCGGGCTGGTGGTGCCGGGCGTGCAGGTGGAGGACGTCGCCACCACCGCCAAGACGCTGCCGGACTTCCCCGGGATGTGGGCGGCCATGCTGCGGTCCGACCGGCTCGAGGGCGGCGCAGCCTGACCGGTCCGCGCCGGCGAAGCCACCGGCACCTCGACGAGGACGACGTCCGGGTCCGGCCCGGGCGCGGCAAGTCGCGCCCACGCACCAAGGACCGGCCGGGGCACGAAGGCGCCGCCACCGGCCGGGTCGTCACCGTGGACCGGGGCCGCTTCCGGGTGCTGCTGGACCGCGTCGACGGGCGCGCCCGGATCAGCCCGGACGAGATCACGGCCGGCGAGATCACGGCCATGAAGGCCCGCGAGCTGGGCCGCAAGGGCGTCGTCGTCGGCGACCGGGTGGGCGTCGTCGGCGACCTGGCCGGCGGGCCGGACGCGCTGGCCCGGATCGTGCGGGTGGAGCCGCGCAGCTCGGTGCTGCGCCGCACCGCCGACGACACCGACCCGGTGGAGCGGGTGCTGGTGGCCAACGCCGACCGGCTCGCCGTGGTCATGGCGCTGGCCGATCCCGAGCCGCAGCCGCGCCTGCTCGACCGCTGCCTGGTGGCCGCCTTCGACGCCGGGCTCGAGCCGCTGCTCGTGCTCACCAAGGCCGACCTGGCCAACCCCGAGCCGTTCCTGCGCTCCTACGCCGCCCTGGACGTGCCCTACGTCGTCACCTCCCGGGTGGCGGACAGCGACGATGCCGCCGGACGGCACCTCGAGCTCGGCCCGCTGCGCGAGCGGCTGGCCACCGGCACGACGGTGCTCGTGGGCTCCTCCGGCGTCGGCAAGTCGACCCTGGTCAACGCGCTCGTCCCCGGGGCCGCCCGCAGCACCGGCGAGGTCAACGCGGTGACCGGCCGCGGCCGGCACACCTCGACCAGCGCCCTGCTGCTGCCGCTGCCCGGCGGCGGCGAGGTGATCGACACCCCCGGCGTGCGCTCGTTCGGGCTGGCGCACGTGGACCCGGCGCGGGTGCTGCGCGCCTTCCCCGACCTGGAGGCCGGCACGGCCGAGTGCCCCCGCTCGTGCTCGCACGACGAGCCCGAGTGCGCGCTGGACGACTGGGTGGCGGCCGGCCACGCCGAGCCCGCCCGCCTGGAGTCCCTGCGCCGGCTGCTGCGGGCGCGCGAGCCCCAGCTGGGGGACTGACCGGGGCAGTTTCACGCCCCGGACCTTGACCGATTTGCGCACACAGCCTCCCGCCGGCACGCGGCGAGTCGCCCGCCGGCGGCACCGACACGCCGGCCCGGCGCCGGGCCCTGTGTGCGCAATTCGGTCTACGGCAGGCCCGAGGGAACGCTGGCGTCAGTCGCCGGCGCTGGTGCCGGCCACCCTGCCCTGCCAGGCGGCGCGGGCGCCGGAGTCGCCGACCCGGTAGACCTGCACGGCGTTGGCCAGGGCGAGCAGGACGGTCAGCACCGCGAGCACCCGGACCAGGGCCCGACCGCGGGTGGCCACGGCCGGCCGCGGGCGCGCGAGCACGGCGACCCCTCCGCCGTCCTGGCCCCGCTCCTCCCCCGTCCCGGCGCCGCGAGCCTGGTCGACGCCGTCATCGGGACGCGGCGGCCGAGCGACCAGGACCAGCAGCGCCGTCACCACCAGCAACGGCAGCGCGAACCAGATGAGCTGCTGGCCCAGCCGCTGGTGCTCGAGCGGGAAGCCCACCCGCGCGGCCAGCGCCTGCCCGGACCGGGTGGCCAGCGGGATGGCCAGGGTGGCCAGCAGCAGAACGCCCACGACGAGCCATCCGTAGCGCTCTCGCCATGCCGCACGCAGCGCGATCGCCACCGCGCCGAGCACGCCGAGGGGCAGCAGCACGACGACGGCGTGCACCACGAGCGGGTGCACCGGGACGCCGTTGACGAGGTCGAGCACGGGAGCTCCCGAGGGGCGGTGCGGCCGGCCCGGCGGCCGGGGTCCGGAGACACCGGACCACCCCGTCCAACGGGCGCAGGGCGGGGCGGGTTCACCCTGGACGCACCGAGATGCCGCACGGATCGGTGGCCATCACCAGGCACAGCGGCGCAACGCCGCCGCCACTCGTCGCCGGTGGGGTACCCGGCGAGCCCTACCCGCTCTGCGCCCCCGACGTGGCCAGCCGCGCCCGCAGCCGGTCCCGGGCCCGGGTGAGGTCACGGGTGGCGTGGGCGTTGGCCGGCTGCGCCGCGGCCGGCCGGGCGAGCCAGGCGTGGCACACCGCATGGGCCTGGGCCGGCTGGCCGGCGGCCTCGAGCAGCTCGACGGCGCGCTCGTAGGTCCACGGCGTGTCGACGCCGATGGCGACGCCGTGCAGCAGGGTGCTCAGCTCGCGCTGCTGCCCGCGGGGCACGGCGGCGGCCAGCGGGGTGCCGTCCAGGCTCCACCCGTCGACGGTGGCGCGCGGGACGACCAGGGCGGCGGGCTCCACCTCGGGCGGAGCGCTGCTGCGGCGGAACGGGTTGGGCAGCGGGCTCCTGGGTCTCCCCCGTCGGCGGCTCGGTCCGGCGCACCCACCTGCCGACCGGGCGGGCCCACCGGGCGGGGACCGCGTGCGCAGCGTCACCCCTGCAACTCGCTGTCACCGACCCACCCGCAGTATGGCCGGGCGACGGCCCGCGTACACCGGTCTGATCGGCCGCTCCGGGAAGCGGCCGCGCGCCCTCCCCGGAGGCGCTATGGGTGACCGGTAGCGTGCCCATCGTGCCGGGCTACGACGACGACCTCCGCCTCGCCCACGTCCTCGCGGACGAGGCCGACGCGGTCACCAGCGCGCGGTTCAAGGCGCTCGACCTCGTCGTGGACACCAAGCCCGACCTCACCCCGGTCAGCGACGCCGACCGCGCCGCCGAGGAGGCCATCCGGTCGGCGCTGCGCCGGGCCCGTCCGCGCGACGCGGTCCACGGCGAGGAGTTCGCCGACACCGGCCAAGGCCCGCGCCGGTGGGTCATCGACCCGATCGACGGCACCAAGAACTACGTGCGGGGCGTGCCGGTGTGGGCCACCCTCATCGCCCTCACCGACGCCGACGAGGTCGTCGCCGCGGTCGTGTCCGCCCCGGCGCTCGGCCGGCGCTGGTGGGCCGGCAAGGGCGCGGGGGCCTGGACCGGCCGCAGCCTGAGCGCCGCCTCTGCGCTGCACGTCTCCGGCGTCACCGACCTCGCGGACGCCTCCCTGTCCTACTCCAGCCTCGGCGGCTGGGCAGAGCGCGGGCAGCTGCAGGCCTTCCTCGACCTCTACCGCAAGACCTGGCGCCAGCGCGCCTTCGGCGACTTCTGGTCCTACATGCTGGTGGCCGAGGGGGCCGTCGACGTCGCGTGCGAACCCGAGGTCGCGCTGCACGACCTCGCCGCGGTGTCCCTGATCGTGGAGGAGGCCGGCGGCCGGTTCACCTCGCTCGACGGCTCCCCCGGCCCCGGCCACGGCAGCGCGGTGGCCAGCAACGGCCCGCTGCACGACGACGTCCTGGCCCTGCTCGGCGGCGCCGCCCGCCCCGCCTGACAGCTCCCCCTCTCGCACGGGGAGAGGTGACAGGTCAGGCGGCGTCGGCCAGCGCGGGGACGTCGTCGACGGGTGCGACGACGTCGGCGGGGCCGCGGCGCAGCCGCTGGGCGAGGCGGACCAGGTGCGGGGCCAGGAGCAGGGCGGCCAGGTCGAACCAGCCGTAGCCGCCCGCGGCGCCGCTCGGCGGGTTGCCGATGCTGACGATGCCGGTGGGGTCGTGGGTGGCCCAGACCCAGGTGCCGACGTGGGTGCCGAGCAGCTCGAGGTAGCCGACGATCCAGAACGCGCCGACGTAGACCAGCCGGGACCGGCCGACGGCGAGGAAGAAGGCCAGGCAGCAGAACCAGAACGCGCCGAGCGCGTCGGGCCGGGCGGCCAGCACGCCGTGCACGGCCCAGCCGCCGCCGAGGACCAGCACCAGCGCGACCAGCGGCCGGCGCCATCGCGCGGCCAGGGCGGAGCGCCCGAGGGCCAGCGCGCAGAGGTAGACGAGCCCGTGGCCGGGCGGTACGTAGGCCGGCACGTTGTCGAACCGGTAGGCGTAGACGTGCAGCAACGGCGAGAACGTGTACTCGATCGCCGAGGCGAACACGACGACGACGCCGATCTGCGCGCGCACCAGCGGTGTCTCGCGGGCGGCGAGGCCGAGCAGCAGCGCCCAGGTCGCCACCCCCAGCAGCCGCTGGGTGAGCAGCGAGCCGTGCGCGTCGGTGAGCAGGACCACGGTGATCCAGCCGAAGACCGTGCCGGCCACCGCGAGGTCGCGCGCCGACGACCTCACCGCAGAGCGCAGCGAGGCCACCGGCAGGTCGGACGTCTCCACCACGGAAGTCTTTCACCCGCGGCCGGACGCACCACGTGCTCCCCGGCGGTCAGGCCCCGGTGGCCTGGTGCGCCAGCAGCGCGGCCCCCACGATCCCGGCCTCGTTGCGCAGCTCCGCGGCCACGATCGGCGTGCGCAGCTCCAGCAGCGGCAGGAACTTCTGCGCCTTCCGGCTCACCCCGCCGCCGACGACGATGAGGTCCGGCCAGAACAGCGCCTCCAGGTGGCTGTAGTAGCGCTGCAGGCGCTTGGCCCACTTCTCCCAGGAGAGGTCCTCTCGGTCGCGGGCGGCGTCCGAGGCCTTGAGCTCGGCCTCGTGGCCGTCGACCTCCAGGTGCCCGAGCTCGGTGTTGGGCACCAGCTGCCCGTCGACGACCAGGGCCGAGCCGATCCCGGTGCCGAGCGTGGTCACTAGCACCACGCCGTCGACGTCCTTGGCCGCCCCGAAGGCCAGCTCGGCGTAGCCGGCGGCGTCGGCGTCGTTCACCACGTGCGCCGGCCGGCCGGTGGCCCGGGACAGCAGCTGCTCGGCGGGGCAGTCGACCCAGCTCGGGTCGACGTTGGCGGCGGTCCGGGTGGTCCCGTGGGTGACCACGGCGGGGAAGGTGCAGCCGAAGGCGCCGTGCCAGCCGAAGCTGTCCAGCACCTCCTGGACGACGCCGGCGACGGCCTCCGGGGTGGCCGGGCTGGGGGTCGGGATGCGCACCCGTTCCTCCAGCAGCCGTCCGGTGGTGAGGTCGACCGGTGCGCCCTTGATGCCGCTGCCGCCGATGTCGATGCCGAAGCCACGCATGCTGCGCATCCTGCCCGCTGCACGGGCACGGCTCACAACCGTTCGCGCGACGGGGGCGGACCTTCGCCCCTGGCGGGCCGGGCGGGCCGGACGAAGGCTGTCCGCATGACGACCCGGTGGGACTCCCGCACGGGTGAGCTGGTCCTGGACGAGGACGCGTGCTGGGAGCTGCTCGAGGACGCCGACGTCGGCCGGCTGGCCCTCGTCGTCGTCGGTGAACCGGAGATCTTCCCGGTCAACTTCGCGGTGGACGGGCGCACCCTGCTGCTGCGCACCGCCGAGGGCACCAAGCTCGCGGCCCTGGTCATGCACGACCGGGTCGCCTTCGAGGTCGACGGCTACGACGCGGCCGGCGGCGAGGCGTGGAGCGTGGTCCTCAAAGGGGTCGCGCACCGCCTCGAGCGCTTCGACGACATCTACGCCGCCGAGGACGTCCCGCTGTTCCCATGGAACGTCACGCCCAAGCAGGTCTTCGTGCGCATCGTGCCGACGTCGCTGGACGGGCGACGCTTCACGGTCGTGACCGGCCCGCGGGAGTAGGTCAGGCCTCCCGGCGAGGGGGGGGTCAGCGCGGACGACGCGGCGCGGGCGGGACGGTCCGCCGGGTCCGCCGACGGGTGAGCTCGGCGACGGCGGCCTCGCGGCTGCCGTAGGTCTCGAACAGCGGCGTGCTTCCGGTGAGGTCGAGCAGCCGCCGGACCCGCGGCGGGACGCAGGCGACGGCGAGGTCGGCGGGCAGCAGCTGGGCGCGCCGCCGCGCGGTGAGCAGGGCGTGCAGCCCCCCGCTGTCGACGAAGGCGAGGTCGCGCAGGTCGAGCACGACGGCACCGCTGCGGCGCAGCTGCTCGAGCAGGGTGTCGGAGAGCAGGCCGGCGGAGGCGAGGTCGAGGTCGCCGGAGGGGGCGATGACGTCGACGGGGCCGGCGCGGGAGACGTCGACGGTGAGGGCGGGACAGGGCATGAGCGGACCTCTCGGTGCTGGGACGGCCACCCGCGCAAGGACCGTGGGGCGCCGGGCGGTGGGGACGGGCCGAGGGGCACCCGCAGCGGGGAGGGAGCGCTCGGCGGAGGGGCTCCGCGGCGCACACCTCTCCCACGAGCGAACCGGGCGGGTGCGGACCGTGCGGCGGGCGTCGCTGCCCGCGGTCTCCCGGCCACCATAGCCCGCCCCGTCGTCGGGCGGCCTGGTCGCGGTAGCCGGTGCCGCGCCGGGGGAAGGCTGCTGCCAGCGGCGCGGTGCCGCTGCCGAGGAGGGACAGCGTGGGGAACCCGACCGCGAACGGGCGTGCCGGCAGCCTCGAGGAGGCGACGCCCGGGGAGCGATCGACCGACCGGCCGTCCGGCCAGTCGTCATCACCGGGATCGGAGCAGCCAGAGCAGGACCAGCAGGGCTCGCAGGACCAGCAGGGCTCGCAAGGGCAGGGCCGCGGGCGGGACCAGGGCTCCTCCGACGACCTCGATACCGGCCGGCTGTCGGCCCCGGAGATCTTCCACCGGGTCACGGTGGGGGCGCGGGAGGAGCTGCGCCGGCCCCTGCGCAACCTGGCCTTCTCCGGCATGGGCGCGGGCCTGGCCATGGGGATCAGCGGCCTGGGCGTCGCGGCGATGCACGCGATGGTGGGCACCGGCCCGGCGGCCGAGGCCGTGGCTTTCCTGCTCTACCCCCTCGGGTTCGTCGTGGTGATCATCGGCCGGCAGCAGCTGTTCACCGAGAACACGCTGTTCCCGGTCGCCGTCGTGCTCGCCGAGCGGCGCCGCCTGGGAGCGACCGCCCGGCTGTGGGCGGTGGTGCTGGTCGCCAACGTGGTCGGCACGCTGCTGTTCGCCTGGCTGGCCCAGAAGACGCCCGCGGTCCCCTCCGACGTCGGGCACGAGCTGGTCAGGCTCGGGGCCGAGCAGGCGAGCCGCGGCTTCAGCACCGTCTTCTGGACCGGGATCGTCGGCGGCTGGCTGGTCGCCCTGGTCGCCTGGCTGGTCACGGCGGCCGACAGCACCAGCGGGCAGTTCGCCGTCATCGTCGGGCTCACCTACGTCATCGGCGCGGCTCACGCCAGCCACTCGATCGCCGGCAGCGCCGAGGTGCTCAACGCGGTGCTCGGGGGCGACGTCGGCTGGGGCACCTACGGCGGCTGGCTACTGGCCGCGGTGCTGGGCAACGCCGTCGGCGGCGTCGTCATGGTGGCGCTGTTCAACTACGGGCAGGTGCACCGGCCCGGCGGCACCGAGCGGGCCCGGGCGGAGGAACCGCCGGAGTCGTGAACGCAGCGCGAAGCGGCCCCGCTCCCCGAGAACGGGGAACGGGGCCGCCGGCTTCGCGCACAGCTCAGGCGTCCTCGCGGTCCGGGTTCTCCAGCCGGAAGAAGGTGCTGGGCCGGCCGTCGCTGCGCTGCTCCTGGTAGATGAAGTTCAGACCGCGCTCGTCGAACGTGGCGAACCACTCGTCCCAGCCGATGTGCTCGAGCCGGTCCTCCCCGGAGGGGTCCGGGTCGGTCTCGGTGAAGTCGAAGCGCAGCACCCCGGCGAGGTCGCCGTGCTCGGTGCCGCGCACCGTGGCGGGCACCCCGCCGCGCTCCTGCGCCCACTGCATGATGACGTCGTGGCTGGTCGTCACCAGGCTGCGCCCGGCCCGCTCGGGCTCCTCGTCCGGGTCGGTGATCTCCTGGCTGTACTTCAGGGTCTTCGAGCTGCCCTTGCCGGTCCGGGCGTGACCGCCGTCCGGGCCCGCCCCGCCGACGTCGGACTGCTCGGACGCCGAGGCACCGGTGGTCTCCGCCTCGATGATCGCGTCGATGAGCTCGGCCTTCTTCTTCGTCGACGTGGCCGGCACGCCGTCCTTCCTCGCCCGGTCGCGCAGGTCCGCGACCTTCAGGCCCTCGAGCTCGCTCTCGTCGATGGTCGTCGCGCCGGTGGTGTCGTTGCGGTTGGCCATGGCTCTCTCCTCGCCTCGCGGGGCTTGTCGTCGTGCCGCTCAGAGACCCGGCGGGGTCTCGGCCGCGTCCAGGTCGGTCTCTCCGCGGTGGTGCTCGTCCAGCCCCTCGTCGAGCGGGCCGGCCTCCTCGCCGGAGGCGACGACGGCCAGCTCGTCGTCGGCGATGCGCGCCGCCGCGGGGTCGGCGTTCGCCCCGGGCAGGCCGCCGGTGGCGCCCACGCCCTTCGGCTGGTGCGGCTGGTGCTGGTTGCTCGTCTCCATGCCGGCGCCGGTACCCCGCCACCCTCCGGCTAGACCCGGTCGCACCACTCCTGAGCCGGGTCTGGACCGCCGCCCCGCTTCGCGCCAGGGTGTCCGCCATGAGCATGCCGGCCGACCTCACCGCCCCCGACCTCGCCGCCGCCGACCAGCCGGCCGCGGGGACCGCCGCGCTGGAGCCGATCGAGACCGCCCCGGTGGAGCAGCTGCGGGCCCTGCAGCTCGAGCGGCTGAAGGCGGTGCTGGCCCGGGCCTACGAGCGGGTGCCGCACTACCGGCGGGCCTTCGACGAGGCCGGGGCGCACCCGGCCGACCTGCACGAGCTGGCCGACCTGGCCCGCTTCCCGGTCACCACCAAGGCGGACCTGCGCGCGGCCTACCCGTTCGGGATGCTGGCGGTGCCCCGTGAGCAGCTCGTCCGCGTGCACGCCTCGAGCGGCACCACCGGACAGGCGACGGTCACCGGCTACACCGCCGCCGACGTCTCCACCTGGGCCGACCTGGTCGCCCGCTCGCTGCGCGCGGCCGGCGTGCGCCCGGGCATGGTCGTCCACGTCGCCTACGGCTACGGCCTGTTCACCGGCGGCCTGGGGCTGCACTACGGCGCCGAGCGGCTCGGGTGCACCGTCGTGCCGGTGTCCGGCGGCATGACCGAGCGCCAGGTGCAGCTGATCCGCGACCTGCGCCCGGACGCCATCGCGGTCACCCCGTCCTACCTGCTCGCACTGCTGGACGAGATGGAGCGCCAGGGCCTGGACCCGGCCGGGTCGAGCCTGCGGGTGGCGGTGCTCGGCGCCGAGCCGTGGACCGAGGACATGCGCCGCGAGGTGGAGCAGCGCGCCGGCCTGGACGCGGTCGACATCTACGGCCTGTCCGAGGTGATGGGGCCGGGGGTGGCGATGGAGTGCGTCGAGACCAAGGACGGCCTGCACGTCTGGGAGGACCACTTCTACCCGGAGATCATCGACCCGATCAGCGGCGAGGTGCTGCCCGACGGCGAGCGCGGCGAGCTGGTGCTGACCACGCTCACCCGCGAGGCGATGCCGGTGGTCCGCTACCGCACCCGCGACCTCACGCGGCTGCTGCCGGGCACCGCCCGGACCATGCGGCGGATGGAGAAGGTGACCGGCCG
>JBQCIO010000354.1:0-31127 GCA_051953655.1 Motilibacteraceae bacterium
TCGCGCTGGGGCCGCCGGTGGCGTTGGGTGCGGGCCAGCGGCCGCTCCTCCGGCTCCCAGACGCGGCGGTCGGCCCCGAAGGCCTCCACGGCGCGCCAGCCGCCGGTGAGCAGCTCCTCCTCGGGCAGGCCGAGGATCCGCGCCGCCGCGGCGTTGGTGAGCAGCCCGCGGCCCAGGGGGTCCTGCGCGAGCAGCCCGACGTCGAGACCGTTGAGCACGGCCGCCAGCAGCCGTTCACGGTCGCCCAGGGCGCTGCGCGCCTCCTCGGCCTCGCCGTGCTCGAGCTCGAGGTCCAGCCGGGCCGCGGTGACGGCGGCGAGCAGGACCAGCAGGCGGAGGTGGACCTCGCCGAAGCGGCCCGGCGCCGCCGCGCTGGCCAGCACCACCCCGGCCGCCCGCCCCTGGTGCAGCAGGGGAGCGGCCGCCGCGCTGCGCACCCCGGTCCACGCCGGCCGGTGCCGGGCGGCGAGGGTGCCGTCGGGCAGGTCGGCGACGTCGAGGACCAGCTGCGGCGCACCGGCCACCAGGGGGAGGCCGTGCAGGGTGCCGGCCACCGGCAGGCGGGCGCCCGGCCCCACGGCGTCCTCGCCGGCGGCCGCGCGCACCAGGAGCTCGCCGGGCGAGGCGGGGTCCGCCAGGGCGACCACCACCGAGTCCGCGCCGAGCAGCTCGAGCACCACGGCGGCCGCGGTGCCGGCGACCGCGCCGGAGCGGGCGGCGGCGATGCGGTCCTGGGCGCGGGCGAGCTCGTCGAGCAGCCCGACCAGATCGGGGGTGGGCGGCACGCTGCGCGGGTGCGGCGGGCGTGCGGTCCCGTCGGCCCGGGTGGCCCCGTTGCCCTGCCCCACGTCGCTCCTGCCCCACCCACGTACGGCGCCGAAGACCGCTGGCGCGCCGGTCCTGTGCCTGTCCGGGCATGACGTTACGCCACCGACCGCTCACCGGCGGCGACTCGTGGTGACCGAGGTCACCGTCCGGGCTGCCTGGCCCGCCGCGACGTGACAGGCTTCGCTCAGGCTCAGGTCGCTAGGTCCCTTGCCCGGCCGACGGCCCGTCAACGGCGACAACCCCCGCGGAGGCAAGCGTGCGCAGCACCATGATGGACGTCCCCCTGCTCATCTCCCGGATCCTCACCCACGGCACCACGGTCCACGGCGGCTCCGAGGTGGTCACCTGGACCGCCGACGGTCCCCGCCGGGCCTCCTACGACCAGGTGGGGCGCAACTGCGCCCGGCTCGCGCACGCGCTGCAGGGGCTGGGCATCACCGCCGACCAGCGGGTCGGCACGTTCATGTGGAACAACCAGGAGCACCTCGAGGCCTACCTCGCCGTGCCGGCGATGGGCGCGGTGCTCCACACCATCAACATCCGGCTCTTCCCGGAGCAGATGGTCTACGTCGTCAACCACGCCGAGGACGAGGTCGTCCTCGTCGACAACACCCTGGCCGCGCCGTTCAGCAAGCTGCTCGGGCACCTGACCACCGTGCGCCACGTCGTGGTGAACGGGCCGGTGCCGGACGAGGTCCGCGAGGCCCTCGCCGACGGCGGCCGGGTGCAGGTCCACGACTACGCCGCCCTGCTCGAGGGCCAGCCGGACCGCTTCGACTGGCCCGAGCTGGACGAGCGCGACGCGGCGGCCATGTGCTACACGTCCGGCACCACCGGCAACCCCAAGGGCGTGGTCTACAGCCACCGCTCGAACTACCTGCACTCCCTGCAGCTCACCAGCGGCGACGCCCTGGCGATGGGCCAGGGCGATCGGGTGCTCGCCGTGGTCCCGATGTTCCACGCCAACGCCTGGGGCCTGCCCTACGCCGCCCTGATGTCCGGCGCGTCGCTGGTCATGCCGGACCGGTTCCTGCAGGCCGAGCCGCTCGCCGCGATCATCGCGGCCGAGAAGCCGACGTCGGCCGCGGCGGTGCCGACCATCTGGAACGACCTGCTCAACTTCCTCGACGCCAACCCGACCGACGTGTCCTCGCTCAAGGACGTCATCGTGGGCGGCTCGGCCTGCCCGCCGGCGCTGATGAAGGCCTTCGAGGAGCGCTACGGCATCCGCATCCTGCACGCCTGGGGCATGACCGAGATGTCGCCGCTGGGCACCGTGGGCCTGCCGCCGGCCGGCCTGCCGCCGGAGGAGCAGTTCACCTACCGGGTCACCCAGGGCCGGCTGGCCTGCTCGGTGCAGGCCCGGCTGGTCGGCCCCGACGGCACCGTGCAGCCGTGGGACGGGCAGAGCGTGGGCGAGCTCGAGGTCAAGGGACCGTGGATCACCGCGGCGTACTACAAGGACCCGGACCCGGAGAAGTTCGACGAGGGCTGGCTGCGCACCGGCGACGTCGGCGTGCTGAGCTCGAACGGCTACCTCACCCTCACCGACCGGGCCAAGGACGTCATCAAGTCCGGCGGCGAGTGGATCAGCTCGGTCGACCTGGAGAACCAGCTGATGGCCCACCCGGCGGTCAAGGAGGCCTCCGTGGTCGGCGTGCCCGACGAGAAGTGGGGCGAGCGGCCGCTGGCCACCATCGTGGTCCGCGACGGCGCCGAGGTGAGCATCGACGAGCTGCGCGAGTTCCTCTCGGACAAGGTGGCCCGCTGGCAGGTCCCCGAGCGCTGGGCCTTCATCCCCGAGGTGCCCAAGACCAGCGTCGGCAAGTTCGACAAGAAGGTCATCCGCTCCCGCTACGCCGCCGGGGAGCTGGAGGTCCAGCAGGTCGGCTGAGGCTGCGGCCGCGGCTCCCGCCCACCCGCTGGGAGTCGGTATGCTCTCCCCACGCGTCGCCCCCGGGTGGCGCGTGGGGAGGCGTCGCCTAGTCCGGTCTATGGCGCCGCACTGCTAATGCGGTTTGGGTTAATCGCCCATCGAGGGTTCAAATCCCTCCGCCTCCGCCAACCATCCCTCCGGGGCCCGGTCCGTCGCGTACCGGGCCCCTTCGTGCGTCGCTGCTGTGGCCGGGTCCGCGTCGGAACGATCACGGCCCCGTGATCAATTGCCGCCGCCCCCGCGGAATTCCACGGGGGCGGCAGCAACATCGTGAGGGCGGCTAGCCGTTCAGCCGCGCCTTGAGCGTGTCCAGCTCGGTCCACAGGAACGCCGGCAGCCGGTCCCCGAACTTGGCGAAGTGCTCCTCGATGAGCGGGATCTCCGCGCGCCACTCCTCCGGGTCGACCGCGAGCGCGAGCTCGACGTCCTCGCGCGGCTGGTCCAGGCCGTCGAGGTCGAGCGCCTCGGGCGTGGGCACGAAGCCGATCGGGGTGTCGACGGCGTCGGCCGTGCCCTCGAGCCGGCGGATGACCCAGTCCAGCACGCGGGCGTTCTCGCCGAAGCCCGGCCACAGCCAGTGGCCGTCCTGGGCCTTGCGGAACCAGTTGACCAGGAAGATCTTCGGCAGCTTGGAGGCGTCGGCGCCCTTGCCGATCTTCTGCCAGTGGCCGAAGTAGTCGGCCATGTTGTAGCCGCAGAACGGCAGCATCGCGAACGGGTCGCGGCGCACGACGCCGACCTGGCCGACGGCGGCCGCGGTGGTCTCCGAGGACAACGTGGCCCCGAAGAACACCCCGTGGTTCCAGTCCCGGGACTCGGTGACCAGCGGCACCGTGGTGGCCCGGCGGCCGCCGAAGAGGATGGCCGAGATCGGCACCCCCTGCGGATCCTCCCACTCCGGGGCGATGATCGGACACTGCCCGGCCGGGGAGCAGAAGCGGGCGTTGGGGTGCGCGGCCTTGGCGTCGGACTCCGGCGTCCAGTCGTTCCCGTGCCAGTCGGTGAGGTGCGCGGGCGGCTCGCCCATGCCCTCCCACCAGATGTCGCCGTCGTCGGTGAGCCCGACGTTGGTGAAGATCGAGTTGCCGCGGTCGATGGTGCGCATCGCGTTGGCGTTGGTGTCATAGGACGTGCCGGGCGCGACGCCGAAGAAGCCGTACTCGGGGTTGATCGCGTAGAGCCGACCGTCCGGGCCGAAGCGCATCCAGGCGATGTCGTCGCCGAGGGTCTCGACCTTCCAGCCCGGGATGCTCGGCTCGAGCATGGCGAGGTTGGTCTTGCCGCACGCCGACGGGAACGAGCCGGTGACGTAGTGCGTCTGCCCGCTCGGGCCGGTGAGCTTGAGGATGAGCATGTGCTCGGCGAGCCAGCCCTCGTCGCGAGCCATCACCGAGGCGATGCGCAGCGAGTAGCACTTCTTGCCCAGCAGCGAGTTGCCGCCGTAGCCCGAGCCGTAGGACCAGATCTCCCGGGTCTCGGGGAAGTGCGAGATGTACTTGGTGGTGTTGCACGGCCACGGCACGTCCTGCTGGCCCGGCTCGAGCGGGGCGCCGACCGAGTGCAGCGCCGGCACGAAGTCGCCGGTCTCCTCGATCTTGCGCAGGGCCTTCTCGCCCATCCGGGTCATGATCTTCATGGAGATGACGACGTAGGCGCTGTCGGTGATCTCGACACCGAGCTTGGGCCGGTCGGCGGTGAGCGGTCCCATGCAGAACGGGACGACGTACATGGTCCGGCCGCGCATCGAGCCCCGGTAGAGCTCGGTCATCGTGGCCTTCATCTCGGCCGGCGCCATCCAGTGGTTGGTCGGACCGGCGTCGGCCTCGTTCTCGCTGCAGATGAAGGTGCGGTTCTCGACCCGGGCGACGTCGTCGGGGTCGGTGCGCGCCCAGAAGGAGTTGGGCTTCTTGTCCTCGGCCAGCCGGACCAGGGTGCCGGCGGCGACGAGCTCGTCGGTGAGCCGGTCCCACTCCTCCTGCGACCCGTCGCACCACACCACCCGGTCGGGCTGGGTGAGCTCGGCTACCTCCTGGACCCAGGCGAGCAGCCTCTGGTTGGTCGTGGGGGCCGTCGTCGTGTCCACCGTCATCGCAGGTGCCAGTCCCTTCTGTCGTCACCGACATCGCGTCGATGACCAGGTCGCCGTTGACCGGGAGATGGGTACGCGGCACTGACACCCGAATGCAGCGCCGCACCGGTGCAGGGAGTGGTGCCCAAGGTAGACCGGCCGGACACCCCCGACCAGACCAGGTTCCGTGAGGCGCACCACATCGCCGCAACCTTTGTCGTCGTCTTGCAGTTCCTGCACAAACCTTGCAGTTGCAGGGCAGTCCGGCCAGGGACCTTGGGACCGAAGGTGGGCGCGCGAGGATGGCACCGGCGGCGCGGGCAGGATCCGATTTCGGGTTCGCCGCCGCCCCTGGCTACACTGGCGCCCGCCCCACTGCGGTGGTGCTGCGCCCGTAGCTCAACGGATAGAGCATCTGACTACGGATCAGAAGGTTAGGGGTTCGAGTCCCTTCGGGCGCGCCGACGAAAGCCCAGGTCAGAGCCCTGTTCCGCCGCCGCGGAGCAGGGCTCGAACCGTCTCCGGGGCCGCCGCGGACAGCGACGTCGATGGCACGGTGCCCGACAGTCCCCCGGTCGCTGCCCGTCCCCGCGGCCTCACGCAGCACAGTGGGCACGATGCGGACGTCAGGTCGACCGTCCTCGTGACCTACGCCCTGGGCGTCACCGGGTACCGCCGCCGGCGCAAGCACTGCTTCCACGGCCACTCAGGCCGCCCGCCTACGGCACGCGCATCACGCGGCTAGGCTGCCGACGAGTGCCTAGCCATCACGCTGCGTGTCACGTCTCGGGGCGGATGCCCCTCCACCCCGGCGGTGACGGCACCGCGACGAAGGACCACGCATGACGGATCACGGGGATCGACTGTCGGGTCCCCCGGAGACAGGGGCCGTCGCGTTCACCAGAGCGCCGGGCATGCTGCTCCGGACGCCGGCGGCGGCGGCCTGGACGAGGGCCGTCGACGAGCATCGGGCGTGAGCATCCGGGGCGCGGGGACAATGCTCTGGCGGATCTCTGTCGCCGCTCTCGGCCCACACAACGATGATCGGGCACAGTGGAGCCGCCGGGCGGCAGCTCTGAGTCACGGTGCTGGGCTCGGCGCGGACTGCGAGCGAGCGTTCGTCATCCGGCACGACGGGATCGGTTCAACGCCCGTCGGAGACGTCGGCCGATGACGGCTCTACCACCGATCAGGCGAACTCTCGGCACGCCTGAGCGCCTCGGGACTGCGGCCACGGCCAGGCATCGCGGACGATTGGTCCTGCCGAGCGTGATGACCGACGTGCCGACTGTCGTGCTCGTCCGACAGGGACTCAAGCAGATGACGCGTGGGGACTTGACGATAAGCCTCGACGCCGGCGAGGCGGTCATGGTGCCGTCCGCCCTTGCCTTCGATCTCATCAATACACCGTCGGGTGGCGGGTTCGTTGCGACCATGCTCAGCCCCGCGCCGCATCTCATCGATGACATCGCCGAGGAGTACCCGAACGTCCCAGCTATTCGCACCGCTAGCCCCGTCAAGGGCATCGAGCCGGAGTTTCTGGAGTCGTTCGACCGCGCGGCCTCCGCGGCATCGGAGGCGGGTCGCCTGCCGCCCGGTGTGGTCGAGAATCGCGAGCGGGAGGTCCTCATCTGGCTCGCGCACAAGGGTCTCAAGTTCGGTCGTGACGGCTCACCCGACGTGGCGCACCGGGTCCGCGCACTCGTGTCACAGGATCTGGCCCGGAACTGGAAGGCACACGAGGTAGCCCGAGCTGTGGCCATGAGCGAGGCCACGATGCGTAGAAGGCTTGGCGAGCAAGGACTGTCGTTTCAGCAACTCTTGATCGACGTCAGGATGACGCGGGCTCTCTCGCTGTTGCAGGTGACCGATCTGCCCGTCGGACAGATCGCGCTCGACGTGGGCTACGACTCAGCGTCGCGCTTCGCTGCGCGATTCAAGCAACGGTTCGATGTTCCGCCTTCAGCGGTAAGAGCCTGACCCCAGGGCTACGACCTCTGCGCCGCCAGGGCGAAGTCGTGCAACGCCCAATGCTCGGCGACCTGGCCATCTCTGAGGACGAAGATGTCGATCACCGAGACCTCCATCGGCCTGTTGGTGGCCGGGAGTCCCAGAAGATCGTTCGCGAACGTGCCCCGGAACACCTTGCGTGTCATCACCTTGTCGCCCTCCGCGACTTGATCGTGGATGTCCACGGAGATGTCAGGCATCGCGACCCTGAGCATGTCGAAGATGAAGTGTTCCAGCGCCGCAGCGCTGGAACCGGAGGGTGGAGCAGAGTGGTCGACGAAGTCTGCGGCCACGATCTCCGCGAATGCCTCGCGATTTCCCTGGGCGATCAACTCCATGTTGAACCGGCGCACGACGTCTTTGTTGGCGTTCACGAGATCAGCGGTCATGAATCATTCCTTCTCCGAGTGGCGGTGACGTCTCGACGCTAGCTCGTGGCGCCCCCCTCGATGGAACCGAGATGATCAGCTTCTGTGCCGAATCGCTCAACCTGTGTGCGCATACGAAATGACGTACGGCAGGGGGGTGGACGGAAGCCCCGCGGGCTGCCGGCGCGAGCGTGGCCCGCCGGGCCCCGTGGCAGGACGCGGGCTACGTCGGGAGGAGGGCGTGGCCAAGGAGCGGCTCCTGCGCCGTGACAGCTGCGGGGCGCCCTCTGCTCGAGCCATCTCGACCGGGGGCGCCCACGGGGTCCCTGCCACCGCCACGAACGCCAACGCCGAGCCGTCAGGCCGGGCGCCCCCCGGCCTCGTCCAGGCAGCGGGTGAGGGCGTCGGCGACGATCGCCGCCGGCAGGTCGGCCTCGAGCAGCACGGCGACGAGACGGCCGAGCAGGGTCTGCCTGGGCGGCACACCCAGGTCCAGGTGGCCGGCGGCCTCCTCCCACACCGACGTCCAGTCGGGCTCCGCGCCGGCCACCACGCTGCGCCAGGCGACGCCCAGCTCGTCGACGGACGGGAGCCGCATGCGCAGCTCGGTGCGCCCTTCCGGACCGGTGACGACCTGGGGCTCGCCCAGATCACGGGCGATCGCCAGCGCCGACCGCCACTCCCCGCCGGGGGGCGGCGCGAGCAGCGCGGGCAGGCTCCAGTCCTCGGGGTCCTCCTGCCGGGCCGCGCGCACCGCCGGGTCCTCCGCCGACGCCTCGCCGGCCAGGACGGCGAGCTCGGCCAGGACCAGGGCGGTGAGGGCGGTCCGCTCGTCCACGGCGGCCTGCTCGAAGAGGTCCTCCTCCTCCGCGGCCGGCACGGCGGCGTAGAGCGCCTCGAGCGACGTCGGTCGGTGACCGTCCTCGTCCATCTCGCCCCCTCCGGGTCCGTCGCCCGATCCTGACAGGTGCGGGCCGGTCGCGGGAGGCCCGTCAGGCGCCGTTCCCCGTCAGGACCTCCCGCCGTCGGGCCGTCGACGGGACCCGGGCCGAGCGCGCGGCGAGCACCTCGGTGCACAGCAGCGCATGCACCAGCCGGTTCGCCTCCCGGACCAGGGCGGCGTCGGGGTCCGCCACCGGCCCGGCGGGCAGCCCGAGGGCGGCGTGCAGGTCCAGCGGTGCGCTCACCCGCACGCTCACCCGCGCTCGCCGGCGGCCCGGGCCGGGAAGGACCGGACGCCAGGTGCCCTCCGGCACGACCTGCTCGGTGCCGGCCGTGCCGACGGCCACCACCGGGACGCCGGCGGCCAGCGCGAGGCGGACCGCGCCGCTGCGCAGCGGCTCCGGCAGCGCGTCCTCCCGGTGGGTGATGCGGCCCTCGGGGAACAGCGCCACGGCCTCGCCCGCCCGCAGCAGCCGGACCGCACCGGTCACCGCGTCCCCGGCGCGCACCGTCCGGCGCTTCACCGGCACCATCCCGGCGGCGAGCAGCAGCCGGCCGAGCAGCGGGGCCGTGAACACGCCCGCGGTGCCGAGCATCCGCAGCTGCCGCCCGCCCCGGCGGCCGACGACGGCCAGCACCGGGCCGTCCGCCACCGAGCGGTGGTTGGCCACCACGACCACCCCGCCGGCCGGGAGCGGACGCCCCTCCGTGCGTACCACGGCGACCAGGCGCAGCACGGCGTCCAGCGCGAGCGCCGCGACCGCGTAGACGCTCCGGCCGGCGCGCCCCGGCAGCTGCGGGTCGCCGACGGCGAGCCGCCGCAGCTCGTACTGCTCCGACGGGCTGTAGGTCTCGGCTTCGGCGCGGCCAGTCGCGGCGTCCACCCGGGCGAGCGCCACGGCGGCGACGACGAAGAGCAGGAGGAGCGAGGCCAGCGCGGCGCGGTAGGAGCCGGTGAGCAGCAGCGCCGCGGCGAAGACGCTCGGCCCGATCCAGGCCGTGCCCCGCTCGGCCAGCTGCGTGACCGAGAAGACCGCACCCGCGTGGGCGGGCGGGGTGCACTGGGCGACGAGGGACCGCGCCAGGGTCTGGGAGCCGCCCAGCACGAGGGCGACACCGACCGCGAGGACGTAGGCGTCGACGAGGGTGTGCAGGCGCAGGAAGGCGTAGGCCAGCACGACGACCCAGCCGGCCAGGCAGCCGAGCAGCACCGGCCGAGCCCCGATCCGGCGGGCTATCCGGCCGCAGACGACGGCGGCCGGCGCCGCGAGCACCTGGATGAGCAGGACGATGGTGAGCAGCGTGCCGGTGGCCGCGGCCGCGTCCCGGCCGCGCGAGGTCCACAGCTCGTGCGTGAGCACGGTGGCCGACAGCGCGACGACCGCGCCCACGGCGTCGCCGAGGAGCAGCGAGCCCACCAGGGCGGCGCGCAGCTGGGGAAGGTCGCGCAGCAGCCGGAGCGTGCCCACGCGTCCGGTCTCCGACGGCGGGTCCGACAGCGCGTCGGAGTCCGCCAGCCCGGGGGCTGCGGCCAGACCGCGGGTGGCCAGGACGCCGAACCCGGCCCACCACGCCGCCGCGGCGGCGATGGCGACCCGCACGAGCACCGCCTGGCCGAGCCCGAGCGGACCGACGGCGAGCAGGGCGAGGGTGAGCGCGAGCAGGAGCCCGCCGCCGACGTAGCCGGCGGCGAAGGCACGGGCCGAGAGCCGGTCCGCCTCCCGGCCGGGGGCGAGCCGCGGCAGGAGGCTGTTGTAGGGGACCATCGCCGCGCCGAAGCAGACCGTCGTGGCCGCCATCGCCAGCGCGGCCACCGGCCAGGCCGGCGCGAGAGCCAGGACGAGCCCGGCGGCGCCCCCGGCGAGGGCGAACCGCCGGACCAGGGCGGCCGGCTCCACGCCGGCGTCCACCCGCCGGCCCAGCAGCGGGAGCAGGACCACCTGCACCAGCACGGCGAGCACGAGGGTGGCCGGGAGGACCAGGGCGGTGGGCAGCTGCACCGGGCCGAGCTGCAGCGGGCGGCCGTGCGCGGCGAGGGCGTCGAGGTAAGGGCCGCCGACGGCGGTGGTGACGACGGTGAGCCAGCCGGAGTTGGCCCAGTCGTAGCCGAGGAAGCCGCGGCGGGCTCGGCGGGAGGTCGCGTCGTCGGTCGCGTCGGGTGACGTCGCGGGTGCGGGGCTCGAGGTCATGCCGGAACTGTCGACGCCGGAGCCGGCCCCGGTGATGAGCAGCGGTACTCAGATCGGGCCGGCGGCGCTACTCGGCGGCGCTAGGCGTAGTGCAGGCGCTCGAGGGCCACCGCGGCGGCAGCACGGACCAGCGCCGCGTCGGAGCCGTCGGCCCTCTCGAGGCGGAAGCACTCGCGCAGCAGGGGGAACAGGCGGTCGCGGGTGCGCTCGCGCAGCGTGACGACCTGCCGCTCGGGCGCCTCGGCCAGCAGCCCGCCGACGAGCACCAGGCCCGGGGTGAAGAGGTTCACCACGGTGGCCAGGGCGGCGGCCAGCGTGTCGAGCACCTGCTCCTCGAGGACGACCGCGCCGGCATTCCCACCGGCGGCGGCCGCGTGCAGGGCGGGGAGCACGCCGGGCGCCGGGTCGACGTCGAGGGCGGCCAGCGCGCGACGCAGGTAGGGCTCGGCCACGGCGGTCTCCAGGCAGCCGTGGGAGCCGCAGGAGCAGAGCAGCCCGTCCTCGACGACCTTGACGTGGCCGAGATGGCTCTCGCCGCCCGCGCCGCCGTAGAACGGCTCGCCGCCGAGGGTGAGGCCGAGGCCCACCCCGGTCCGGACGTAGAGGTAGGCCAGCGTGTCGGTGCCGCGGCCGCCGTAGCGGGCTTCCCCGAGCGCCATCGACCGGACGTTGTGGTCGACGACCACCGGAAGACCCAGCCGCTGCTCGAGGGCGTCGGCCACCGGCACGTCCCGCCAGCCGAGGTTGGCGGCCAGCCGCACCGTGCGGCCGTCGGGGTCGACCGGGCCCGGGACGGCGACGCCCACCCCGAGGCACGGGCCGGCGTGCTGGTCGAGCAGCACCTGCACGGCGTCGGCCACGGCGGCCAGCACGTCGCCGGGGGCGGCGGCCACGTCGAAGGGGATGACCCGCAGGGCGCCGACGCCGCCCGCCCCGTCGGCCAGGCCGAGCCGCAGCGTGCCCACGCTCACCTGCACCGCAGCAACCGTGACCGCCTGTGGGACCGGGTGGAGCAGGAGCGCGGGCCGGCCGATCCCGCCTCGCGGCGGCTCGGCGACCTCGCGGAGGACCCCGGACTCGACCAGCGGGCCGACCGCCTTGCTTACGGTGGTGGGTGAGAGGCCGGTCAGGTCGGCCAGGCCGCTGCGGGAGGTCGGGCCGTGCTCGCGCAGCAGGCGCAGCAGCGTGCCCTGGTGCGGCGCACGGCCGGGAGCGCCCGGACGCGGCCCCTGCTCGCCCACAGCGCCTCCTCGCGGCCGGTGCGGTGTCCTCACCGTAGCGGGACTTCCTCCAGACCGTGGACGAAGCCTTCACCCGAGCCCGCAGCCCGAACCGGGGCGGAGCGCTGCTCCGGGACGGCTCTTGACCGGCTGTGGTCGAGCACTTACTTTCGCTGATGGAATAAGTGCGGAAGGAGCCCGATGCCCATCAGCCGGCGGCCCAACGTCGTCATGATCCTCACCGACGACCACGCCTCCCACGCCATCGGCACCTACGGCTCCGTGGTCAACACCACCCCGCGCATCGACGAGATCGCGCGCCGCGGCTGGCGACTGGAGAACTGCTTCGCCACCAACGCCCTGTGCTCGCCCAGCCGGGCCTCCATCCTCACCGGCACCTACAGCCACGTGAACGGTGTCTCCACCCTGGTCACCCCGATCGACGCGAGCCAGCCCACGTTCGTCTCGCAGCTGCGGGCGGCCGGCTACCGCACGGCGATGATCGGCAAGTGGCACATGGGCGACGGGGAGGGGCACGACCCGCAGGGCTTCGACTACTGGGACGTCCTCATCGAGCAGGGGGAGTACTTCAGCCCGCGCTTCCTGTCCGCGGACGGGCTGCGGACGGTGGACGGCTACGCCACCGACGTCATCACCGACCTCGCCCTGCGCTGGCTGGAGAGCCTGGAGGGCGACGAGCCGTGGTGCGTGCTGGTCTACCACAAGGCGCCGCACCGGCCCTGGGAGGTGGACGACGCCCACCGCGGCCTCTACGCCGACCCGATCCCGGTGCCGGCCACCTTCGACGACGACTACGCCACCCGCTCGACCTCCGCCCGTCGCGCCGCGATGCGGGTGGCCGAGCACCTCGCCGCCGAGGACCTCAAGGTCGACCCGCCGGAGGGCCTGTCCTACGAGGAGCTGGCGCTGTGGAAGTACCAGCGCTTCATGCAGGACTACCTCGAGTGCGTGGCGTCGGTGGACGACAACGTCGGCCGGGTCGTCGACTGGCTGGAGGATCGCGGGCTGTTCGAGGACACGCTGCTGATGTACGCCTCGGACCAGGGCTTCTTCCTCGGTGACCACGGCTGGTTCGACAAGCGGTTCATGTACGAGGAGTCGCTGCGGATGCCCTTCGTGCTCAGCTACCCGCGCCGGCTGGCGCAGGGGCAGGTCTTCGACGGCATCGTGACCAACGTCGACCTCGCCCAGACGATCCTCGACGCGGCCGGCGTGGAGCACCACCCGCGCATGCAGGGCCGCAGCTTCTTCGCCGACCTGCTCGGCGCCCCCGAGGAGCCGCCGGCCGCGGGCATGTACTACCGCTACTGGGAGCACGACGACGTCTTCCACAAGGCGCCGGCGCACTACGGGTACCGCACCGACCGGTACAAGCTCATCTACTTCTACAACGACGGCCTGGGGATCCCCGGCTGCGGCGGCTTCACCTACCCGCCGGAGTGGGAGCTCTACGACCTCGAGGCCGACCCGGCCGAGCTGCGCAACGTCTACGACGACCCGGCGTACCGGCAGGTGCGGGAGGAGCTGAAGGTCCTCATGTGGCGCGAGCAGGAACGGCTGGGCGACAAGCCGCACCCGAGCCAGCCGCGCCCGGCCGGCGTGTAGGTCGTGTCTGGTGGATCTTCCGTTGATCAGCGAGCGGGCCGTGGCGCCCGATCCGGCACGGCGGAGGAGTTCCTCGTAGCGGTGTTCTACGAGGGACGACGACAACACCTCCGGTCGGGATGCCACGGTTCGCGAGCCGGGGGTGATCCAGCAGACGCGGCCTAGCCTTAGCCGCCGGCGACGTCGGCGGCGAGGTCCCGCGCCAGCGCCGCGAAGGCCTCGCCGCGGGCCCGGTAGTCGGCGAACAGGTCGAAGCTGGCAGCTGCCGGGGACAGCAGCACGACCCCGCCCGGACGGGCCCAGGCGAACCCGCGCCGGACGGCATCGGCCAGCGAGACGCAGTCCTCGACCTGCTCAACGCCTTCGGCACGCAGCACCTCGCCGATGCGAGAACCGTTGCTGGGCATGGTGAACACGCGCACCTGCTCGCACAGCCCGGCGGCCAGCGGCCGGTAGTCGACGTCGCGCTCCAGGCCGCCGACGAGCAGGGCGACCCGTCGCTCGGGGAAGGCACGCACCGCGGCCACGGCCGAGAGCGGGTTGGTGCTGATGGAGTCGTCCACGAACGCGACGTCGTCGGCGTGCGCCACCGCGGTGAGCCGGTGCGGCAGCGGCGCGAACCCGGCCAGCGCCTCGGCCAGGGCGTCCTCGTCGTCGGCGCCCGGAACCCCGAGCGCGACCAGCGTGCGGCGGGCGACCTCCGCGTTGCGCAGGTTGTGCTCGCCGAGCAGCGCGCTGCCGGCGGCCCAGTGCGCCCGCTCGCCCACCCAGTCGACGTGCGGGCCCAGCCGGTCCGCGCGGTGCCGCAGCACCGGGTCGTCCGCGGCCACGACGGTTCTCACGCCGGGGCGGGTGCACAGGGA
This sequence comes from Motilibacteraceae bacterium, assembly GCA_051953655.1. Lineage (GTDB taxonomy): Bacteria > Actinomycetota > Actinomycetes > Motilibacterales > Motilibacteraceae > JBQCHF01. Next base: position 14,051 of record JBQCIO010000354.1, read on the forward strand.
GAGCTTGTCCCGGTGGTAGTTCTCCACCGATCCGCCGTGCCAGGGCAGGTGGTCCTCGCCCAGCGAGGTGACCGCCACGACGGCCGGACCGGCCTGCACGTCCAGCGCCTGGTAGCTGGAGGTCTCCACCACCCACCAGTCGACGTCCTGGCTGACGTCGGGGTCCCACGGGCAGGTGCCGATGTTGCCGCCCACCTGGTAGGAGACCCCGAGGCCGGCGAGCAGGCCACCGGCGACGGCGGTGGTGGTGCTCTTGCCCTTCGTGCCGGTGATGCAGGCGACCCGCGAGCGGTCGGCGCCGTTCAGCCACAGCCCCAGCCCGCCGACGACGTCGACGCCGGCCTCGACGAGCGCCGCACAGTGCTCGCCGTAGCGGCTGATGCCTGGGCTCTTCACGACGACGTCGACGTCGCGCACCAGCTCCGACCCGCCGTCGGAGAAGGCGACGACCTCGGTGCCGTCCTCGAGAACCTTCGGCTCCCGGTCGACGATCCGCGGCTCGATCGCGTCGGCACGCAGCCGGCGCAGGCTGGCCAGCCCCTCCACGCCGACGCCCCACACCGCGACCCTGCGCCCACGCAGGTCCGCCCAGGTCAGGTGCGGGCTGCTCACGGGGCCGGCTGGTGCTGCGGGGCGAACGTCTCGCTCAGCGGGAGGAGCAGCGCGCCCAGCTCGGGCAGCGGGGTGGCGGGAAGGGGCGCACCGGCACGCACCTCCGCCGCCAGTCGCTGCAGCAGCGCGGTGCCCTCCCGGTCCGGCCGGCCGGCCGCGGTGACGACGGCGACCCGGCACTCGTCGACGTCGCCCACGCACTCGAACGGCTTGGTGAGGGCGGGGTCGCCGAGCAGCGAGCGGAACCGGTCGGCCAGGTCGTCCTGGGCGAGCGGCTCGGCGCCGTCGAAGACCTGCTCGAGCCGCTCGCGGGGCAGGAACGGGGCCAGCACCAGGTCGATGAAGCAGCACTTGTCGCAGCGGCCGCACCAGCGGTCGGCGCGCCGCGCCGGGTCGAGGTGGAAGGCGCGGTTGCAGCTGCGGAAGACCAGGTGGTAGCGCTCGAGCTCGGCGAAGCGCTGGGCCACCCACAGCTCGGAGCAGGGCCGCAGCGCGGAGTGGTAGTCGAAGCCGGGAAGGTTCTGGGCCAGGACGTCGCGGAAAGCACGCTCGAACTCGATGCTCTTGGACCACTGGTGGTTCACGTCGATGCCGTCGACCTGCACCGTGCCCGAGCTGGCCGACCACTCGTTCGACATGACCACCGAGTCCCGGCCGTCCACGAGCGCGGCGAGCACAGCGGTGGCCGACAGGATCCCGGTGACCGGCACGTGCCCGTTGAGGAATCCCAGCTCGGCCGAGCGCAGCACCTGGGGGTCCACCTCACGGTCGGCGCGCCGCACCGGGAGGCCGGTCACCTGCGCTGCCGCCTCGATCGCGGCGAACCGGGCCGCGGCCCGGCTGGCGACGAACAGCGCGAGGTCGGGGCGGGTCTTCCGGGTCTCCTCCACGACGACGATGGAGTCGATGCCGCCACCGAAGGGGACCAGCGGGCGGCCGCTCGGCTCGACCGGCACCGGCGCGGCCTCTCGGGCGGGCCCCTCCACCCGGAGCTCCTGCAGCTCGTGCAGCAGGCCGTTCTTGTGCGCGAACTCCCCGAGCCCCTTGACGTAGTAGGTGCGCAGGAACTCCCGCTCGAGGTCGGTGACGGCGTGCTCGCCGAGGTCGACGACGGGCGGGGCGCCGGTCTTGTAGTAGCTGATGCCGGCCAGCAGGAACACCAGGCGCGCGGCCTCGGCCAGCTGCGGGGTGGGCTGGGCCGGGGCGCCGTCGAAGCCGATCCGCTCGGTGAAGGTGCGTCCGTCGAGGGAGTAGGTGCAGGACAGCGTCCCCGCGTCCCACGCCCAGCCCTCGTAGCGGAATCGCTCGCCTCGCCCGGTTGCCACGGCAGGCACGGTACCTGGCGCGTCCGCGTCCTCCGAACGCTCGTCCCACGGTCCGTCGCGGGCAGGATGACCGGCAGGATGACCGGCAGGATGACCGGCGTCGTCGGCGGGCGGGGCAGGAGGCAGCGATGGAGCCGGTGCGGTTCGGGCTGGTCGGGTACGGCTTCGGCGGCCGGGTGTTCCACGCGCCGTTCCTGGCGGCCGCGGACGAGGTCGACCTCCTGGGCGTGGTGACCACGAGCCCGCAGCGGCGGGCGCAGGTCGATCAGGACCATCCCGGCGCGGCGACCTTCGACTCGCTGGAGGCGCTGCGCGAGGCCGGGGCCGAGGCGGTCGCGATCAGCACGCCGGCGCAGACCCACTCCGAGCTGACGGACCGGGCGCTGCGGCTCGGGCTCGCCGTGGTCTGCGACAAGCCGTTCGCGCTCGACGCCCCCGCGGCCCGGCGCAGCGTGGCGCTGGCCGATCGGCTGGGGCTGGCGCTGGCGCCGTTCCAGAACCGCCGGTGGGACTCGGACTTCCTGACCGTCCGCCGGCTGGTGGCCGAGGGCGTGCTCGGGGAGCTGACCGGGTTCGAGTCCAGCTTCGAGCGCTTCACCCCCGAGCCCGGACCGGCCCCGTCCGGCGGCGGCACGCTGCTCGACTTCGGCAGCCACCTGGTGGACCAGGCGCTGGTGATGCTCGGCCCGGTCGCGTCGGTCTACGCCGAGTGGCGGGTCCGCGAGAGCGGGCTGGACGACGACGTCTTCGTGGCCCTGCGGCACGTCTCGGGCGGCCGGTCGCACCTGTCCGGCAGCTGGAGCCAGGGCGCGCCGGCACCGCGGTTCCGGGTGAGCGGCACGCGGGGGAGCTACGTGGTGCACGGCATGGAGAGCATGAAGAGCACAGGGCCGGTGCTTCCTGGTGAGAGGACACCGGCCCAGCTGGGCGAGCGCTGGGGCGAGGAGCCCGCACGGCGGTGGGGCGCGCTGCACCGCGGCGACGACGTCGAGCCGGTCCCGAGCGAGCCCGGGGCGTGGCACACGTTCTACCCGGCCTTCGCCCGCGCGGTCCGCGGGCTGGGAGCAGTGCCGGTGCAGCCGCTGGACGCGGTGGCCACCGCCGAGGTGCTGGACGCCGCGCGGGAGAGCGCGCGCAACGGCGACGTCGTCCGGCTCTGAGCCGTGCTCCCCGTGCCTACCAGAGCTCGAGCGAGCGGGTGAAGATGCCCGCGAGGTCCTCGCCGGTGACCGGCAGCGGCGCGGTGGCCAGCAGCCGCTGCTGCTTCAGCGCGCCGTCGACCAGGCCGGGGACGTCACCCTCGTCGTAGCCGACGCCGCCGATGCCGTTCGGGATGCCGATGTCGTGCATGAGGGCCACCAGCACCGTGGGAAGCGCCTCGGCGGGGTCGTCCGGCCGGTCGGCGCCGGGGGCGAGCAGCTCGGCGGCGCGCAGGTGGCGCTCCGGGTCCGCCGGGAAGGTGAACCGGAAGGCCTCGGGCGCGGTGAGGGCGACGGCCATGCCGTGCGGCACCATCGGCTCGTCCTGCGGGTAGTCGCGCGGGCGGAAGTCCTTCACCCGTCCGGCGATCGGGTAGGCGTTGGCGTGCGGGACGTGCACGCCCGCGTTGCCGAAGCCCATGCCGGCGAAGGTGGCCGCCATCGCCATGTCCAGGCGGGCCTGGACGTCGTCGCCGTCCCGCACCGCGGTGCGGAAGGACCGGGCCAGCAGCTGCAGGGCCTTCTCCGACCACATGTCGGCCACCGGGTTGGCCCCGCAGTAGGGCACCCGCTCAGCCGGCTGCTTGTGCTCGAAACGGTGGTAGGGCTTGGCGGTCCAGCTCTCCAGCGCGTGGCACAGGATGTCCATCCCGGACGCCGCGGTCACCATCGGCGGCTGCGAGCGGGTGAGCAGCGGGTCCACCACCGCCAGCGTGGGCCGGAGCCGGGCATGGCTGATGCCGGTCTTCACGTGCAGGTCGAGCACGTCGAGGACGCAGATGGTCGTGCTCTCGGAGCCGGTGCCGGTCGTCGTCGGGACGGCCACGAGCGGCTTGAGCGGCTGCGTCGGGGTGCGGCCGCCGCCGACCGGCACGTTGACGTAGTCCATCAGGTCGCCGGGGTTGGTGGTGAGGAGGTCGACCGCCTTGGCGGTGTCGATGGACGAGCCGCCGCCCACGGCGACGAAGGCGTCCCACGGGCCGGTGGACCGCGCGTGCTCCACCGCCGCCCGCAGGCTGACGTCCGTCGGCTCGACGTGCGCGCCGTCCCAGACGTGCGCCTCGATGCCGAAGCCGGTCATCTGCTCGGCGACCCGCTGCGGCGAGCCGGTGGCCGCCACCCCCGGGTCGGTGACGACGAGGACCCGCCGCGCGCCCTGCTGGGCGAGGTCGAAGCCGATCTCGTCCGCGGCGCCCGCCCCGAACTTCAGCGCGGGCGCACCGTAGGTGAAGACGGTCTCGGGGTTCGCCGGGCCGGGGGTGGCGGTCATGGTGCTTCTCCTGCCTGTTCGTCTGGCCGGTGCGAGGTCAGCGGAGCGGTCCGGGCGGGGCGAGCCGGCGCACGTCGAGCGCGTCCACCGGCCCGTCGCCGGCGCCGACCTCGGCCAGGCCGGTGCGCACCGCCTCGGTGGCCACGGCGGCGGCCCGTCGCGCGGCGGTCTCCAGGTCGTCGCCGCGGGCCAGGCACGCCGCCAGCGCGGCCGAGTGCGTGCACCCGGCGCCGTGCGTGGCGGCGACGCCGTGCCGCGGGACCTCGATGTCGACGTGCCGGCCGTCGGCGTAGAGGTGGTCCACCGCGCTGGCCCCGTGGCCACCGGTGACCAGCGCCCCGCGGGCACCCAGGGCGACCAGCGCCTCGGCCAGCTCGGCGCGGTCCTCGCTGCGGATGCCGGTGAGCGCCTGCGCCTCGAGCAGGTTGGGCGTCACCACGGTGGCCAGCGGGAACAGCCGGCCGGTGAGCGCCTCGACGGCGTCGTCGCGCAGCAGCCGCGCGCCGGAGCTCGCCACCATCACCGGATCTACGACGAGCGGTAGGAGACGGCCGTCGAGGGTGGCGGCGACGGCCTCGATGATCGGGGCGGAGAACAGCATCCCGGTCTTGGCGGCGCCGATGCCGATGTCGTCGAGCACCGCCTCGAGCTGGGCGACGACGACATCGGGCGGGCACTCGTGGATGGCGGTGACGCCGACGGTGCTCTGCGCGGTGAGGGCCACGATCGCGCTCGCACCGTGCACGCCGCAGCGGGCGAAGGCCTTCAGGTCGGCCTGGATCCCGGCTCCGCCACCGGAGTCGGACGAGGCGATGGTGAGGGCGCGGGCCAGGGTCACCCGGGCACGGTACCGGGGCCTGCTCTAGGCTTCGCCTCGACCTGCGCGGGAGCCCGGACCCATCGGGCTGAGAGGGCGGCGAGGGTCATCCCGGTGCCGCCGACCGCTGGAACCTGATCCGGTTAGCACCGGCGAAGGGAGCGTGGTGCCGCCATGGCGGCGACCTCTTCCGACACCCAGTCCGTCCCGGCACCGGTCCCCGGCGCCGTCGTCGACCGCGCCGAGGCGCCGCTCACCCTCACCGAGCCGGCGCCGCGCACGCTCGGCCTGCTGGACCAGCTGGGCTTCTGGGGCAACCTCGGCGTGAGCCTGCTCGGCTTCGGCGGCGCCATCGCCGTGGCCGCCCCGACCGGCCTGCCGCCGCTGCCGCTCGGCGGTGCTCTCGCGGCCACCGTCGTCGGCACCGCGCTGGGCGCACTCGTGCTCGGAGGGTCGCTGGTCCTCGGCGCCCGCACGGGGGCACCGGCCATGGTGCTGCTGCGCGGGCTGCTCGGGGCGCGGGCCTCGGCCGTGCCCACCGTGCTGAACGTCGCGCAGTGCCTGGGCTGGGGAACGTTCGAGCTGGTCGTCATCTCCGACGGCCTGGAGGCGCTCACGCACGACCACCTGCCCCGGTGGGCCTGCGTGCTGCTGACCGGCGTCGTGACGACCGGGCTGACGCTGCGCCCGCTCGGCATGATCCGGGTGCTGCGCCGGTACGTCTCGGTGCTGGTGGTGCTGGCCGTCGCGGTGCTGGCGGTCGGGCTGCTGCGCGACGGGATCTCCCCGACGTCGGGCTCGTGGACGGGGTTCTGGGCCGGCACCGACGCCGCCCTCGCGGTGGCCGTCTCGTGGGTGCCGCTCGGCGCCGACTACGCCCGGCACTCGCGCACCTCGCGGGCCGCGTTCACCGGTGGAGCGCTCGGCTTCGGCGTGACGCAGGTGGCCTGCTACGCCGTCGGCCTGCTCGCCCTGGCCCAGGCGGGCCAGGACCCGGACAAGGTCTTCGACGTGTTCCTGGGGCTGCCGCTCGGGATCGTGGCGTTCGCGGTGCTGGTGCTGCGCGAGACCGACCAGAGCTTCGCCAACGTCTACTCCACCGCCGTCTCCGTGCAGAACCTGCGGCCCGGCTGGGACCGCCGGGTCCTGTCGGTGGCGGTGGGCACCGTGACGACGCTGGGCGCGCTCCTGCTCGACGTCTGCCAGTTCGCCAGCTTCCTCTACCTGATCGGCGCGGTGTTCGTGCCGCTCAGCGGCGCGCTGCTGGCCGCGTGGGTGCGCTCGGCGGGGCGCTGGGACGTCACGGCGTCGGCGCCGACCCGGCCGGCGATGCTGCTGGCGTGGGCGGCCGGCTTCGTCGTCTACCAGCTGGTGAACCCGGGCGGGGTGGCCGGCTGGTCGACGTTCTGGGGCCGGTTGGGCGCGGACCTGCACGTGGCCGGCCACGCCTGGCTCAGCGCGTCGATCGCGTCGTTCCTCGTGGCCGCCGCGCTCGCCTTCCCCCTCGCCCGCCCCACCCCCCACCCCCGTCCGTGATCATGCAGAAATGGTGGGAGCGCCTCACCATCTCTGCTTGATCACGGCAAGGGGTCAGGGGGTGGGGACCATGCCGTCGAGCATGCCCTCGTAGGGGGAGGAGGCCTCGGCGCGGTATCGGCGGGGGATGCGGCCGGCGAGGTGGGCGTCGCGGCCGGCCTGCACGCCGCGGCGCATGGCCCGGGCCATCCGCAGCGGGTCGGCGGCGCGGGTGACGGCGGAGGCGACCAGCACGGCGTCGCAGCCGAGCTCCATGGCCTGGGCGGCCTCGCTGGCGGTGCCGATGCCGGCGTCGAGGACCACGGGCACGCTCGCCTGCTCCACGATGAGAGCGATGTTGAGCGGGTTGCGGATGCCCAGACCGGAGCCGATGGGCGCGCCGCCGGGCATCACCGCGGCGCAGCCCACCTGCTCCAGGCGGCGGGCGAGCACCGGGTCGTCGTTGGTGTAGGGCAGCACGGTGAAGCCGTCGTCGACGAGCAGCTCGGCCGCGGCGAGCAGCTCCACCGGGTCCGGCAGCAGGGTGCGCTCGTCGGCGACGACCTCCAGCTTCACCCAGGGGGTCGCCAGCGCCTCGCGGGCCAGCCGGGCGGTGAGCAGAGCCTCCCCGGCGGTGCGGCAGCCGGCGGTGTTGGGCAGCACCCGCACGCCGGCCGCGCGGGCGACGTCGAGCACCGAGCCGCGGGCCGCGGGGTCCACGCGGCGCATGGCGACGGTGGTCCACTCGGTGCCCGACTCGACCAGGATCCGCTCCAGCCCCTCCAGGCTGGGCGCCCCGCCGGTGCCGACCACCAGGCGGGAGGCGAACGTCTCACCGGCGATGACCAGCGGATCCTCGACGACCCTCGCCTCCGACGTGACGTCGGACTCGTCTGCGGCGGTCATCGACTCAGCCTCCCTGCACCGCGGTGACGACCTCGACGGCGTCGCCGTCGCGCAGCACGACGTCGGCCCAGGCGCTGCGCGGCACCACCTCGCCGTTCACCGCCACCGCGATGCCGGTTGGCGCCTGGCTCAGCGCGGCGACCAGGTCCGGCAGGGGCGTCTGCTCGGCGACCTCGCGCGCCTCCCCGTTGACGGCCACCCGGCACGTGCTCATCGGTCTCCTCGCGAGGGTCGGTCGGCCGAGAAACGGTCTGCCGCGAATGGTTTCCACTCCGACGAGACGTCGGATCCGCAGACCAGGGCGGCCACGGCGTCGGCGGTCGGCGCGCTGAGCAGGATGCCGTTGCGGTAGTGACCGGTCGCCACCACCAGGCCTTCCATCCCGACGCGGCCGACCAGCGGGCCGTTGTCCGGCGTCCCCGGGCGCAGGCCCGCCCGGCACTCCACCAGGGCCAGCTCGCCGAGCACCGGCACCAGGTCGCAGGCGTCGCGCAGCAGCTCGTGCACCGCGCCGGCGGTGACCGTCTCGTCGAAGCCGCGCTCCTCCACCGTGGCGCCGACGACGACCTCGCCGTCCTCGCGGGGGACGAGGTAGACCTCGGTGCCGCGCACCAGCGCGCGCACGGTCCGGGTGAGGACCGGGCTGCCGGCGGGCACCGCCGGGGAGGGACCGAGCCGCAGGATCTGGCCCTTCACCGGGCGGACCGGGAGCACCAGGTCGGCCGGCAGGCCCGGCAGGGACGGCGACCAGCTCCCCGCCGCGAGGACCACGGTGCCGGCGCGCAGCTCGCCGACGTCGGCGCGCACCCCTACCGCGTGGTCGCCCTCCACCAGCAGCTCCTCCGCCCGGCCGGTCACGACGTCGACGCCGTGCCGGCGCAGCGCCGCGTGCAGGGCCTCGGCGTAGCGCCGGTTGTGCACCGACAGGTCGTCGGAGGCGAGCACGGCGCCGCGGACCTCGGGGGTGAGGAACGGCTCGAGCCGGCGCGCGGCCGAGCCGGTGAGCTCTTCGGTGACCAGCCCGAGCGAGGAGCGGAACGCAGACAGCCGGGACAGCGCGACGCGGTCGTCCGCGTCCAGCGCGACGACCAGCGTGCCCTCGCGGCGCAGGCCGACGTCCTGCCCGGCGTCAGCCTCGAGCTCGGCGGCGAAGGACGGGAAGCGGGCCAGGGCCGCCAGGTTGAGCCGGAGCAGCTCCTCCTCGCCGAACACCGCCTCGCTGACCGGGGCGAGCATGCCGGCTGCCGCCCAGGTGGCTCCACGGGTGCCGCTGGCGTCCAGCACCTGCACCGTGGCGCCGTCGCGGACGAGGCGCCAGGCGGCGGCCAGCCCGACGGCACCGCCGCCCACGACGAGGACGTCGGTGGACACCCCTCACAGCTCCCTTCGCCGGCATGACCCGGATCAGGTTCGACGGTCGGGCTCGCGCCCCTCTCAGCCCGGTGCCGGGCTCCCGTGCTCTCGACGTTCTCGTGCTCCAGCACCCGCGGTGCGGTCGCGGCGTCAATCTACGCCGGTGGTTGGATGCCCGCGTGACGAGCCACCTTCGCGCGGACCGGCTGCAGCGGCTCGAGGCCGCCCGCCTCTATCTGTGCACCGACGGGCGGCGCGAGCGCGGCGACCTGCCCGAGTTCCTCGACGCGGTGCTGGCCGGCGGCGTCGACGTCGTGCAGCTGCGCGAGAAGGGGCTGGAGGCCGCCGAGGAGCTGGCGCTGCTGGAGGTCTTCGCCGACGCCTGCCGCCGGCACGGTGCGCTGCTGGCCGTGAACGACCGCGCCGACGTCGCGCACGCGGCCGGCGCCGACGTGCTGCACCTGGGCCAGCGCGACCTGCCCCCGGCGGCGGCCCGCGCCCTGCTCGGCCCCGACGTGCTGATCGGCCGCAGCTCCAACGCCCCCGAGCTCACCGCGGCGGCCGAGGCCGACCCGGACGTCGACTACGCCTGCATCGGCCCCTGCTGGCCCACGCCCACCAAGCCGGGGCGCCCCGCAGCCGGGCTGGGGGCGGTGCGCGCCGTGGCCGAGCAGGCGGCCGGCTGGTCCAAGCCGTGGTTCGCGATCGGCGGCATCGACGAGCAGAACCTGGACCAGGTGCTGGGGACCGGCGCGCACCGGGTCGTCGTCGTCCGCGCGATCACCGAGGCGGACGACCCGGGCGCGGCCGCCGCCCGCCTCGCCGCGCGGCTGCGCGACGCCTGGCCGGCCGGCGCCTGAGGTCAGGCGGGGTCGAGGGCGTAGACCGTGGTGCGGCGCACGGGGGTGCTCTCGACGTCGACGCTGGTCTCGACGTCGTAGGACGCGAGCGGGCGCAGACCCTCCTCGGGCAGGAAGGCGCGGCCAGGGTCGCCGAGCAGCACGAGCGTGCCGTTGGCGGCGGCGGTCCTCAACCAGGGCAGGAAGCGGGCGGTCATCGCGCGGTCGTAGCAGACGTCGCCCGCGGTGAGGACGTCGACGCCGGGCGGGTCGGCGGCCAGCAGGTCGCGGGCCACGAAGGAGACCGCGAGGCCGTTGGCCTCGGCGTTGAGCGCCACCGCGGCGCCGCAGAACGGGTCGACGTCCGCGGCGGTCACCCGGGCGGCGCCGCAGCGCGCGGCGGCCAGGGCCACCAGCCCGCTGCCGGCGGCGACGTCGAGGACGGTGCGCCCACGCACCACCGCCGGGCTCTCCAGCAGGTAGCGGGCCACGCCCAGCCCGCCCGCCCAGGCCACCGCCCAGAACGGCGGGGGCACCCCCTCCCGCGCCAGCTCGACCTCGGTCATCTCCCACAGCGGCGTGACCTCGTCGACCAGGTGCAGCGCCAGCTCGGGCAGGGCGTCGGGCCGGCGGAGCCGGGTGGTGCGGCGCACGAAGGCGCGCCGGGCCTCCTCGGCCGCGCGCTCCCCCGGATCGTCCACTCCCCCAGCATGCCCCGCGCGTCGCCCCGGCCGGCGGGGGGTAGGGGCCGGGGCAGCAGGCGGCGGTGCAGCGTGCAGCGGCGGGAGGAGCGGACAGTGGCTGATCAGGACGGGCGCGCGGACGTGCTGGTGTGCGTGGGGATCACCGGCGACCTGGGCCGGAAGATGACCCTGCCGGCCCTGTACCGGCTGGAGAAGCGCGGGCTGCTCGACGTCGACGTGCTCGGCGTCGGCCGGCAGGACCTCGGCGACGACGGGCTGCGCGACCGGGCGCGCGAGTCCGTGCACGAGGCCGCGAAGACGTGGGAGGACGACGTCGACGACGACGTGCTCGAGCGGCTGTGCGGCCGGCTGCGCTACCTCGGCGGCGACCTCGGCGACGAGAAGCTCTACGCCCGCCTGAAGGACGCGCTCGAGGACTACGAGCTGCCGGTCGTCTACCTCGAGGTGCCGCCGTCGTTCTTCGGCAGCACCGTGGAGTCGATGGCCGAGGTCGGCATCACCGACCGGGCGCGGGTCGTGGTGGAGAAGCCGTTCGGCACCGACGAGGCCAGCGCGCACGAGCTCGAGCGGCGGCTCACCACCGTCCTGAAGCCGGAGCAGCTCTACCGGATCGACCACTTCCTCGGTCTCGAGCCGGTGCAGGACATCGTCACGCTGCGCTTCGCCAACGCGCTGTTCGAGCCGCTGTGGAACCGCCAGCACATCGAGGCCGTGTTCGTCACCATGGCCGAGGACTTCGGCGTGGAGGACCGCGGCAACTTCTACGACGGCGTCGGCGCGATGCGCGACGTCGTGCAGAACCACGTGCTGTCCGTGCTGTCGCTGTTCGCGATGGAGGCGCCCACCGGCGGGGCCGACGCCACCGGCGACCGGCAGCTGGACCTGCTGCGGTGCGTCCCGCCGGTGGAGGTGAAGACCGCGGTGCGCGGCCAGTACCGCGGCTACCAGGACATCGACGGCGTGGCCGACGGATCCACGACCGAGACGTTCGTGGCGATGGAGCTGCGGGTCGAGAACCTGCGCTGGGCCGGGGTGCCGGTCTTCATCCGGGCGGGCAAGTGCCTGCCCGTGGAGGCGACCGAGGTGGTGGCGCGCTTCCGGCCGGTGCCGCGGATCCTCTACGAGGGCGCGGACGTGCCGCCGCGTCCGGCCAACGAGCTCGCGCTGCGCATCATCGGCAAGCCGGGCATGGACCTCGGCCTCAGCCTGCGCTCCCGTGACGGCAAGGCGGCCGAGCAGAAGCCCGCGCCGACCACGAAAGTCGACGTCGGCCTCGACTTCGAGGAGGAGCTCGGCGAGCCGCCCGAGCCCTACGAGCGGCTGCTGCACGCGGCGGTCCAGGGCGATCCGAGCAGGTTCCCGCGCTGGGACGTCGTGGCCGAGACCTGGCGGATCGTGCAGCCGCTGCTGGACGACCCGCCGCAGGTGCAGCCCTACGACAAGGGCACCTGGGGGCCGGGGGCGGCCGAGGAGCTGGTGCGGCGGTGGGGCGGGTGGCCCACCCCGCGCGGTCACTCCTGACCGAGCCGACCCCGGCGCCCGAGTGGGCGCCGGGGTCCTGCCCGTTCATCGCCTCGTCATCGCTGCTGTCATCGCTGCTGTCGTCGCTGCCCCACCCACGAGCCGCCGGTGACTGCGACCGCGATGAGCACCGACAGCCAGAACCCCTCGACGGTCAGGCCGTGCCGCCACAGGCCGGTGACCACCAGGGCCACGACCAGGCCGGTGAGGAACACCAGGGCCAGGCGAGCGGGCCGAGCGGTGCTCACCGCCGCCACCGCGCCGGTCGGACCAGGCAGGTGACGACCATCGCGACGGTCACCAGGCACAGGCCCGCCCGCAGCGGCTGGCCCTGGCTGAGCTCGCTCCCGCACACCCGGATCAGGGCGAGGACGAGGAGGACGCGCAGGAGCGGGGCCAGGGACCGTCGCCGAGCACGGGTGGTCGCACCCGGGTCGGCCGCGCGGCGCTCCGTCTCCCGCGGGCGCTCGAGAAGCGTGTTCATGCGACGTCCCTCCTCAGTGGCAGTTGCTGACCGAGTGGCCGGCGTAGGCGCCCCAGTACCGGAACTTCAGCGTCAGGGTGCAGCGGGGGTGGTAGTTGTCCGAGACGTAGCTGCCCAGGATCGCACCTGCGGCCGCGCCGCCGGCCGCGCAGAACAGGTCTCCGGGGCCGAGCTCCAGGCAGACGGCGGCGGCCACGGCGGCGCCGGCGGCGACACCGCCGGCCACCAACGCCCGCTGATCGGTGCCGTTGAGGTGGATGTAGATGTTCCACCCGAACGAGACCGACGGGTCGGCGACCACCGGGAAGGCGGTCTGCGGGGTGACGTCGAGCTGCTGCACGAGGGTCCGGCCCCGCACGACGTACCGCGTGCTGACGGCGGCGCCGTGAGCGTCGACCGCCCAGGGCGCGGCGATGACGAAGTCGACCGTGCCGTCGGGCGCCGAGAGCTGCACGCTGCCGTCGGGCATGACCGTCGCGGCGTCGGCCGAGGGGCCGTCGATGCGCCAGCGCAGGGTGCCGGCCGCCTTCCGGTCCTTCACCACGGACATCACGCGGGCGCCCGTGCGGGTGGTCTGGACCACCGCGCCGCCGCCCTCGCCCACGAACGACGTCAGCCCGGTGCGCTGACCCTGGTGGCGCAGCGCGCCCAACGGCACGAGCCGCAGCGTGTTGCCGGCCAGGGACAGGGAGACCGAGGCGTCGCTGCTGGTGGAGACGGTGCCGGCCGCCGGCGCGGCGACCGTCTCGGCGAGCACCTGCGGCGCCTCGTCCTGGATCACGGCCAGCGGTGAGGACTCGTCGGCGAGCGCCGGCAGTGCCTGCGTCGCGGTGAGCCCGGTGGTCAGCAGCAGCCCGACGAGGGCTGTCGAGGCCAGCTTCCGGATTCTCATATGACTCCCCCGAGTCTTTGTGGTCCGACGACCTGTCGTCGTCGAACGTGCAGCGCGCACGCTAGCAGCGCATTCACGGCACGAGGGACATCTGTCGCACAAGGCCGCTTCCGGGCCTGTCTCGTCACCTGGATGGCGGGTGCGTACCGTTCGCCGGGTGGAGGACGAGCGACCGCCGGCGGCCGGCTCGGGCAGGCCGCGGCCCCGGCGGACGAGGGGGAAGGACGGTGCGGCCGCGCCCCGTGCCGTCGCCGGAGCCCTCGTCGTGGCCGTCGCCCTCGGGATGGCGGGGTGCGCCGGCTCGGCCGGCGCGGCGCGGCCCTCCCCGGCCGCTGCGGGCGTCACCAGCCCCCTGCCCGCACAGCGGTCCCTCACGATCGAGGGGCTGGCCGCGCCGTTGCGGGTGGAGGTGGCCGGCACGGCAGCCGAGCAGGAGCACGGCCTGATGGGCCGGCGCGTGGTGCCGGCCGGCACCGGGATGCTCTTCCCGTTCTCCCCGCCCGTGGCGCAGTCGTTCTGGATGCGCGACACGCTGGTCCCGCTGGACATCGCGTGGATCCGCGCCGGCCGGGTGGTGGGCACGACCCGGATGGCGCCGTGCCCGGACCTTGGGCCGAAGTGCCCGGTCTACCCGTCGCCCGGCCCGGTGGACGCGGCGCTGGAGGTGGGCGCGGGCGGCCTCTCGAGCGTGCGGCCCGGCGCCGCGGTGCGGCTGGGCTGAGCCACGCCGACCATGGCCACCGCGTAGGTTGGCGGCCACTCCCGCGCCGCCCGGAGCCGGCCGCAGAACCGGCCCCCACCAGATCCACGAGGAGCCCTCCGTGACCGACCCCGCTGCCGTTCCCGACGAACCGGAGCTGCTGGTCGACGTCGCCGACGGCGTCGCGGTGCTCACGCTCAACCGGCCGGCCAAGCTCAACGCCGTGACCGGCAGCCTGGGCAACGCCTACGTCGAGGCGCTGGAACGGGCCGACGACGACCCCGCCGTGCGGGCGGTCGTCGTGACGGGTGCGGGGCGCGGGTTCTGCGCGGGAGCCGACCTGGGCAACCTCGCCAGGATCAGCCGGCAGGAGCACGAGCCGACCTTCCCGCCGGACGGGCGCTCGTTCCCGCCGGTGATCCGCAAGCCGCTCGTCGCCGCGGTGAACGGCCCGTGCGCCGGGCTCGGCGTGGTGCTGGCCCTGGGCGCGGACCTGCGCTTCGCCTCCCGCACCGCCACCTTCACCACGGCCTTCGCCCGGCTCGGGCTGGTGGCCGAGTACGGGCTGTCCTGGATGCTGCCGCGGCTGGTCGGGCCCGGCCACGCCCTGGACCTGCTGATGTCCGGCCGCATCGTGGACGCCGAGGAGGCGGCGCGGATGGGGCTGGTGGAGCGGCTCGTCGACGACGCGCTGGCCGCCGCGCTGGACTACGCGCGGCTGCTGGCCACCACGACGTCGCCGCGCTCGATGGCGACCGTGAAGGCGCAGGTGCTGCGCGACCTCGAGGGCGACCGGGACCGGTCGGTGGCCGAGGCCGGCGCGCTCATGCGGGAGAGCTTCGGCTGGCCGGACCTGCCCGAGGGGCTCGCGGCGTTCACCGAGAAGCGGGCGCCCCGCTTCCCGCCACTCCCGCCGCGCGGCTGATGCACGTGCTCGGTTAGCGTGCGGGCACCAGCAGCGCGAGGCGAGGAGGCACCCGGTGCGGGCATGGCAGGTGCACGAGAACGGTGAGCCGGCGGACGTCCTGCGCCTGGAGGACGTGCCCGACCCGACGCCCGGCCCGGGCCAGCTGCTGGTGCGGGTGGAGTCGGCGGCGCTGAACTTCCCCGACGTCCTGCTCTGCCAGGGCAAGTACCAGGAGAGGCCGCCGCTGCCGTTCACCCCCGGGGTGGAGCTGCACGGCGAGGTCGTCGCCGTGGGCGAGGGGGTCGGTCGGTTCGCCGTCGGCGACGCCGTGATCGGCACTCCGGGTCTGCCCCGCGGATCGTTCGCCGAGCTGGCCGTCGTCGACGAGCGGGCGGCCTACCCGGCCCTGCCCGCCCTGTCCTCCGCGCAGAACGCCGGGCTGTTCCTCACCTACCAGACCGGTCATGTCGCCCTGCACCGGCGGGCGAACCTGCAGCCGGGCGAGGTGCTGCTCGTGCACGGCGGCGCCGGGGGCGTGGGTACCGCGGCGATCCAGCTCGGCAAGGCTGCCGGCGCCACCGTGATCGCCACCGCCGGCGGCCCGGAGAAGGTCGAGGTGTGCCGGCGGATGGGCGCGGACGTGGCGGTCGACTACCGCGCCGACGACTTCGTCCCCGTGGTCAAGGAGGTCACCGGAGGCCGCGGCGCCGACGTCGTCTACGACCCGGTGGGCGGCGACGTCTTCGAGCGCTCGCTCAAGTGCGTCGCCTTCGAGGGCCGGGTGCTGGTCATCGGCTTCACCCAGGGCCGGTTCGGCCAGGCGCCCACCAACCACGCGCTGGTGAAGAACTACTCGGTCGTGGGCGTGCACTGGGGGCTCTACCGGAAGATGGACCCGGCCGTGATCGAGGCGGCCCAGCGCGACCTCGAGCAGCTCGCCGACAAGGGGCTCATCAGCCCCTACGTGTCCGAGGAGGTCGCGATGGCCGACCTCCCCGCCGCGCTCACCCGGCTCGGGTCGCGCGGCACCACCGGGAAGGTGGTCGTGCACCCGCACGAGTGAGAAGTCGTTTGCGGGCCATGGCTCGCGCGCACCAGACTCCGCCTACGACGGGGAGTAGGAGATCGTCATGCGCGTGGAGCAGCTGCCGGACCCGCAGTCGTTCCTGGCCGCCACCGAGGCGGTGCGGGGCGCCGAACCGGTCCTGACCAACGTCATCGGCAGCGTCGCGCGGACCGTGCTGGACGGCCGGGAGTACGAGCGCTGCTGGTGGTGGGTGGTGCGCGACGACCACGGCGCGGTCGTCGGCTGCGCGATGCGCACGGCGCCGTTCCTGCTCGCGGTGTCGCCGATGCCCGACGAGGCCGCCGCGGCGCTGGGGCGCGAGGTCGCCGCGGCCGACCCCCGGCTGCCCGGGTCGGTGGGCCCGGCCGACGTCGTCGCCGCCGTGCTGGACGCCGCCGCCCCGGGGATGCCGCGCCACGTCCACCGCGACGAGCTCGTCCGGGTGCTGCACGACTTCCGTCCGGCCACCGGCGTCGCCGGTACGTCGCGGCCTGCGAGAGCCGCGGACGTGGAGCTCCTCGTGGACTGGTTCAGGCTGTTCACGGCGGAGGCCGGGGTCGCCGTGCCGCACGACGACCTGCGCGCCAACGTGATGGGGCGCGTGGAGCAGGGTGCCCTGCGGGTGTGGGAGGTGGACGGCAGGCCGGTGGCGATGGCGGGCCACGCCCCCCTGGTCGCCACGCCCGCCGGCTCGGTGGGCAGGATCGGGCCGGTCTTCACCCCGGTGGAGGAGCGCCGGCGCGGCTACGGCGCCGCCGTCACCTCCGCGGTCGCCGCGGCGCTGCTGCCCCGGTGCAGCACGGTGATGCTCTACACCGACGCCGCCAACCCGACCAGCAACGGCGTCTACGCGCGGCTCGGCTTCGACGTCGTCGCGCAGATCGTCGAGGTCCTCCTCGAACGCACCCCCTCCTCGCCGTGATCAAGCAGGAATGGTGAGGGTGCCTCACCATTCCTGCTTGATCAC
>JBQCIO010000355.1:0-8777 GCA_051953655.1 Motilibacteraceae bacterium
GCTGGTGCCCACCACTCTCCTCGTGCAGCAGCACTTCTCCACGTTCTCCGAGCGCTACGCCAGCTTCCCCGTGAATGTGAAGGCCCTGTCCCGGTTCCAGACCGACAAGGAGGCCGCGGAGGTCCTGAAGGGGGTCGCCGACGGCAGCGTCGACATCGTCATCGGCACCCACCGGCTGCTCTCGGCCGAGGTGCGCTTCAAGGACCTCGGCCTCGTCATCGTCGACGAGGAGCAGCGGTTCGGCGTCGAGCACAAGGAATATCTCAAGCAGGTGCGGACCGCGGTGGACGTGCTCACCATGTCCGCCACCCCCATCCCGCGCACGCTCGAGATGAGCATCACCGGCATCCGCGAGATGTCGACCATCCTGACCCCGCCGGAGGAGCGCCACCCGGTGCTCACCTACGTCGGCGCCTACGACGAGAAGCAGATCGGCGCGGCCATCCGGCGCGAGCTGCTGCGTGAGGGGCAGGTCTTCTACATCCACAACCGGGTGGAGTCGATCGACCGCGCCGCGGCGAGGCTGCGCGACCTGGTGCCGGAGGCGCGGATCGCCGTCGCGCACGGGCAGATGAACGAGCACACGCACGAGCAGCTCATCGTCGGCTTCTGGGAGAAGGAGTACGACGTCCTGGTCTGCACCACGATCGTGGAGAGCGGCATCGACGTCTCCAACGCGAACACCCTCATCGTGGAGCGCGCCGACGTCTTCGGCCTGTCCCAGCTGCACCAGCTCCGAGGCCGCGTCGGGCGTGGCCGCGAGCGTGCCTACGCCTACTTCCTCTACCCGCCGGAGAAGCCGCTCACCGAGACCGCGCACGACCGGCTCGCCACCATCGCCCAGCACACCGACCTCGGGGCCGGCATGCAGGTGGCGATGAAGGACCTGGAGATCCGCGGCGCCGGCAACCTGCTCGGCGGGGAGCAGGCGGGACACATCGCCGACGTCGGCTTCGACCTCTACGTCCGCCTGGTCGGCGAGGCCGTGGCCGACTTCAAGGCCGGCGGCGTGCCGCAGGAGGAGGTGCTCGACGTCAAGGTCGAGCTGCCGATCGACGCGCACCTGCCGCACGACTACGTGCCGGGGGAGCGGCTGCGGCTGGAGGCCTACCGCAAGCTGGCCGCGGTCACCGACGACGCCGGGGTGGAGGAGGTGCGCGCCGAGCTGGAGGACCGCTACGGCCCGGTGCCGCCGCCGGTGGAGAACCTGCTCGAGGTGGCGCGCTTCCGGGTGCACGCCCGGCGCGCCGGCGTCGGGGAGGTCGTGCTCGCCGGGAACTCGGTGCGCTTCGCGCCCGTCGAGCTGCGGGAGAGCCAGCAGCTGCGGCTCGCCCGGCTCTACCCGCGCTCGATCGTGAAGCCCGCGGTCCGTACGATCCTGGTGCCCAGACCGATGACGGCCCGGGTGGGGGGTCAGCCCGTGCGCGACGTGGAGCTGCTGCGGTGGTGCCGCGAGCTGCTCGACGCGGTGCTCGAGCCGGCGCCCGTCGGCTGAACGCTGATCTGAACGCTGCTCTGAACACCGGACTGCCCGAGACGAAGGATTGACCCGTGCCCAGCTCCCGCCTCCGACCCCTCGCGGCCGTGGCCCTCGCCGCCGCGCTCGCCGCCGGCACCGCCGGCTGCTCGGCCGCCGAGCAGGCCCAGCAGCGCATCGGCGCGGCGGCGGTGGTGGGCGACCAGCGGATCTCCGTCGACCGGCTGCAGACGCTCACCACGCAGCTGCAGCAGGCCGTGGCAGGCAGCACCGACACCACCACGCCCGGCGACCTGCAGCGCCAGGTGCTCACCACCCTGGTCTCGGCGCAGCTCATCGACGACGCGGCCCAGGCCAAGGGCATCACCGCCAGTCCGGGTGAGGTCGACGCGCTGGTGCAGCGGTTCGCCCGCGACTTCGCCGGCCAGGAGAACGTCACCTCGCAGCTGGCGGTGCGCTACCACGTGCCGCCGTCCTTCGAGCGGGAGTACGCGCGGCTGGTGGTGCTGGCCGGGAAGCTGGGCCAGCAGGCCGCGCCGGGCGACCTCACCGACCCGAACGTGGCCCAGAAGCAGAACGAGGCCATCATCCAGGCCCTGCAGGACACCGCGAAGCAGGTCGGGGTGGACATCAGCCCGCGCTACGGCACCTGGGACCCGAGCCAGGCCACGGTCCAGCAGCTGGTGAGCGGCGGGCTCGCGCAGCCCGAGGGCTCGGCCACTCCCGCTCCCGGGCAGTAGTCGGCGGTGGGCCCGGTGAGCGGGCAGGAGGTTCCGGCCGGGCGGGTGCTGCTGCTCGTGACCAGTCCCCGGGTCGCCCCAGGCCTGCTGTCCTGGCCGGCGTGGGGAGCGGTCCACGGCGCGCTCGCCGTGCTCACCCGCGAGGCGGAGCACCCGCAGCGCCCCTATCTCGAGGCGGCGGGCGCCGACGTCACCGTGGTGGCCGGCACCCCCGCCCCGGTGCTGGCCCACGACCTGGTGGAGTCCGCGCGCGCCGGCGACGTCGTGCTGCTGGCCGGCCCTGGCGACGACGCCGACCTGGCCGGTGCGCTGGCGGCCGAGGTCTCCCGCCGGGCCGAGCGCGGCGAGCCGGTGCCCGAGGTCGAGATGGTGCCCGGGTCCTGGGACGTGCCGGGCTCCCGCCTGCTGGACCTGGTGGCCGTCATGGACCGGCTGCGCTCGCCCGGGGGGTGCCCGTGGGACGCGGAGCAGACCCACGAGAGCCTGCTGCCGTACCTGCTGGAGGAGACCTACGAGACGGTCGAGGCGGTGGAGTCCGGCGACCGCGCGCACCTGCGCGAGGAGCTGGGCGACCTGCTGCTGCAGGTGGCCTTCCACGCCCGGGTCGCCGAGGAGGACCCCACCGAGCCGTTCTCCGTCGACGACGTCGCGGCCGGCATCGTGGAGAAGCTGGTGCGGCGGCACCCGCACGTGTTCAGCGTCGATGACAGCACGGGCGTGGACGCCCCGACCGCCGAGCACGTCGAGGCGAACTGGGAGGTGCTCAAGGCCGCCGAGAAGCAGCGCAGCTCGGTGCTCGAGGGCGTGCCGGTGGCGCTCCCGGCGCTCACCCTGGCCGCCAAGTACCTCTCCCGCGCGGCCAAGGGCGGGGTCTCGGTGCCGGTCGGCGAACCGCCGTCCGGCGTGGACGTGGCCGATGCCGACTCCCTCGGCGAGGTGCTGCTGGCGCTGGTGGCGGCGGCGCGGGTGGACGGCGTCGACGCCGAGGCGGCGCTGCGGGGTGCGGTGCGCCGCTGGGCGGACCGGGTGCGGGCGGCCGAAGCGCCCCGCCCGGGCGCGTGAGCCGCCGGCCGATCCGGCCCTTCTGGGCGCTGCGCCCAACAGCGTCATGCTCTGCGCACCTTGTTCGGTTCATGAGCTGATCGATAGGCATGCCCCCTGACCGGCGTCGCTCGTGACCTGCCGGTCCGTCCGCTCGACGAAGGGGTCGCGCATGCGCCGTTCTCTGCTCACCGCCACGGGCACCGCCGTGGCAGCCGCCGCGGCCTGCGTGGCCGCCCTGGTGGCACCGACCGCGGCCTCGGCCGCCGCTCCGCGGGTGCACGCCAGCCCGCGGGCCAGCCAACCGGTCGAGGACCCGTGCGTGGAGTCGGACGGCAGCGCCTTCGGGCCGCTGCAGAAGGACGGCGCGGACGTCACCCGCACCTGGTGCGGCCGCGACGTCGACGGCTCGGTCTACCGGATCGAGGTGCCCAAGCATTGGAACGGCCAGCTGGTGCTCTGGGAGCACGGCTACCGCGGCACCGACCCGACCCTCTACGTCGACGACCCGGACTACGGCCTGCGCGAGCACTACGTCGAGCAGGGCTACGCCTGGGCCGCCAGCTCCTACTCGGCCAACGGCTACGACATCCCGGCTGCCGTCTCCTCCACCCATCGGCTCGGCACCGCGGTCTTCTCCTCGCAGACCCACCTGCGGCCGAAGAAGACGTTCCTGCAGGGCGTGTCCATGGGTGGCCACATCATCGCCGTGCTGCTGCAGGAGTACCCGCAGGCCTACGACGGCGCGGTGCCGATGTGCGGCGTGCTCGGCGGCGACTCGCTGTTCGACTACTACCTGTCGGACAACCTGGTGGCGCAGACGCTGTCGGGACTCGGGGACGCGTACACCCCGGGGAACTTCACCACGAACGACTACTACACCAAGGCCATCCCGCAGATGATCGGTGCGCTCGGCCTGCCGCCCGTGGGGCAGCTGACCGACGCCGGCAAGACGCTGCGGGCCGTCGACGCGAACCTGACCGGCGGCGACCGGCCCGGCGTGGACAACGTGTTCAACTACTGGTTCAACCCCGACAAGCAGTACTTCCTGTTCGGCCTCTACGGCGGCGACCCCAGCGGCACCGTGGGTGGTATCGCGCCGGGCGAGGTGGCTACCAACGTCGGAACGGTCTACGAGCCGAACCCGGTGCTGGCCTCCGGCAAGACCCTGAACGAGGCGGTGCCCCGGATCTCCGCGGACCCTCGCTCGCGCAACGCCCGGCGCAGCGCGCCGATCCCGGACACCACCGGCCGGCTGCGCGCGCCCGTCATCTCGCTGCACGACCTCGGCGACCACTACGTGCCGTTCTCGATGGAGCAGATCTACGCCCAGCGGGTGGCGGCCCGCGGCAACGGCGACCTGTTCGTCAGCCGCGCCATCCGCGCCGCCGAGCACTGTGAGTTCAGCCCGGCCGAGACCGCGCAGGCCTTCGACGACCTGACCTCGTGGGTGGCGCAGCGCGACGCCAGCCACCGGCCGAACTCGGTGCCCGCGCCGGCCGGCGACGCGATCCTCGACCCGAAGGCGGTCGCCGACCCGAACTTCGGGTGCCGGTTCAGTGACCCCACCGCGTCGCGCGACCCCGCGGACGGCACGCGCGGGCTGTACGACCCGTGCCCGGTGAGCTGAGGCGTCAGCCGTTGGCGTGAGAGGGCGCCCTCACCCGCTTCGTGGCGGGTGGGGGCGCCTTTCGCGTACGTGCGGATCTTGCTGCGCTGTGCACCCACCCTCAGCGTGGCCGAGCATCAAGATCCGAGCGGGTGGGCGTGGCGGGTGATGCAGCCGCCTCGTGGGTAGCGTGCGCCGCATGACGTCCCGCAGCGAGCACGAGCCGAGCCCGCAGACCGCCGCCTTCCGCGCGCTCGCCACCCGCGCCGTCGACGCGCTGCTGGCGCGCGACCCGGTGGAGGCGACGTCGCTGGGGGAGCACCGGCACGACGACCGGCTGCCGGACTGGTCGCCCGCGGGGCTGGAGACCGAGCGCGGTGAGGTGGCCGGGCTGCTCGCCGAGCTGGACGGCGTCGACGTCGGGGCGCTGGACGTCGCCGACGCGGTGGACGCCGAGACGCTGCGCACGCGCCTGCAGGCGCGGCGGTTCGAGCTGGACGAGCTGCGGCTGCTGGAGTGGGACCCGCTGGAGTGGAACCCGGGCACCGCCGCGTACCTGCTGCTGGCCCGCGACTTCGCGCCCCTGGCCGACCGGCTGCGGTCGCTCGCCGGCCGGCTCGCACAGGTTCCGGAGCACCTCGACCTCGCCCGGCGGACGCTGGGGGAGATGCCGCGGGTGCACGTGGAGACCGCGATCGGGCAGTTCACCGGCACGCGCACGCTGCTCGCCGTGGAGGTGGAGCGGGCGCTGGGTCGCGAGCCGGGGCTGCGCGGCGAGCTCGAGCCGGTGCGCGACCGGGCGGTGCAGGCGCTGGAGGAGCACGTCGACTGGCTGCACCACCGGCTCGAGGACGGCGAGGGCGTCGACCGCGACCCCCGGCTCGGACCGGCGCTCTTCGCCCGGCGGCTGGCGCTGCGCCTGGACGCGCAGAGCGACCCGGACGCCCTGCTCGCGCGCGCCGAGGCCGACCTGGTGCTGCTGGAGGAACGGATCGCCGCCGCGGCGGCTCGGGTGCGCGGGTCGGGGGAGGCCGGGCCGGCCGACGTCCGGTCGGTGCTCGACGAGGTGGCCGCCGAGGGGCCCGTCGACGACCGCACCGTCGTCGAGCTGTGCGAGCGGGCGCTACGGCGCACCACCGACTTCGTGCGCACCCAGGACCTGGTCACGGTGCACGACGACCCGGTCGAGGTGATCGTCATGCCCGAGATCCATCGCGGCGTGGCGGTGGCCTACTGCGACCCGCCCGGCCCGCTCGAGCCCGATCCGCTGCCCACCTACGTCGCCGTCTCGCCTACCCCTGAGGGCTGGTCGCCCGAGCGCGTGCAGTCGTTCTACCGCGAGTACAACGCGCACGCGCTGCACAACCTGATGGTCCACGAGGCGATGCCGGGCCACGTCCTGCAGCTCGCACACGCCCGCCGGTACCGCGGCGGCACCCCGGTGCGATCGGCGTTCTGGAGCGGGCCCTTCGTGGAGGGCTGGGCGGTATACGCGGAGCGGCTCATGGCCGACGCCGGCTACGAGGGTGCGGGCTCGGCCGAGGCGCTGCGGCTGCAGCAGCTGAAGATGGCCATGCGCGCCACCATCAACACCATCCTCGACGTCCGCGTGCACTGCCACGGCATGTCCGAGGCCGAGGCGATGGCACTGATGACCGAGCGCGGCCACCAGGAGGAGGGCGAGGCCGCCGGCAAGTGGCGCCGGGCATTGCTCACCAGCGCGCAGCTGTCGACGTACTACGTCGGCGCCACCGAGGTCTCCGACGTCGTCACCGCGCTGCGCACCGCCAACCCGGCGATCGCCGAGCGCGAGCTGCACGACCGCGTCCTCGCGCACGGTTCCCCCTCGCCGCGGCACCTGCGGACCCTGCTGCGCCTGTAGTCCCGAGCCCCGCAGGACGATGGCGTCCGGGCTCGCCCCGGACGCCTCCGTCCCGTGGGTGCTCTAGACCTGTCCCGCGGGTCCCCGCGATGTCACGTCGCGGAACCGCTCGTGGCCCAGGTTCTGGAACGTGCGCACCCGCCCGGAGGGATCCGTGAACCGCACGTCCGGCAGCGGGCCGCCCACCAGCTGGCGCACCGTCAGCCCGCTATAGGCGGCATCAGAGTTCTCGGCGAGCGTGACGACGTGGCCGCTGCGGCCGAAGCCGACGACCACCGCGTAGTCGTAGTCGGGGGTCGGCCGGAGCCGGTGGGTGACGGCGACGACGTCCCGCCCCGGGCGCCCTTCCATCTCGGCGAAGTAGCCGGAGGTGAAGGCGCGGATGGCGAGGGGACCGGGTGCGAACGATCCGTCGGCGGCCCGCACGTAGGTCGTGAGGATGTCCTGCTGGTCGGTCGACTCCCAGACGTCGGCGCGGCCGTCGCCGTTGAAGTCCTCGGCGCCGATGAAGGACGGCATCGTGTTCGTGGGGTCAGAGCCCACGCGCTGGAAGTCCGAGAGGACGATGAGCCCGTCGCCGCCGAGGAAACCGGCGACGACGATGCGGCCGTCGGGAAGCACCACGCCCATGTCCGGGCAGTAGCCGGTCAGCCGGGCCGAGGTGCCGTCGTAGTGGTGGGTCTCCGCCGGGCCGTAGCCGCCGGCGGCGAGCCCCGGTTCGACCAGGAGCGTGCAGCGGGACGTGTCCCCGATCGGGTCCGCGCCCCCCAACATCACCCGGTCCGGGATCCCGTCCTGGGTGACGTCCCCGTAGAGCGCATCATGACGGCCGTTGCCGCTGATGGGGCTCACCGCCCCGCCGGCGGGATGGGCCGAAGCCGCCCCCGTCCCCAGCCCGATCGTCGCAGCGAGCGCCGTGGCGCCTGCGAGCAGGCGCATCCCGATCCTTCTCATGACCCGTCCCCCGTGTCGGAGCCCGTGGATGGATGTCGGGACATAATGAAGCGGTTGGCACGGTGGAGTACGAGGGGGCGAACGTCCCAGCTGCTCAGGCTGGGGTAGCTGATCGGTTCAGCTGGTCCAGGCGGACCGGATGATCTGCTTCTCTGCCTGCCGGAACTCCTCGCCGAGCAGCGTGGCCTTGCTGCCCGTCGGGTCGGCGCCGCCCGCCTGGACGAGCTGGATCGTGAGCCGCTCCCACGTCGAGGGCAAGGACAGGTACCAGCCGTAGGTGCTGGAGCAGTCGGTTCCCTGGCCGCGGGTGTACTCCATCCCGTTCGCGGGTCCGGTCACGGGATCGACCGCGAACCAGGACAGCGGAACGTCGTCGACGGTGAGGCCGACCCGTAGGCCGGCTTCGATCGCGTCGGGCAGCTTGCGGAAGTCGGAGGCTTCCACCGCCGGCGGCGGGTAGCGGAGCTCCAGCGTGAACTCGAGCCCGCCGGGCCACACGCGGAAGCCGTTGACCACCATCAGCACGTCGGGCCGGTCGAGCAGCACGAACTGGTGGTGGAGGGAGGCAGGGACGATCCCACGGCGGGCAAGACTCTGCACGATCTCCGGCACCGGGACATCCCCCCACCCGTCAGCTCCGTGCGAGGACCCTAGAACGGTGGGGGCTCTGCAGGCAGGTCCCAGCCTCTGCCGTCGTCTCGTTTCGGTGTGGCCCAGGGGTTCTTGGGCGGGTCGCCTTCGTCGGCGAGCAGCCTGGGTGGGGGCGTGCGGTACCGCCGGCCGGAGCGGGTGATGATCTCGACCGAGCCGTCGTCGAGGACGTCGGAGTCGAGCAGGCCGCAGGTCTTCAGGGCGTGGTGCAGGCCGCATCGGGGGCACAGGTTGTGGGTGTCGGTCCGCCCGCCGGCTCCGGGGTGGTCGTGGTCGTAGGGGACGGTGTGGTCGCCCTGGGACCAGTGGAACGGCTGGGTGCAGTGCGGGTGCACGCACCGGGGCCGCACCGCCTCCAGGTGCCGCCAGATCGCCGCGGTCGGCTTGTACTTCACGGTCGCCAGCGGGGCGCCGGTCTGGTCG
>JBQCIO010000356.1:0-9138 GCA_051953655.1 Motilibacteraceae bacterium
GAGCTCATGCACGTCTACAACCGTGACATCCTCACCAGCTCGGTGGCCGCCGCGATCGCCGGTGTCATCACCTCCGTCGGCCAGATGCTGATGTTCACGAGCATGTTCGGCGGTGGCGGCAACGACGATGACCGCCCCAACCCGATCGCCCTGCTCGTCATGAGCCTGCTCGCCCCGCTCGCTGCCGTCCTCATCCAGATGGCCATCAGCCGCACCCGCGAGTTCGACGCCGACGAGGACGGCGCGGCCCTGACCGGCGACCCGCTCGCCCTCGCCTCGGCCCTGCGCAAGCTCGAGATGGGCACGCGCAGCCTGCCGCTGCCCCCCGAGCCGGCCCTGCAGACCACCAGCGCCCTGATGATCGCCAACCCGTTCCGCGGCGACGGCGTCGCCCGGATGTTCTCCACCCACCCCCCGATGGCCGAGCGCATCGCCCGCCTCGAGGCCATGGCCGGCTACCCCCGCTGACGACCTGCCGCCCACCAGGCGGCAACCTCCGGGGCCCGGCCGGAACGATCACGCTCCCGTGATCGTTCGAGCCTGGGCCGCCCGCGAAGAGTGCCGGTCAGCTCGCCGCGCGGTGCTGCGCCTCCTGGGCGCCGCGGGTGCGCTGCGCCGACTGCGCCGACTGCCCGGACTGCACGCGGCGCTGGCGCAGGGTGCGCCGGCGCAGCAGGCCCAGGTCGCGCTCGGAGCAGCCGCCCCAGATGCCCGAGGTCTGGCCAGTTTCCAGCGCCCACTCCAGGCACGGCTCGCGCACGGGGCAGCGCCGGCAGACGGCCTGGGCCTCGCGGGTCTGCTCCTGCGCCTCCGGGCCGGTGCCGACCGGGAAGAACAGCTCGGGATCCTCGTGCCGGCACAGCGCCTCGTCGCGCCAGTCGCCCGTCCCCGTCCGGTGACCTTCGTCGGCCCGCCCGTTCGCCAGCCCGCCGGTCACGGTGTCGCCCGACCGCCGCCCTGAGCCCCCGTTGCTCCGCACGTCGATGCCCCTCTCCGGCGGCAGGGCCTCGTGTGAGAGCTCCGGATCGCCGTCTCGTCCTGCACGTCGTGAGGTCGTTGCCTCACCGTCGGTGCCGAGGCGAAACCTGACGCCGTGCGGGCTGGGGGACGGCCCAACGGGCTGGGGCTGCGCCGCGGGCTAGCGGTAGTTGACGAACTGGAGCGCTATGTCGAGGTCCTTGCCCTTGAGCAGGGTGATGACGGCCTGCAGGTCGTCCCGGCTCTTCGAGGTGACCCGCAGCTCCTCGCCCTGGATCTGGGCCTTGACGCCCTTCGGGCCCTCGTCCCGGATGATCTTCCCGAGCCGCTTGGCGTCGTCCTGGGAGATGCCCTGCTTGAGGTCGACCGAGATCCGGTACTCCTTGCCCGAGGCCTGCGGGTCGCCGGTGTCGAGCGCCTTGAGGGAGACCCCGCGCTTGATCAGCTTCTCCTTGAACACGTCGAGCACGGCCTTGGCGCGCTCCTCGGTGTTCGCCGCGATCTCCACCTTCTCCCCGGACCACCGGATCGAGGCGCCGACGCCCTTGAAGTCGAAGCGCTGCGAGACCTCCTTGGCGGCCTGGTTCAGCGCGTTGTCGACCTCCTGCCGGTCGACCTTGGAGACGATGTCGAACGACGAGTCCGCCACGGACCTTCCCCTCGCTGCGGCTCCCGGCCACCGGATGCGGACCGACGCACCGCGCGTCGGCGCGAGGGGCGCAGCCGTTCGGGGCACCCCGTGCCCGTCGGCTATGCTCCTGCCTCGTCGCGGCGGGTTGCCCGAGTGGCCAAAGGGAGCGGTCTGTAAAACCGTCGGCTCAGCCTACGCAGGTTCGAACCCTGCACCCGCCACGCCCCGAACGGAGGGGGCGCACCTCACGAGGTGCGCCCCCTCCGTCGTCGTCGGACGGTGCCGTGGACCGGCCCTCCACCGCCGCCCCCCTCGCATCGGTCGGAAGCGAGGTGCCGGGCGTCCTGGACCAGGCGCGGCCAGTCCGGAGACACCGGTGCGTCGTGGACCACTTGCTCTTTGTCACAGGATGTCGGCACTCTCTGCTGGCGCCCGTTCACCCATTGGGATGACACTGGTGCCTGATCGCTCATGATCGTCCGGATTCGCGTCGACCTCGACACAGTCCGTTCTCGTCCGCTCGGGAGGTCCTGATGAAGGTTCGTCGCATCGTCGCCCTGCTGCTCGCCGCGCCGCTCGCTGTCGCGATCGCCGCCGCGCCGGCCTCGGCCAAGGCGCATGCCGGGTCGTCCCTCAACGGGTCGTCCCTGAACGGGTCCTCCCTCAACGGATCCTCGCTGAACGGGTCCTCCCTGAACGGGTCGTCGCTCAACTAATCCCCGGTCAGCAGCGAAGTCCTGAGCCTTTGAGCGGCAGCGGTCAGCCGCCGGCGGTGGCGCGCCTTTGGGTGCTCACCGCCGGGATGACCGCTGCCGCGGTCGGCCTCCTGGCCCCCATCGCGTTCTCCGCACCAGGGCGAGTCGATGGCGTCTGGCTGCTGCTCGTCATCCCGCTCCTGTTGGTCGGCTTCGGTCTCGCTGAGGCCGGCCAGGTCCACTTCGACATGCGCCGGCTCACGTGGTCGCTGTCGCTCTCCGAAGTGCCCCTCGTCGTGGGCCTCTTCATCGCGCCACCGCTGGTGGTGGTGGCCTGTCGCCTCCTCGGGTACCTGCCAGTCGCCGTCAAGCGGCGCACCGTGCTCGAGAAGGGTGTCTTCAACTCGGTCCTGTTCATGCTCGAGGTGTCGCTGGCCGAGGCGATCTACCACCTTCTCGGGGTGCCTCCAGCTACGAGCACCGCCGGCTGGTCGAGCGCCTATGCCGCGGCCCTGGGGGCCGCGCTCATCAGTGGGCTCGCCGTGGGAACGGCGATCGCTGTCACCCAGCCGCCGCTGCGGGCTGCCGAGCTGGCTCGCCTCGTGGGCCCGACGGTCGCGGCCGCGTGCGTGTCCACCACCGTCGGCCTGCTCGTCGTCGCGATCACGCTGCAGGCACCCATCAGCCTGGGGCCGCTGGTGGCGCTGGTCGTCCTGCTGCTCCTCGCCTTCCGGCGGTACGGGGCCCTGCTCGCCGAGCACCGGACGCTGGCCGACGTCCACACGGTCACTGCCGCGGTCGCGACGTCGCTCGACGGAGAGGGCAGCGTGGACCCGTCCCTCCTCGAGCGGGTGCGCACCGTCCTGAGAGCGCGCGAGGCGGTGCTGTGGCTGACCGACGAGTCGCTGGCCTCGGTGGTCAGCGAGGGCGGGGCGTTCCGGCGGGAGACCAGCGAGATCGACCCGATCCGCGAGCGGGCTCTCACCGGCGGGGCGCTGCTGGCCACGGCCGAGAGCGCCGATCCCGACGTCGCTTCCGCGCTGACCCGCCGGGGTGTGCGCCAGGTGATCGCCGTGCCGCTCCTCGTCAGTGATGCCCCCCTCGGGACTCTGGAGGTCCAGGACCGCAGCTCGGAGCTAGCCACCTTCAGCGAGGCCGACCGCGACCTGCTCGGCACCCTCGCCGCGCAGCTCGGCGTCGCCCTCGAGAACCGCCGGCTGCTCGCCCGGCTCCGCCACGAGGCCCAGCACGACCCGCTCACCGGGCTGCCCAACCGGCGCGCCTTCGTCGACCGGCTCGACGCCGACCTCGCGCTGCTGCCCCCGGGCGGCCGGATGGCGGTGCTCGTCCTGGACCTGCAGGCCTTCAAGGACGTCAACGACGCCCTGGGGCGCGGCGTGGCCGACCTGCTGCTGGTGGAGGTCGGCGCCCGGGTGCGCGGCGCCGTCGCCGACCCCCGGGCCGTCGCCCGCCTGAGCAGCGACGAGCTGGCCGTGGCCGCGCCCGTCCAGGACGCCGACGAGGCCCGCGCGGTCGCGCTGCGGCTGCAGGAGGCGCTCTCCGCGCCGGTCGACGCCGGCGGCGTCGGCGTGCACCTGGGCGCGGTCGTCGGCATCGCGCTCTCGCCCGACCACGGCCGCGACGCGGTCACGCTGTGCCAGCACGCCGACGTCGCCATGTACGCCGCCAAGGGCACCGGCCGCGGCGTGCTCACCTACACGCCCACCATGGACGCCGGCAGCGTCCGGCGCGTCGGGCTGGTGCCCGAGCTGCGCCGCGCCCTGGCCGGCGAACCGTCGGCGGGCCGGATCGTGCCCTGGTACCAGCCGCAGGTGTCGCTGGAGCGGGCCGAGCTGGTCGGCGTCGAGGCGCTGGTGCGCTGGGAGCACCCGGAGGAGGGCCTGCTCGCGGCCGGCGAGTTCGTGCCCCTGGCCGAGCGCACCGGCCTGATCGGCCGGCTCACCACCTCCGTGCTGGAGGCCTCCCTGGCCGACCTGCGCCGCTGGGTCGACGCCGGCCACACCTTCGGCGTCAGCGTGAACGTGTCGGTGCGCAGCCTGCTCGACCCCGGCTTCGCCGACGAGGTCACCCACGCCATCGCCGCCGCCGGCGTGCCGGCCCACCTGGTCACCCTGGAGATCACCGAGACCGGCGTGGTGAGCGACCTGGCCCGCACGGTGCCGGTGCTCACGGCGCTGCGCTCGCTCGGGGTCCGCCTGTCCGTCGACGACTTCGGCACCGGCCAGTCCTCGCTCACGTACCTGCGCCGGCTGCCGGTCTCCGAGGTGAAGGTCGACCGCTCGTTCGTGGCCGGGCTGGTCCACGAGCCCGGCGACCTCGCGGTCGTCCGCGCCGTCGTCGACCTCTCCCGCCCGCTCGGTCTCACCGTGGTGGCCGAGGGCGTGGAGACCGAGGAGGCCCGCGAGCTGCTGCGCGAGGTGGGCTGCACGGTGGCGCAGGGCTACCTGCTCAGCCGGCCGCTCACCGCCGAGGACCTCGAACGCTGGATGCAGCGCCGCACCGTGTCCGTGCCGGGCACGGGCGGGGGCCGGGCGCGCCGGTTGCGGGTCGTCTCCTGACCCCGACGAGGACCGTGATCAGGAGCGCCGGCGACGACGCCACCGCGGTTCGCGAGGCACCCTCCGGGTCGTGTACTCTCAGACCCCGCTCGCCCCAATAGCTCAGTCGGCAGAGCGTCTCCATGGTAAGGAGAAGGTCTACGGTTCGATTCCGTATTGGGGCTCTGCTGGAGCGGCCCGCCTGCTAGGTCAGCGGGTGGGCCGCTTCGCGTGGCGGTGTAGCTCAGTTGGCAGAGCAAGCGGCTCATAATCGCTGTGTCGCCGGTTCAAGTCCGGCCACCGCTACCACGCCCGCCCCCCGCTTCGCGGCGGAGGTCGGGTCGCTCCACCAGCCAGAACAGCCCGCCGGAGGCCGGCGCGGTTCACGACAAGGCGAGGAAGGCTCCCCATGGCCAAGAACGACGTCCGTCCGAAGATCACTCTGGCCTGCGTGGAGTGCAAGGAGCGGAACTACATCACCCGCAAGAACCGTCGCAACGACCCGGACCGCATCGAGCTGATGAAGTTCTGCCCCCGGGACCGCAAGCACACGACGCACCGCGAGACCCGCTAGTCAGGCTCGTCAGAGCGTCCTCGAGGCCGCCCCCGCCCAGCGCGGGGGCGGCCTCGTCGCGTTCGCGGCGCCCGGTTCGCTACCGTCCGACCCGAGCCGAGCAGAAGGAGGAGCGCATGCCGGTCGACCCCGCGCACGCCGGGCGCACGTACCCGCCCACGACGCCCTACGAGGTGGGCCGGGAGAAGCTGCGCGAGTTCGCCGCGGCCGTCGGGGAGACCAGCCCGGCCTGCCACGACGTCGACGCCGCCCGCGCGCTCGGGCACCGGGACCTCATCGCCGCGCCCACCTTCGCCATCGTGCTCGCCCAGCGCGCCGACGCCGCGGTGATCACCGACCCCGAGGTCGGCATCGACTTCTCCCGGGTGGTCCACGGCGAGCAGCGCTTCGCCTACTCCCGCCCGATCACCGCCGGCGACGTCCTCACCTGCACCACCACGATCGCCTCGGTCCGCAGCGCCGGCGGCCACGACATGGTCACCACCCGCGGCGAGATCGCCACCGTCGACGGCGAGCACGTGTGCACCGCCACCTCCACCATCGTGGTCCGCGGAGAGGGGTCCTGATGGGCGCGAGCATCCGCTGGGACGACGTCGAGGTCGGCACCGAGCTGCCGCCGCTGTCCGTCCCGCTGCACCGTGGCGACCTGGTCCGCTACGCCGGCGCGTCCGGCGACTTCAACCCGATCCACTGGAACGAGCGGTTCGCCACGGCCGTCGGGCTGCCCGACGTCATCGCGCACGGGATGCTCACCATGGGAGCTGCCGTCCGCGTGGTCACCGCCTGGTGCGGCGACCCGGGCGCGGTGGTCGAGTACGGCGTGCGCTTCACCAAGCCGGTGGTCGTCGCCAACGACCTCGCCGGCGCGGAGGCGGCCGTGGTCGAGGTCTCCGGCAAGGTCGCCGAGAAGCTCGACGGCGGCCGGGTGCGCGTCGACCTCACCGCCACCAGCGAGGGTTCCAAGGTGCTCGGGCAGGCCCGTGCCGTCGTGCAGCTGACCTGACCCGCCTACGTAGGGTTGGCGGCGTGCAGGAGCAGACCCGTGAGGATGTCGACGTCGACCTGTCCGGGCTGACCACGCTGCGGCTCGGCGGCCCGGCCCGCCGGCTGGTCACCGTGACCTCGCAGGACGACCTGGTCGACGTCGTGCGCACCGCCGACGAGGCCGGCGAGCCGCTGCTGGTCCTGGGCGGGGGCAGCAACCTCGTCGTGGCCGACGCCGGCTTCGACGGCACCGTGGTGCGCATCGCGACCCGCGGCGTGCGGGTGGAGCAGGTGGACGCCTGCGGCGGCTCGAACATCGTGGTCGAGGCCGGCGAGCCGTGGGACGACCTGGTCGCTCGCACGGTGGCCGAGGGTTGGGCCGGGGTGGAGGCCCTCGCCGGCATCCCGGGCAGCACCGGCGCCACCCCGGTGCAGAACGTGGGCGCCTACGGCCAGGAGGTCGCCGCGGTGGTCAGCCGGGTGCGCACCTGGGACCGCGAGGACTCCGCCCTGCGCACCTTCGCCGCCGCCGACTGCGGCTTCGCCTACCGCCACTCCCGCTTCAAGGCCGAGCGGCTGCCCGACGGCACCGGCCGCTACGTCGTCCTCGACGTCGGCTTCCAGCTGCGCCTGGCCGACCGCTCCGAGCCGGTCGCCTACGCCGAGCTGGCCCGCGCGCTGGGCGTGCAGGTCGGCGAGCGCGCGCCGCTGCGCGCCGTCCGCGAGACCGTGCTGGCCCTGCGCCGCGGCAAGGGCATGGTCCTCGACGACGCCGACCCGGACACCTGGAGCGCCGGCTCGTTCTTCACCAACCCGCTGCTCACCCCCGACCAGGCCGCCGCCCTGCCCGCCGACGCCCCCCGCTGGCCCGCGGGCGAGGGCCTGGTCAAGACCAGCGCCGCCTGGCTCATCGAGCACGCCGGCTTCACCAAGGGCTACGCCGTCGGTGGGGGCACCGGGCGCGCCACGCTGTCCACCAAGCACACCCTCGCGCTCACCAACCGGGGCAGCGCCACCACCGCCGACCTGCTCGCCCTGGCCCGCGAGGTCCGCGACGGCGTCCGCGCCCGCTTCGGCGTGGAGCTGGTCAACGAGCCCGTCCTGGTCGGCGTCGAGCTCTGAGCGCCGGGCCGCCAACGATCACGTTGACGTGACCATTGGTCGCACACCGCCGTGAATTCACGGCGCAGAGCGGCAACTTGGGGTGGGAGGTGGGGCCCGCTGGACCCGTGGGCCGCACGTGCCGCCCGCTCGCGTCCCGCACGTGGGGAAAGGCGCTGGTGACGGGAGCGGCCGGGCAGCGGAGTCGCCCCACGACGCCGGCTGCGGCTGCGGCTGCGAAGCGCGAAGTCGATCACATGGGTGTGCCACCCATACGCATAGATGCCCATGGGTGGCGCACCCATCGATGATCTTGTGACCGTGCGGCCGCCGGCGGGCCGCTCGGCGCCCGCCGCACCCCAACGCTCCCCGTCACCAACGCCGTCGACCGTGCCACGGCGCACCGCAACCGCCACGTCCCGCCCGCGCCGAGACGCAGCGCCCCCTACGCCACCGCCCCGTCCGCCTCGACGCCCCCCGACGATCCCGTGCCCACCCACCCCTCGATCCCCGCCAGCAACCTCTCCCGCACGTCCGAGGGTGCCCGCGACGCCAGCACCGACCCCCGCGCGAGCTCGGCGAGCCCGTCGTCGGAGATCCCGTGCACCGTGCGCGCCGCCGAGTACTGCGCCGCCAGCCGGCTGCCGAACAGGAGCGGGTCGTCGGCGCCCAGCGCGATCCGCGCCCCGGCGTCGAGCAGCGTGCGCAGGGGCACCTCGGACGGCGCCTCGTAGACCCCCAGCGACACGTTGGAGGCCGGGCAGACCTCCAGCCCGACCTGCTGCTCCACCACCCGCTCGAGCAGCCGCGGGTCCTCGGCCACCCGCACCCCGTGCCCGAGCCGTTCGGCGCCGAGCACGTCCAGGCAGGTGCGCACGCTCTCCGGCCCCAGCAGCTCTCCGCCGTGCGGGTCGCTGAGCAGCCCGGCCCGGCGGGCGATGGCGAAGGCCCGCTCGAAGTCCTCGGTGCGCCCGCGCCGCTCGTCGTTGGACAGGCCGAACCCGACGACGCCGTGGTCGGCGTACTGCGCGGCCAGCCGGGCCAGGGTGCGCGCGTCCAGCGGGTGGCGGGTGCGGTTGGCCGCCACCACGATCCCGACGCCCACCCCGGTCATCGATGTGGCCTCGCGGGCAGCGTCGAGCACGAGCTCGGTGAAGGCGGTGATGCCGCCGAAGCGGGCGCCGTAGCCGGAGGGGTCGACCTGCAGCTCGAGCCAGCCCGAGCCGTCGGCGCGCTCGTCCTCGGCCGCCTCGCGCACCAGCCGGCGGACGTCGTCCTCGGTCTTCAGCACCGAGCGGGCGGTGTCGTAGAGGCGCTGGAAGCGGAACCAGCCGCGCTCATCGGTGGCCCGCAGCTTGGGCGGCCAGCCCGAGCGCAGCGCGTCGGGCAGCCGGACGCCGTGGGTGTCGGCCAGCTCCACCAGGGTGGCGTGGCGCATCGAGCCGGTGAAGTGCAGGTGCAGGTGGGCCTTGGGCAGCGCCCGCACGTCGCGCTCCGTCCCCATGCGACGACCCTACGCGGGCGGCCAGAACGTGAGGGAGACGTGGGGGGGGAGGCAGCACCAGCCCCACACAAGACCAGGAGGAAACCAACCAAAACCCAAGCCCCCCCGAACGA
>JBQCIO010000357.1:0-6590 GCA_051953655.1 Motilibacteraceae bacterium
CGTTGCGGTCCTGGTCGGCCTCGAGCACGTGCGCGGCCTCGTCGCCGGCGTCCTGGGCCATCCCCCGTTTGGTCGTTTATTTGCCGCCGGCGATGACGCCGCGGCCCGGCGCGAGGGGCGCGACGGTGTGCTCGCGGGAGAGCTTGCTGGTGGCCTCGGACTCGCCCGCCAGCAGCGGGCGCAGGCCGGCGTAGACGCCCTCGACGTCCTCGCGGGTGAGCGGGGTGGCCAGCACCGAGTTCACGTGCTCGAGCACGTAGTCGATGTCGCGGGAGCTGGCCGCCGGGTGGGCCTTGTCCAGCTCCCAGTCGGTGTCGGTGGTGCCCACGATCCAGTGGTGTCCCCACGGGATGACGAACAGCACGCTCTTCTCGGTGCGCAGGATCATCCCGGTGTCCGAGCGGATGCGGTCGCGCGGCACCACCAGGTGGATGCCCTTGCTGGCGCGCACGTGGAACTTGCCGCGCTCGCCGGCCAGGGACTGGGTGTCGTCGGTCCACACCCCGGTGGCGTTGACGACCTGCCGGGCGCGGACCTCGAAGGTGCGCCCGCTGTCGACGTCGAGCACCTGCACGCCGGTGACCCGCTCGCCCTGCTTGAGGAATCCGGTGACCTTGGCCCGGTTGGCGACCAGCGCGCCGTAGGCGGCCGCGGTGCGCACGATGTTCATCGTGTGCCGCGCGTCGTCGACCTGCGCGTCGTAGTACTGCACCGCGCCGACCAGGCTGTCCGTCCGCAGCGAGGGGACCATGCGCAGCGCGGCCTTCTTGGTCAGGTGCCGGTGGTGCGGCAGCCCGCGCGAGCGCCCGCCGATCATGCCGAGGGTGTCGTAGAGCAGCACCCCGGCGCCGACGTAGGGCCGCTCCCAGAACCGGTGGGTGAGCGGGTAGAGGAACGGCACCGGGCGGACCAGGTGCGGCGCCAGCCGCTGCACGATGAGGCCGCGCTCCTTGAGCGCCTCCTGCACCAGCCCGAAGTCGAGCATCTCGAGATAGCGCAGGCCGCCGTGGATCAGCTTGCTGGACCGGCTGGACGTGCCCGCGGCCCAGTCCCGCGCCTCGAGCAGCCCGACCGACAGCCCCCGGGTGGCGGCGTCGAGCGCGCTGCCCGCGCCGACCACCCCGCCACCGACCACGACGACGTCGAGCTCACGCCGTTCCATCTCGGCCAGCGCGCGCTCGCGCTCCGCCGGCCCCAGCTGCCCGGTTTGCACCACCCTTGGGACGATAGTCCGGTGGCGGGCAACCGGCACGGCGACGGCCGGAGGGCGAGACGGGGCCGGGCGACATCAGCCACTCACCGCCGTCGTTCCATGCTTACCGCGCCAGATCTGGCGCGGTGAGCATGCAAGGATCACGCCCGCGTGATCGTTCCGACCGGGGCCGGCGCTGCTCCCGGCGTGAGCGGCGTCACCGCGGCAGGTACGGGCTGACCACGACCTCGACCCGCTGGAACTCCTTCAGGTCGGAGTAGCCGGTGGTGGCCATGGCGCGGCGCAGGGCGCCGATGAGGTTCATCGAGCCGTCGGCGGTGCGGGACGGGCCGTGCAGGATCTCCTGCAGGGTGCCGACGGTGCCGACCGAGACCCGCAGGCCACGCGGCACCTCGGGGTGGTGCGCCTCCGAGCCCCAGTGGAAGCCGTGGCCCGGCGCCTCGACCGCGCGCGCCAGCGGCGAGCCCATCATGATGGCGTCGGCGCCGCAGGCGATGGCCTTGGCCAGGTCGCCCGAGCGGCCCACGCCGCCGTCGGCGATGACGTGCACGTAGCGGCCGCCGGACTCGTCCATGTAGTCCCGGCGCGCGGCGGCGACGTCGGCCACCGCGCTGGCCATCGGCACCGCGACGCCGAGCACCGTCCGGGTGGTGTGCGCCGCGCCGCCGCCGAAGCCGACCAGCACGCCGGCCGCGCCGGTGCGCATCAGGTGCAGCGCCGCCTGGTAGGTGGCGCAGCCGCCGACGATGACCGGCACGTCGAGCTCGTAGATGAACTGCTTGAGGTTGAGCGGCTCGGCCCGGCCGGAGACGTGCTCGG
Source organism: Motilibacteraceae bacterium (assembly GCA_051953655.1). Classification (GTDB taxonomy): domain Bacteria; phylum Actinomycetota; class Actinomycetes; order Motilibacterales; family Motilibacteraceae; genus JBQCHF01. The sequence goes on from JBQCIO010000357.1 coordinate 2,033, forward strand.
CGGACACCGTGGTGCCGCGGATGACGAACAGGTCCACCCCGGCGTCGACGACGGTCTTCCAGAACTGCGCGGTGCGCTGCGGGGACAGTGCACCGGCCACCGTGACGCCCGCGGCGCGCACCTCCTGGATCCGCTGGGTGATCAGCTCGGCCCGCACCGGCTGGGCGTAGAGCTCCTGCATCCGCGCGTTGGCCGCGGCCTCGTCCAGCCGGGCGATCTCGGCCAGCAGGGGCTCGGGGTCGTCGTAGCGGGTCCACAGGCCCTCGAGGTCGAGCACGCCGACGCCGCCGAGCTGCCCGATGGCGATCGCGGTGGCCGGGGAGACCACCGAGTCCATCGGCGCGGCCAGCACCGGCAGCTCGAACCGGTAGGCGTCGATCTGCCAGGCGACCGAGACCTCTTCGGGGTCGCGGGTGCGCCGGCTCGGGACGATGGCGATGTCGTCGAACGCGTAGGCCCGGCGGCCGCGCTTGCCCCGCCCGATCTCGACCTCGGTCACGTGCTCCCTCTCGCAAGCTCGGTGAGACTGACTCGGCTCCGACGTTCCGTCGGAGACCGCTACCGAACGGTGTAGTTCGGCGCCTCGACGGTCATCTGGATGTCGTGCGGGTGGCTCTCCTTGAGCCCCGCCGCGGTGATTCGCACGAACTTCCCGCGCTGCTGCAGCTCGGGGATGGTGTGCGCGCCGACGTAGAACATCGACTGGTGCAGCCCGCCGACCAGCTGGTGCGCGACGGCGGACAGCGGCCCGCGGTAGGGCACCTGCCCCTCGATGCCCTCGGGCACGATCTTGTCGTCGCTGGCGACGTCGGCCTGGAAGTAGCGGTCCTTGGAGTAGGACACCTTGCCGCGCGAAGCCATCGCCCCGAGCGAGCCCATGCCGCGGTAGCTCTTGTACTGCTTGCCGTTGACGAACACGAGGTCGCCCGGGCTCTCGTCGCAGCCGGCCAGCAGCGACCCGAGCATGACGGTGTCGGCGCCGGCCACGATGGCCTTGGCGATGTCGCCGGAGAACTGCAGGCCGCCGTCGCCGACGACCGGCACCCCCGCCGGGCGGCAGGCCCTGGCGGCCTCGTGGATGGCGCTGATCTGCGGCACGCCCACCCCGGCGACGACCCGGGTGGTGCAGATGGAGCCCGGGCCCACCCCCACCTTGACCCCGTCGGCGCCGGCGTCGACCAGAGCCTGAGCACCGGCGCGGGTGGCGACGTTGCCGCCGAGGATCTGCACGTGGCGGGTGGCCGGGTCGGCCTTGAGCCGGCGCACGAGGTCGAGCATGAGCCGGGCGTGGCCGTTGGCGGTGTCGGGCACCAGCACGTCGACGCCGGCCTCGACCAGCGCGGTGGCCCGCTGCCACGCGTCGCCGAAGAAGCCGATGGCCGCGGCGACGCGCAGCCGGCCCTCGTCGTCCTTGGTGGCGTGCGGGTACTGCTCGGTCTTGACGAAGTCCTTGACCGTGATCAGGCCCTGCAGCCGGCCCTCGGCGTCGACCAGGGGCAGCTTCTCGACCTTGTGCTTGGCCAGCAGGGCGGCGGCGTCGTCGCGGGCGATGCCCACCGGTGCGGTGACCAGCGGCATCGGCGTCATCAGCTCGTGCACCTTGCGGTGGGCGAACTCCGCCGGCGGCAGGAACAGCAGGTCGCGGTTGGTGATGATGCCCAGCAGCGTGCGGTCGGGGCCGACGACCGGCAGCCCCGACACCCGGTAGGTGGCGCAGAGCCGGTCGAGCTCGGCGATGGTGGCGTCCGGCCCGATGACGACCGGGTCGGACACCATGCCCGACTCGCTGCGCTTGACCAGGTCGACCTGGTGCGCCTGGTCCTCGATGGACAGGTTGCGGTGCAGCACGCCGATGCCGCCCTGGCGGGCCATGGCGATCGCCATCCGCGCCTCGGTGACGGTGTCCATGGCGGCGGACACCAGGGGCACCCGCACCGAGACCTCGCGGGTGAGCCGGGAGGTGGTGTCGACCTCGGACGGGACGACGTCGGTCTCGGCCGGCAGCAGCAGGACGTCGTCGAAGGTGAGCCCGAGCGGGGCGGCGATGACCTCCGCGTCGGCGACCGCGGTGCCGCTGGGGTCTGTGACGCTGGGGGAGCCGGGGATGCCGGTGGCGTCGGTCACGGTGCGCTGGGGGCCTTCCGCGAGGGGCGGCGCGCCGGAGCGGGACCCGCCGGCGCCGGGGCCTTCAGCCTACCGGCCGTTCCCCAGACCCCGTCCGGGCCCGCCCGGGGCGGTGGAGCCGCCGGTGACCGAGCCGTTCGCGTGCGCCGAGCCGGCGCCGTTCCCGTTGCCGTTGCCGTTGCCGTTGCCGTTGCCCTTGCCGTTCCCGTTGCTCCCCGTGCTCCCCGTGGTCGCCGTGGCGGTGGCGGTCCCGGTGCTCTCCGGCGCCGGGGTGCCGGCGGTGACCGACGGGGTCGGCGACGGCCGCCCGTGCTGTCCGGGCGTGGGTGTCGCGGCCTGCGTCGGGTGCGCTGAGTGCGTGGGCGTGGCGGCCTGGGTCGGGTGGGCTGGGTGGGTGGGCGTCGCGGCCTGGGTGGGGTGGACGGCCGGTCGTCCGGCGTCGCTGGGGCGGCCCGGCGTCCTGGCCAGGGTCTGCTGCAGGGCGTCGATCCGGGCCTGCCAGTGGCTCACCTGCTCGGCCGGCAGCGCGCCGCGCCAGGTGGCCAGCAGCTGCTCGAGCTGCTGGAGCCGCGCGGTCGCCTCGGCGTCCCGGCCCTGGGCGACGAGGTCCTCGACGGCGGAGAGGCCGGTGTCGAGCTGCGCCGCGGTGGCGGCGGGGCTGCCCAGGGGCAGGTCGGACGGGACGGTCGTGGGGGTGGTGCCCGCGGTCCCGGAGGCGAGCCCGCTGACACCGGTGGGCACCGGGCCCGGCTGCCGCCCCGCCGTCGCGGCTCCACCGGAGGCGACGGCGGCGATGCCGTGGCTGATGCCCTGGGCAAGACCGCGATAGGGGGCCAGCGGGTCGCCGGTGAGCGCCGCGGCGACCCCGGACACCGAGACCAGGCCGGCGACCACGACGGCGGCAGCGCCGGCCCGGCGCGAGCCGCGGGCGAGGCGCGCGCGCCGGGACGGCGCGGCAGGCTCGGGCAGGACGTGCAGCGGGGCGAGCTGCCGCGGGAGGACCTCGGCCAACGGACGGTCCGGGGCGGCACCGATGCCGGCGATGCCGGCGATGCCGGCGATGTCGTCGATGCCCTGGATGCCGGCGATGCCGTCGATGTCGTCCAGGACCTCGGTGGGCCCGGTCCGCGCGGTCCCGGTGAGCAGGTCGACGTCGGCGGCCAGCGCCGCCAGCAGGCCGGCGACCGGGTCGGCGTCGAAGGCGTCGAGCTCGGCCCGCGGGGCGCGCCGGCGCAGCGCCTCCACCCGCGCGTCGTCGCGCGCCACCGCGGCGAGGTCGACCAGGCCGCCGGTCAGGTCGGCCCTCGACCCGTCGAGCATCTCGTCGGTCGTCTCGTCGGGCCGGCCGGGGGTGGCGTCGTAGGGGGTGCGCTCGGTCATGCCGACTCCTCCCCCGCCAGCACCCGCAGCCGGGCCAGGGCCCGGTGCTGGGCCACCCGCACGGCCCCGGCGCTCATCCCGAGCGCGACGCCGGTCTCCTCGGCCGACAGGCCCACACCGATGCGCAGCACGAGCAGCTCGCGCTGGTGGGCCGGCAGCCGCTCGAGCAGCGCTCGGGCCCGCTCGGCCTCGCTGGCCCGCAGCAGGCTCTCCTCCGGGCCGTCGTCCAGGTCCGGGCCGTCGGGCAGGTCGTCGGTGGGGATGGCCTGGCGCGCGGCGGCGCGCTGAACGTCGGCGACCTTGTGCGCGGCGATGCCGAAGACGAAGGCCTCGAACGGACGGCCTTCGTCGCGGAACCTCGGCAGCGCGGACAGCACGGCGATGCAGACCTCCTGCGCCGCGTCGTCCGCGGCCTGCTCGGCGCCGGGCATCCGCCCTAGGCGGGTCCGGCAGTAGCGGTGCACCAGGCGGCGGACGTCGGCGAGGAGCTCCTCGCGCGCCCGCGCGTCCCCCTGGACCGCCCGGGCGGCCAGCTCTCGCAGGCCCCCGTCCGCACGTCCGCTCATCGCCGGCACGCGCCCCGGTGTTACCGCCGGGGCGTCGTCCACCCCCCGATCGGCGCAGTCCGCGGGCCCCGCACCGGCGGGTTCGCGGCGAGCCTCCGGCACCGGAGCATGCAGCGCCTCCGGCACCGGAGCACCCGGCGGCACGGCGACGACCCCCAGGGCGCGGGGGCCGTGGGGGAGCTGCTCGGAGCCGGCGGTCACCGCACGAGTCCCCAGCGGAACCCGACGGCCACAGCCTGGGCGCGGTCGGCCGCGGCGAGCTTGCGGAACAGGCGGCGTGCGTGCGTCTTCACGGTGTCCTCGGAAAGGTACAGCTCCCGGCCGATCTCGCCGTTGCTCCGGCCGCGCGCCATGCCGCGCAGCACCTGCAGCTCGCGCTCGGTGAGCACGGGGGCGGTGCCGGGCGGGCGCGCACCGGTCGACTCGACCGCGCGGGCACGGCCCAGCACGGCGGTCACCGCGGCGGCCAGCTCCTCCCGCGAGGCGTC
>JBQCIO010000358.1:0-3254 GCA_051953655.1 Motilibacteraceae bacterium
GGATGCACGCGCTGCGCGACGGTCCGTTGACCGGGCGCCAGGTCGAGGTGCTCCGCCTCGTCGCGGCGGGGCTCACCAACGACGAGATCGCAGCCCGGCTCCAGCTGTCCGAGCACACCGTGCACCGCCACGTCGCCAACATCCTGACCGCGCTCGGGCTCGGGTCGCGCTCCGCGGCGACGGCCTACGCGCTGACCCACGACCTCATCTAGCCCGACGTGGAGCGTCCGGGCCGCGGGCGGGTGGGGCGGGTCGGGCGGGTGCCGCGGCTCGACGACCTGGCCGCCGCTGGTCTGCGCCCACCGAGCCGGTGCGCGAAGTGTGCGGGTGGTGTGCGGGTCGCTGTGCGTTCCGCCCGGCCGGCCCGACCGCCAAGGTCGCAGCATGTCCGTCCGTCTGCCCTTCGCGGCGTCCCTCACGTGGTCCCGCTCGCGGCGCCTGCCGGCCCGCGGCCTCGCCACGCTGGTCGCCCTGATGCTCCCGCTCACGGCCGTGGCGCCGGCGGCCCTCGCCGCCGACGCGCCCGAGCCGCCGCCGGTCACGGTGAAGCTCTACGACCTCGGTGAGACCAGTGGCAGCCACGTGCAGAGCTGGCCCTTCGACATCAACAACAAGGGCGAGGTGGTGGGCAAGGTCCTCGACAGCGACCCGGAGGCGCCGGACCCGTCGTGGCCCTACACGAGCCGGCCGTTCCTGTGGACGATGGCCGGCGGTCAGGACCTGAGCGGCCGGCTGGGCGGCGACGCGACGCCGAGGTGGAACAACGACGCCGGAGCCATCGGGGGGAGCCGCACCAACGACCGCTACTGGCTCGCGCCTCCCGGGGGCAGCAGCAGCGAGATCACGCAGCCGTTCGCCAACCTCACCGAGGACGGCGTGCTGGTCGTCCCGGACGGCCTGCTGTGGCCCGGCGGCGAGCACCGCGTCCTCACGCCGGAGTCCGGCCGGTACACGGAGTTCGACGCGGCGAACACCGCGGGCCAGGTCGTCGGGTCGGTCAACGTGGCGGCGGACCCCGCGAACTTCCACAACTACCAGTCTTTCCGGACCCGCCCGGGGGAGCGGCTCGACGAGACGAAGGACCTGCTCTCCTGGGGCGACGGCAATCAGTCCATCGCCGCGGACATCAACGAGTCCGGCGTCGTGGTGGGCAAGGGCCTCGACGACCGGAACAGCTACGTGCCGGTGTGGTGGGACTCCGACGGCCAGGGGCACCAGGCTCCCGCCCGCTTCACGGCGGGCTACCTCAACGCCGTCAACGACGCCGGCATCGCGGTCGGGATCATGGCCGACGGGGCAGGCTTCGAGCGAGCCGCCTTCTGGGACCTCGGCTCCGGGGGCCTCGGCACCTTCCTGCAGGACCTGCTGCCCGCCGACTCGCCGTACGTCCTGGACAGTGCCACCGGCGTCAACGAGCAGGACCAGGTCATCGGCCTGATGCACCGCGTCGACCACCAGACGGAGAGCCGGGCCTACGTGCTCGACCTGTCCTTCACCGACTCGGTCGCCGTGGAGGGCTTCGAGGTCCAGCACCGCGACGTCCCCAGCGGCGACTGGATCCCCGTGCCTGCCCTGGGCACCTACGACGGCAACATCATCCGGCTGCGCGCGCAGGTGAAGAACCCCACGCCCTACCCGGCGTTCGTCACCGTGCAGTTCACCGACGCCGAGGGCGGCCCGCTGCGGGACGGCAAGGTCGAGGACGTCATCCCCGCCAGGTCGAGCGTGGAGGAGACCCTGGAGCGCGACACCGCCGGCCAGGCCTGGGCCAAGGACGGCTCGCCCCGGACCGACGCCTACCGGTACGGCGTCACCGTGACGGTGGGAGGGCAGGTGAAGGACGAGGAGCATGCCTCCGTCATCGTGCTGCCCCGGCCCGTCGTCCTCGTGCACGGCTACAAGAGCAACGCGCAGTCCTCCTGGGGCACCTTCAAGAGCGACATCATCTCGACCGGTCACCCCTACCTGAAGGGCTACGCCGTCGGCGACGGCGAGTTCGACGGGCTCATGCACACCGGTGACCCCGCCCACCCCTTCGACACGACGAACACCATCCAGGAGAACGCCACCGAGGAGGGCGTCTACATCGCCGACCTGCGCAGCACGCTGGACGCCTGGCACGTCGACATCGTCGCCCACTCGATGGGCGGGCTCATCAGCCGCTACTACGTCCAGCAGCTGATGCCGGACCCGGTCGAGTACGACGGGCGCGCGGTGGTGAACCGGCTCATCCAGCTCGGGACGCCGAACGTGGGCTCGCCGTGCGCGGACCTGCTGCTGCAGCTCGACGAGGGCACCGGCGACGCGAGCATCCTGACGAAGGCGCCGTTCATGCCGGCGACCCTGCAGTTGTCGCAGCCCTACCTCAAGAACGTCTACAACCCGGTCATCAACAAGCTCGACGGGGTCCGCATCTCCAACGAGGTCGGCGTCGACATCCCGATCCCGTGCGGCGAGCTCGAGCTCGGTGACGTGGTGGTCCCGGCGTCGAGCGCCCGGTGGATGCTGCGCGACTACGTCGAGACCGGGACCTGGCACCTCGGCATGACCGAGGACGTGGACGACTACAACCGGTACGTCCTGCCGCGGCTGAAGGACGCGCCCGTCGCGGCCGACTCGGTCGTCGACGGCGAGGTCAACTACGGTCTTCCGGCCGCCGAGACGACGCTGACGCCCGGCGAGCCGCCGGCGGCGCCGGCCGACCCGAACGCACCCGCCGACGCCGCGTCGTTCTCGACCCGGTCCGTCGACGTCGCCGGCGGCGCGACGACGAACGTCGCCCTGGACGTGCCTGCCGGAGATTCCTTCGGCGTCACCGGGGCGATCCCGCCCACCGTCGGGCTCGCGCTCGTCGACCCGTCCGGCACCACCCGCGCGAGCTTCGCCCCGGACAGCGAGGGCGCGACGGCGCTCTTCCCCGCGCTGCGCGTGGACGGGCACACGGCGGGCCGCTGGACGCTCCGGGTCACGAACGCGGCCAGCGGGACCGCGAGCGTCCCCGTCGTCGCCTGGGTCGCCGGCGGCGCGGTGGGACTGGGCGCCTCGGCCTACCCGCAGGACAGCGGCGGCGTGCTCGTGCAGGCCCAGGTGCTCGTCGACGGCAGCCCCGCGGCCGCACCGGTCACGGCGACGGTCACCGGCGCCGACGGCGAGCGCGTGCAGGTCGACCTCGTCGACGACGGCGAGCACTCCGACGGCGCCGCCGGCGACGGGCTCTACGGCGGCACCAGCGCACCGCTGCCCGACGGCGACGT
>JBQCIO010000359.1:0-14673 GCA_051953655.1 Motilibacteraceae bacterium
ATCTGGCCGTTCTTCCAGCGGATCGTCCAGGCCGGGGAGACCTACGCCTACCCGCTCGACCTCACCGCGGCGACGGCCCGGGCGCTGTGGATGGAGACCCCGCCGGGGCAGACGTTCGTGGCCGTCGACGGCAGTGCCGGAGGGACCGGCACCGTGCTGGGCTCGGCCAAGGCGGGCCCCAACCGGCCAGGCCGGGGCGCCCACGTCGCGACCGCGAGCTTCATGGTCGACCCCGGAGCGCGCGGCCGCGGCGTCGGCCGAGCGCTCGGCGAGCACGTGCTGGACTGGGCGCGCGCCGAGGGCTACCGGGGCATGCAGTTCAACGCGGTGGTGGAGACCAACACCGCGGCCGTCGCGCTGTGGCGCTCGCTCGGCTTCGCGGTCGTCGGCACGACGCCCGAGGCGTTCGACTCCGCCGCCCACGGGCTGGTCGGGCTGCACGTCATGTACCGCCCGCTGCACTGAGCAGCTGAGGGACCGACCGCCCAGCTCTGGCGAGGTCAGCCGGCGAGGAACCCGGCCAGCACGTCCCGCAGCCGGCGGCGCGCCGTCCACAGCGCGGCGCCCTCCTCGAACACCACGAGCTCGGCCCGCGGCAGCAGCGCCGCCAGCTCGCGCGCCACCGCCACCGGGTGCACGTGGTCGCCCTCCTGCCCCACCACCAGGCACGGCAGGTGGATCCGGGCGATCTCCGCGGTGCTGGTCACCGGCACCTGCGCGGGCAGCGCCCGCAGCGCCCCGGACACGCCGGTGCCGGCCAGCCGCCCGGCCTGCGCCCGCACCCAGGCGACCAGGTCCGGCAGCTCGCGCACCGCGGGCGGCTGCTCCTGCACCAGCAGGTCGGTGAGGCCGTCGACGTCGCCGGCGTCGACCAGGTCGGCCATCCGGCTCATCCGCCCCATCCCGACGTCGGCGCGCGGTGCGGCCAGCACGGCGGGCAGGAAGAACACCGCCCGCTCGAAGCGGTCCGGGGTGTCCGCCAGCAGCCGGAGCAGCGCCGCCGCCCCCATGGACACGCCCAGCGCCCGGCTGGCACCGGCGTGGTCGGCCACCGCGCGCAGCTGGCCGGCGAGCGAGGCGTAGGACCAGGGGGTGCTGCCGGGGTCGGAGCCGCCGTGGCCGCGGAAGTGCAGGAGCACCCGGGTCCCGGGGACGCCGGAAGCGAGCGGGCGGGTCTCGTCGATGGAGGCGCCGACGCCGTGGGCGAAGACGGTGACCGGGGCACCGGAGCCGAAGGCGCGCACCTCCACCCGCCCCTCCGGGGTGCTGACGAGCGGCACGGCGGTCAGGGCAGCGGTCGGTGCGGCCGGTGCACCGGCGGATCGATCACCAGGGACCGTAGGGGCCCATGTTCTGCTGGCTGCCGCCGCCCCGGCCGCTCACCTGGCGCAGCGCCGGGCGGACGTCGACGAGGAACACCAGCGAGGCGACGTCACCGGCCACCGACAACAGCCCGGTGGCGCCGGACAGGAAGTGGAAGGCCAGCGACAGGCCGGTGAGGATGAGCCACAGCTGCTTGGTCTGCTTGCCGGCGGCCGGGTAGGCCTGCCCGCGGAACCGCAGCGCCTCCACGAACGCGAAGACCTTGGCGGCGAGCAGCACGTAGAACAGCAGCAGCGCGACGATGCTCGAGATCGCGAACGGGTTGGCAAAGAACACACCAACAGCGTAGGCCACCTGCGCCAGGCCGCCGCCGCCCGCTCGCGGGACGACGGCCGGAGGTCTGGTCCGGTCATGACGACGGCCCGCCCCGGGGGTCCGGGACGGGCCGTCGAGCTGGCGCCTGGTGCGCCGGCGTCAGCCGAGCTTCTCGACGCCCTCCTCGGCCGCCTTGGCGGTGGCGCGGGCGGTGCGGGTGGCCGAGGTGCCGGCCGCCTTGGTGGCCCGGCGGGTCGAGGCGGCGGACTTGCGCGCAGTGGTGCCGGCGGCCTTGGTCTTGCTCACCGTGGCGGCGGCCTGCTTCTCCGCCGCCTGCGTCGACTCCTGGCGGCGGATCTTCGCCACCACGGTCTTGCCGCGGGCCGCGAGGTCGTCGTAGACCTCGCCGGCGCGGGCGGACAGCTCGAGCGCCTTGGCGACGGCCTTGGCCGGCAGCTCCTCGGCGTCCTCGCGCAGCTCCTTGGCCTGGTCCTGCGCCACGGTCGGGAAGCTCTTGGCCTGGGCCTGGACCAGCGCGGGCAGGCCGGCGGCGCGCTCCTGCAGGTGCTTGACCAGGTCGGCCGGCTGCACGCTGACGGCCGGCAGGGTGAGAGCCGGCACCTTCACGGTGCGCACGGACGGTGCCTTCACCTCGGTGCGCAGCTCGGCGAGCTTCGCCGAGCTCTCGCGCAGGGTCCGGGCGGCCAGGTCGGTGGCGCCGACGGCCGCGTAGAGCGGCTTGGGGTCGGTGAGGGTGTCACGAAGCTCGGTGGGGATCTCGAGGCGGGCCATGGTTCTCTCCTTGGGACGGGACGTTCAGGTCAGGACGAGCTGTTCAGGACGAGCTGTTCAGGACGAGGCGCCGGAGCGCCGGGTGCGCGACGTCGTGGCGCGCTTGCGGGGTGTGTCGGCAGCCGCCGCACGGGTGCGCACCGGCTTCTCCGACAGCTCGTCGGAGTCGTTGTCCGGTGCCTGCGGCTGCGCCGGGCTCTGCGGCTGCGCGGCCGCGTTCTCGCGGACGAACGAGGCGTAGATGTCCAGCAGGACGCGCTTCTGCCGCTCGCTGAGCGCCGGGTCGGCGAGCACGGCGGCGGTGACCTCGTGGTCGCCGTCGCGCTCTTCGAGGATGCCGGCGCGGACGTAGAGCGTCTCGGCGCTGATCCGCAGCGCCTTGGCGATCTGCTGGAGTATCTCCGCCGACGGCTTGCGCAGGCCCCGCTCGATCTGGCTGAGGTAGGGGTTGCTCACCCCGGCCGCGTCGGCGAGCTGGCGCAGCGAGTACTGCGCACTGCGCCGCTGGTCGCGGATGTACTCCCCCACGCTGCTGAGGGATCCGATGGTCCCCGCGTGCAGGGGCCCTACGTCGAGCTTGGCCATGCCCCCACTGTGCGCCGCGGTGCTAACTATTGCAAGCGGCGAGCAAGCGAAGCGGGGGTGAGCCCGCTCACGTCACGCGCTGCAAGCCTCAGACCCCGCTGAGCACGGCGTCCAAGGATGGTGAATCCGGACTGATGCCCGTCACGCACGGTGGCGGGAGAGCGGCACCTCCCTGGGCCGTGACGGGACGTGCTCAGACGGGCGGCTGTAGCTGTAAAGCGCCTAGCCTCCCGACATGCGGGAGGACTTGAACGCTGTCTTCGACGACATCTTCGCTCGGCCGGTGCAGGCAGATCGGCGGCGCAGTCCCCGGTCGATAGAGCGGGTGGACGAGGCGGTCGTTGCCGTGGACTACGGGGACGAGGACCACGCCTTCCTGGTCGTCATCCACGTGGTCCCACGCCGCCGTTGGACGCCGCAGCAACCGCTGCGCGTCGGCCAGGTCGACAGCGTGCATGTGGAGCTGGCCGCGGTCACGGTCGACAACTTCGTGCATGTGCGGTTGGCGGCCGCACCCACGCCTGAGCGCGCCCGGCTGACACGCCTCTACGACGACGCCTGGGAGCGCTGGGCCGCGACGGTCCACGAGACGAAGGCGCCCCCGCCGGACGAGCCGGCCATGCTTCTGGGGCAGGTCTCGGTCAAGGTGGCGGACAACCTCGGGACGCTCTACCGCCCGTCCTCGGCTGAAGTCGGTATGGACGGTGCCGAGTGGATGCTCCGACGGTCTTTCGGGCCCCGGCCACTCGTCGATGTCCACGAGCTACGCCTGACACTGCGGGCGCCCGGGCAGTCCGAGGTCTCGGTTCCCGTCGAGCTATAGCCGTCAGTCCTGTCTTCAAGCGTGCTGCTGCGTAGCCACGCCTGGGAGTCACCCACCTCCGTGACTAGCTTGACCCCTTGTTGCTGCTGAACGCTGCACCTCATCAGCCCAAGAAACCATCCTTCGACGCAGGCCTTCAGACCCCGCTGAGGTTGGCAGCGGGCTGTGAGTTCGGCAGCGGGCTGTGAGAGATGGTGGATAAATCGGCGGCCCGCTGATCCCAGGCGGGCGTAGGCGCTCAGTGGGGTGGCAGCGCGCAAGGCGACTCGATGCCGGGGGGCGGTTCGGGGTCAGAGCCTCGGGCGCCCGCGCTCTCAGTACTCGGTCATACCGCGACGTGCGAGCTCGGCAAGCACGGCGTCGACCTTGCCCTGCCACATCCGAGCCGCCTTCGGGTTCCGAGCCCGGCCCTTCGCTCGCGACTCGTGCACCGCATCGCGGGCCAGTTCAAGGCGCTCACGCAGGGCACCATCAGACAGGCCCGGCAGGTCTCGCTCCCACTGGTCGATGAGCCGGCTTCGCGACATGTGCTAATCGTGCCAAGCCCCCGGCCGCATGCACTCGGTTCACCGGCCCTCACAGCAACGATTCATTCACCATCATCGCAGTCCGCTGCCGAACTCAGCGGGCTGTGATGATGGGGATAAATCGATCCGCCGAACCTGGCAACCGTCCCTGGGGAACGTCCCTAACTCGAGGCCGGGGAGATGACCAGGCCGTCCTTCGAGCCGGTCTGCGTAGGCACCTGGATCAGCTGAGCATGCACGCGCTCTTGCAGTTGGGGCGTCGGAGCGTCCCGAAGGGTGTAGAAGTCACTGCAAACGGGGCTGTCAGCCCGATCGGCCTGGACGCACCCCTTCGTGCCCGGGCCGTTGACCGTCACCACCACAGCGTCGAAGCTCGAGGTCTTCGCGCTGGACCGGGCCAGGGCCCAGCCGACGGCGGCTGCCAGAACCACCAGGAGTACCGCTCCGACAACGACCCAACGCAGGGGCGTGCGGAGCGCAGGCGCGCCCGTCGGAGTCTGCCCGCGCGACACCTCTGCGCTCATGACGCCCCCTCCTGAGCTGCTGAGTGGATCATTCCGGCGTGCCGAGCGCGGTCCGCGGCACGCAGTCCGCTCCAGGGAGCATGACAGGACAGCATGGTGCCGATGAAGGCGCTGGGTTGGGCGTGGCGAACTGCTCGCCGGTCGTGGACTCGCAACTGGTGCCCGACCCCGTGTGTGCGGGAGCGCCCCCACGCACGAGACAGCACTAGTCAGCGCACCCGCGGTTTATCAACCATCTCTCACAGCCCGCTGCCGAACTCAGACCCCGCTGAGGTTGGCCAGGTGCCCGACCAGGGCGGTGACGGCCATCGCGGCGCCACCGCCGAGCAGCACGCGCAGGGCGGGGTTGAGCACGGCGGTGCCGGCGGCCCGGGCGGCGAGGACCCCGGCGACGGCCAGGCCCACCAGCGTGACCAGGACGATGAGCAGCACCCGGGCCGACGTCGAGGTGCCCAGCAGGCCGAGGAACGGCACCATGCCGCCGACGAGGAAGCTGACGGCGCTGGCGACGGCGGCCTGCAGCGGCTTGGCGGAGGTCTCCTCGGTGTGCCCGAGCTCGTCGCGCAGGTGGGCGCCGAGCGCGTCGTGCTCGTGCAGCGCCTCGGCCACCTGCCGCGCCAGCCCCTCGGGCAGTCCCCGGCTGCGGTAGATGGCGGTGAGCTCGGCCAGCTCCCCCTCCGGGTCGGCGGCCAGCTCGCGCTCCTCCAGCGCGCGGTCGGCCTGCTCGACGTCGACCTGCGAGCTCACCGACACGTACTCCCCGGCCGCCATCGCCATCGAGCCGGCGGCGACGCCGGCCAGGCCCGCGGTGACGACGCCCGAGGCGCCGGCGCCGCTCGCGGCCACGCCGACCATGAGCGAGGCGGTGGAGACCAGCCCGTCGTTGGCGCCGAGGACGGCGGCGCGCAGCCACCCGGCCCGGCCGGTGCGGTGGCTCTCCTGGTGACCGTTGAGCAGCTCGAACATGACCACGTCCTCAGTGAAGCGGACGACGGCCGTTCGCGCACCGAAGGAGAGGCTGGCCTTCCCTCGCCGGGTCGTCCGGCCAGGGTCCGCGCAGACGGCCGCAGACGGCCGCAGACAGCCGACGACCCCGGCACCGTGGTCCGGTGCCGGGGTCGTGCGGGACGCGTCCCGCCTAGTGCCCGAGCAGCCCGCCGAGCTTGCCCATGAGGTCGCTCGGGTCCACCCCGAGCTGCGAGAGCAGGTCCGAGTGCTGCTGCGGGTCGACCTTGTCCGGCAGCTGCTGCTCAGCCTGCTGGGCCTTGTCGTGCTCGCCCTGCGAGCGCAGGAGGTCGAGGATCTGCTGCTTGTCGATCTGCATCGTCACGTCCTCTTTCGTCCGCTGGTCCGGAAGGACGTCTCCCTGGAACGTCACGGGAGGTCCCTCCGCCGACCCGACACGGCTGCCCTCTGCACCAGCGGCGAACCCTCGTGCGGGCTCGGCCTCCGGAGCGGAGGGAGGGCGACAGCGACGTGTCAGACCCGGAGCCGGGAGCGCAGCCGCCCGGCCGGGCCCTCGCCGGAGGCGGCACGGCGGGGCACCGCCGCCACCACCGGCGGGGTGGCGGCCACCGCGCAGCCGATGGCGGCCAGGGCGGCGGCCAGCGTGGCGGCCAGCGGCCCGCGCTCGCTCATTCCGGACAGGGCACCGGCCACCAGGACCAGGGCGACCGCGCCCAGCAGGGGCATCGGGCGGCGGGACACCCGCAGCTTGCCGCGGCGGTCGTCGTCGGCGACGGCGAGCGCGCACAGCAGGAGCTGCGGCACGCAGGCGGCGGCCATCAGCGCGTAGGGCGCGACCTGGGCGTGGATCCCCCCGGTGCGGACCACGAGGGCCGCCCCGGCGAGCAGGACGACGCCCACCGCCGTGCGGGTCAGGGCTCCCTGCAACTGCTGCCGGCTCGGCACGCGCTCGCTCACGACGACCTCCTCGGCAGGTGCGGGGCCGTTCTGAGCCGACCCGGACGACGAGGGCCGGCCGGCGGTGGCCGTCCTCGTCCCGGCATCGACCGTGAGCCGGCCGATGCGCGATGGATGACGCTCGTCGAGGCTACGTGGCCGGGGGTTTCCGGACAGGGCACTTGGGCAGGACGGGTGGTCCCTCGCACCTGCGCCGTCAGGGAGGCAGGCGGCGGCAGCCCGCCGTCAGAGCAGGACGCGCACCGGTCCGGCGGACCGTCCGAGGTGGACGACCGGGGTGGCGGCCACCGCGTCCAGCCCGGGCGAGGCGGCCCCGAGCGCCCGCAGGGCGGCGACCAGCAGCGCGTGCCGCGGCCGGTCGGCGCCGTCCTCGATCTTCAGGGCCACCGCCGAGCCGTCCGGCAGCGCGGCGGCGTAGACGCCCTCGGCGCCGTCCTTGGCCACCAGCCCGGGCACCGCGCGCATCACCGCGGTGACGTGCCGGTGGGTGCCGCCGACCAGCTCGGGGTGGGCGGACATGGCCTCGGCCACCCGCCGCGCGGGCGACCCGGCCGGCGCGGTGACCAGCGCGGAGAACGCGCGGGCCAGCCCGCGCAGGGTGAGGGCGAGCACCGGGGCGCCGCAGCCGTCGACGCCGACGGCCGCGACCGGCTCGCCGGCCATCCGCTCCACCGTGCCGCGGACGGCCACCTGCAGCGGGTGGTCCGGCTCCCGGTAGGTCCGCAGCGGCCACCCGTTGACGACGCAGGTGGCGAGCATCGCCGCGTGCTTGCCCGAGCAGTTCATGAGCACCCGCTCGGGGCCGCCGCCGGCGCGGACGTGGGCGAGCAGGGCGTCGTCGTCCAGCGGCCAGTCCGGCGGGGTCTGCAGGGCCGCGTCGTCCAGTCCCGCCCCGGCCAGCACCGCACGGGCGGTGCGCACGTGGAACGGCTCGCCGGAGTGGCTGGAGGCGGCGAGGGCGAGCTGCTCCCCGGCGAGGTCCAGCCCGGCCTCGAGCATGCCGGTGGCCTGCAGCGGCTTGTTCGAGGACCGCGGGAACACCGGCTCGTCGACGGCGCCGACGGCCAGCACCTCGCGGCCGTCCGCGGCGAGCGCGAGGACGCTGCCGCGGTGGCGGCTCTCCACGAACCCGTCCCGCAGGACCTCGGCGACGACCGGGGCGGGCCGGTCGGATGCGGCTGGGAGGGGACGATCGGGCATGGCGGGGACGCTAGCGAGCCCGGCTCAGCCTTCCGGCAGCAGGTCCTCCACCCGCGCGCGGCCGTCCTGGTAGCGCCGGCCGACCTCGGCGGTGAGGGCGTCCATGACGTCCTGCACCCTGCGCCGGTTGGCCGAGACCCCCCGCTCGACCTCCTGAACCCGGTCCAGCGCGGCGCGCAGCCCCTCCTCGCTCTGGCCGTCGACGTCGGAGACGCCGACGTCGGCGATGAGCTGCTCCACCGACCGCCGGTGCTCGTCGACCCGGGAGGGCTCGACGGTGAGGAAGCGCCCCAACCCGTGGTCGCTGCGCCCGGCGGGGTCGGTGAGGGCGGCGGTGAGCCGGGCGACGAGCTCGGCGTCGTCGCCGCCATGCGTGGAGGGAACGGACGACGCCGACGGCACCGTGGCCGCCGTGGCCGCCGTGGCCTCGGCGGCATCAGCGCCGCCGCCGCGCCGGTCGAGCTCGGCGCGCAGCAGGTCCGCGCGCCCCTGCAGCATGCGCCGAACGTAGGAGAGGTCGGCCTCCTCCTGCTCGGCGTCGCGCCGGCGGGCCCGCAGCTCCTCCAGCGGCAGCTCGCCGAGGTCGTCGAGGAAGCCCTCGCCGAGCACGCGGTCGATCCGGCGCCGGCCGCCCGGCATCGGGTCGGTGCTGGCCTGCGCGCTCTCGCTGCTCATCGGGCTCCCCCGTCGGGATCGGACTGGCTCGCGTGGGCCGGCACCGTGGGGGCTCCCCCGGTCCGGCGGTCCTTGACGTGCAGCATCTCGCGCGCCTCCTGCGGCGTCATCGGTGGCCGCTGGGCGAGCGTGGCCAGGGCGGCGGCACGTTCGACCAGCGGCACGTTGCTGCCCACCTGCTCGCCGGGGGCGTAGGTCAGCGTGTCCTCCATGCCCACCCGCAGGTGGCCGCCGGCCGACAGGGCCGCCAGCGCGACGGCCAGCGTGGTCCGGCCCACCCCGGTGGCCGACCAGCTCGCCCCCTCGGGCAGCGCCCGGACCGCGGCGACCAGCGCCTCGGCCGTGCCGGGCATGCCGCCGGGCACCCCCATGACCAGGTCGCAGTGGACGTGCCCGCCGTAGGGCAGGCCGTGCTTGTCCAGCAACCGGTTCATGGCGGTGACGTGGCCGAGGTCGAACAGCTCGTACTCGGGCACGACCTCCAGGTCCCGCGCCTTCTCGTGCAGCCGGACCATGAACGGCCAGGGGTTGAGGAAGACGTCGGCGCCGAAGTTGACCGTGCCGCAGGTGAGCGAGCAGGAGTCGGGCGCGGCGTCGAGCACCCGCAGCCGGTCCTCCAGCGGGTCGTGCACGCTGCCGCCGGTGGACAGCTGCACCACGAGGTCGGTGCTCTCCCGCAGGGCCGCGACGGTGTCGCGCAGGCGGCCGAGGTCGAGGGTGGGCGCGGCGTCGTCGTCGCGGATGTGCACGTGGACCAGGGCGGCGCCCGCGGCCTGGCAGGCGACGGCCTGCTCCACCAGCTCCTCGAGGGTGACCGGCAGCCCGGGCGCGTCGGCCTTGGCGGTCTCGGCCCCGGTGGGGGCGACCGTGATCAGCGTCCGGGCAGCGGGCATGCGCGCATCGTGCCACGGTCGGGCGATCGGGGTGTGGCGTCGTCCACCGGCGCCCGGGGCGGGCTGCTCACGCTCCTGCCTCGACGGCGCTCAACGTGTCCACCGCACGTGCCGATGCTGGAGAGGCTGCGGGAGGCGGGACGTCCCTCCGGCAGGGACCGCCGGCTGCGCGGCTGCGCCGGCCGGCACGACCGGACGAGGACGTCCGGCGGGAACGAGCCGACGAGCGCGACGTCGACGGGAGGTGCGGGCGTGGCGGGTGAGGGCGGCAGCACCAGCGTCGAGGCCGTCCTGACCGACCTCGCCGCCCGGGCAGCCACCGGCTGCCTGTCGGTGCGCGACGAGCAGGGCGCCCAGGCCGAGCTCTACCTGCGCGACGGCCAGGTCTACGCGGTCACGGTGCCCGGCCGCCGTCCTCGGCTCGGCGCCCGGCTCACCACCTCCGGCGCGCTCGACCCGGCCCGGCTGGCCGAGGCGCTGGAGGTCCAGCGCACCGAGCTGCAGGGCTGGCGGCTGGGCGAGCTGCTGGTGCACCTGGGGCACGTGGACCGAGCCGTGGTCGAGGCCTACGTCGTCGAGCAGCTCGAGGACGCGGTGACCGACCTGCTCGGCTGGCCCGTGGTGGCCTGGCGGTTCCGCCCGAACCGGCGCACCCGCCAGGACGTCGCGCCCCCGTCCGACGTCGCCGAGCTGCTCGCGCACGCCCGGTCCCGCCGGGTGGAGTGGGCCACCGTCGTGGCCGAGACCGGCGGTGCGCTGGGCGTGCCCGAGCTGGTGGACCGCGACGACCCCTTCACCTCCCCCGACGACCCGCTCGACGGGGCGGACGGCTCGCGGGCGCCGCTGGACCCGGCCCAGTGGGCCCTGCTCAGCCGGGTGGACGGGCGACGGACCCTCGGGATGCTCGCCACCGCCTGCGGCCTCACGCTCTTCGAGGCCGGTCAGGTCGTGCGGCACCTGCTGGCCCAGGGGCTGGTCACCGTCCGCCGGCCGGTGGTCGTGCCGGACGACCCGGAGCCGTCCGCGGCTCCCGCGCCCGCGGTGGCACCGGCCGCCGCGGCCGCGCCCCCTCTCGCGCCGGCGCCGGCGCTGCCGGCCGGACCCCTGCCGGCCCGGCCCGGCTCCCCTGCCGCCGTGGAGGACGACGAGGCCCGCCGCCGCCGGGAGGCCGAGGAGATCGCGTCGCTGCTGCAGGCGCGGGCCGAGGCCGACGCGGCCGCGCGCCGGGCCCGGCGGCTCGCCCGGCACGCCGACACCGCCGCCCCGGGTCCGACGGCACCGGCAGAGCCCGACGAGCCGGCCGTCACCGACGAGCAGGTCCAGTCCCAGCCCGTGGCGCCGGTCGCTCCGGACGTCGCCGTCGCCGGGCTCCCGGCCGAGGCGGAGGGCGAGGGCCAGGGTGCGGACGCCGCGGCGGCCGAGCCCGCGGGCGCACCACCGCTGGAGCCCGACCCGGCACCCGAGGGCGAGCTCGAGCCGGAGCCGGCACCCGAGCAGCCCCAGCCCGATCCCGAACAGTCCGACCGTGAGCAGCGCGAGGCGGCCGAGCGTGAGCGGCAGCTGGCCCTGCAGGTGCTCGCCGCGGTGCCGCGCATGCGACCGCCGGTCGAGCCGGCCGCGGACGCCGCCGACGTCATGACGGCGGCCACGTCGGTGGATGAGTCACTGGCGTCGGAGTCGATGGCGGCGGTTCCGGAGGCAGCGGCGTCCGTCGCGACGGTGCCGCTGGTCGCCGACCTCACCGACAGCGGGCTCGGGGCCGGCGACCTCGGCGCCCCTCCGGCGGAGCCGACCGAGCCCAGCGAGCCCACCGACAGCTGGACCTTCCCGCAGGCGCCGCGGACGCCGGTGCCCGTGACCGACGGCTACGCCCCCTCGATCGGTCTCGCGGACACCGCCGCGCTGCTGCGCGAGCTGACCAACCTCGGCGTCGACGAGTCCGACCGGCCGCGGCTGCCCTCCCCCACGGCGCGTCCGACGGCGACGGCCCCGCTGCCCGAGCGCCGCCGGCGCCGGCTGTTCGGGCACTGAACCCCGCCCGGCCGGGCGCGCGGGCGGCCCCGGCAGGATGGGCGCGTGCGAGCGGTGGTGCAGCGGGTGCGTGGAGCGCGGGTGCGGGTGGCCGGCGAGGTCGTCGGCGCGGTCGAGGGCGAGGGCCTGCTGGTGCTCGTGGGCGTCACCCACGACGACACCGCGGCCCACGCGGAGCGGCTCGCGGCGAAGGTGCACGAGCTGCGCATCCTCGACGGCGAGCGCTCGGCGGCCGAGACCGGCGCCGGGCTGCTGGTCGTCAGCCAGTTCACCCTCTACGCCGACACCCGCAAGGGCCGGCGACCCTCCTGGTCGGCGGCGGCTCCGGGTCCGGTCGCCGAGCCCCTGGTCGACGCGGTGGTGGCGGCCCTGCGGGCCCGCGGCGCGCACGTCGAGACCGGGGTCTTCGGCGCCGACATGGCCGTGGAGCTGGTCAATGACGGCCCGATGACCCTCCTGCTGGAGGTCTGACCCCGGGCCTCCCGTCGTGATCAAGCAGAGATGGTGAAGCGTTCGCTTCACCATCTCTGCTTGATCACGGGATGAGCGGTGGGGGTCAGGCCGGGACGACGACCTCCTGGGCCGCAGCCACCCCGCCGGCCAGCAGCGGGGCGTCGACCCGGGTGTTGCGCTTGACGACGGCCAGCGCGACCGGGCCGAGCTCGTGGTGGCGCGCCGACGAGGTCACGGTGCCGACGGCGCGGCCCTCGAGCTCGACCGGGGCTCCGTGCAGGGGCAGCACGTCCACGGAGCCGTCGAGGTGCAGCAGCACCAGCCGGCGCGGGGGGCGGCCGAGGTTGTGCACCCGGGCCACGGTCTCCTGGCCGCGGTAGCAGCCCTTGTCCAGGTGCACCGCGGGGCCGATCCAGCCGAGCTCGTGCGGGATGGTGCGGTGGTCGGTCTCCAGGCCGAAGCGCGGCTGGCGCGCGACGATCCGCAGCGCCTCCAGGGCCCAGACCCCGGCCAGGGTCCGGTCCGCCGCGTAGGCCTCCAGCCCGGGCCGCGGCAGGAGCACCGCGCGGCCCACGGCGTCGAGGACGGCCACGTGCTCGGGGTGCGGCTCGCGGGCCGGCTCGTGCACGCCGGCGTAGTCGGCGGTGACGTCGGCGACCTCGACCTGGGTCCAGAACTTCATCGACTCCAGGTAGGCGACCAGTCCCGGCGCGGTGCCGGGCTCGACGTGCGCCCACACCGACTCGCCGTCGTCGACCAGGGAGAGGTGGTGCTCGACGTGCCCGTGCGGGTCGAGCACCAGCGCCTGGGTGGACTCCCCGGCGGGCAGCGCGGTGAGGTGCTGCGAGGTGAGCGAGTGCAGCCAGGACAGGCGGTCCGGGCCGCTGACCCGGACGACGCCGCGGTGCGAGAGGTCGACCAGGCCCTCCCCCTGCTCCAGCCGGCGCTGCTCGCGCAGCGGGTCGCCGTAGTGAGCGGCGACGCCGGCGTCCGGCGGGTCGGCGGGCACCGCGCCGGGGCGGTCCAGCAGCGGGGAGCGGTAGGTGGTCGGCGCGGCAGCCGCCGCCTCGACGTCGGAGGTGCTCACGGGGCGCACCCCCCGCAGCGGCCGTAGATGGCGAAGTGCTTCACGTCGGTCTCGAACCCGTGCTCGGCCGCCAGCCTTCCCACCAGCTCGTCGGCCACCTGGACCGGCACCTCGGTGACCGCACCGCAGTCGCGGCAGACCAGGTGCAGGTGGTCGACGTCGTCGGCCGCGTGATAGGTCGGCGCGCCGTGGCCGAGGTGGGTGTGGGTGACGAGCCCGAGCTCCTCGAGCAGCTCGAGGGTGCGGTAGACGGTGGAGATGTTGACGCCGTCGACGGTCTTGCGGACCTCGGCGCAGATCTCCTCGGGCGTGGCGTGCCGGAGGGTCTCGACCGCCTGAACGACGAGCTGGCGCGCCGGGGTCATGCGGTAGCCCCGCGACCTCAGCTCGTGCTGCAGCTCGTTGCCCACGAGAGGGAGTCTAGGAGCGGTGGTCTACGCGACGTGCTTGAGGCGGCCGCTGGCGTGCGGCTGCAGCGGCTGCCCGACGGCGGCCATGTCGTAGGCCCACATCAGGTCGCCTTCCACGAGCCCGTAGAGCCGGTGCCCGGCGGTGTACTCCTTGGCCGACTCGGTGCGCGCCACCAGGTCGGTCCGGAGCTCGATCCGCGGGCCCGGCACCGAGCCGAGCCAGATCTCGACGTAGCCGGTGGGGTGGGCCAGCAGCACCTCGAGCTCGCCCTGCGGGCGGACCCGCCAGAAGCCGGTCTCGGTGGCCAGCGGGCGCACCTGCTGGCCCTCGTCGTCCAGCAGCCAGCTCCGGCTGGTGTAGTGCAGGAACGGCCGGCCGGAGTGGGAGAACTCGATCTCCTGGCCGAAGCGGACGTCGTCCATGGTCGGGTAGCCGACGACGCCGGCGCCCTCCCAGCGCCCGAGCAGCCAGGCGACGGGGACCAGCTCAGCGGGCAGGTCGGAGGGGATCTCCATGCTGGGTTCCCTGCCTCCCGGCTAGGACTGGCCCTTGTAGAGCTTGTAGACGACGTAGCCGGCGAACCACGTGATCAGCAGCGCGATGACCACGAGCAGGCTGGTGTAGAAGATCTCGAGGGCGTCCACGGGAGGGAGTCTAGGGATGCCCCGCTAGCGTCGCCGCATGGCCTCCTCCCTCGTGCTCAAGGTCACCTGCGGCGCCGAGGCGCCCGAGCGCTGCTCGCAGGGGTTCACCGTCGCCGCGGTGGCCGTCGCGAGCGGCGTGCCGGTCTCGCTGTGGCTGACCGGCGAGTCGGTGTGGTTCGCCGTGCCCGGGCGCGCCGAGCGGTTCGAGCTGCCCGAGTCCGCCCCGCTCGCGGACCTGCTCGCGGCGGTGCTCGCCGGCGGCACGGTGACGGTCTGCACGCAGTGCGCCGCCCGGCGCGGCCTGGCCCAGGAGGACCTCCTGCCGGGCGTCCGCATCGCCGGCGCGCAGGCGTTCGTGGAGGAGGCGCTCGCCGACGGCGCGCAGGCGCTCGTCTACTGACCGCCGGCCCGCTTCGGAACGATCACGTCCGCGTGATCCTTCCATGCTTACCGCGACAGATCTGTCG
>JBQCIO010000360.1:0-14344 GCA_051953655.1 Motilibacteraceae bacterium
CGCCCGCAAGCAGTACGGGAACGGCTCGCGCGAGCACGCCGACGCCATCGCGGTCTGGCAGGAGGCCAAGCGGCGCCGCCAGCAGGTCTACAAGCAGCGCGTCGGGGCGTGGAGGTTCGACGCCCTGACCGACCTGGCCGAGCGCGGCACCCTCGCCGCTCACGACGGCGCACCCCTCATCGCCAAGGAGCGGGAGGTCCTCCCGGTCGTCGTCCTGTCCGCCGAGACCGCGTTCGGGCTCGCGAACGACCCCGGCGAGCTGCGCGGCTACGGCACCTTGCCCGCACCGGTCCTGCGCGACCTGATGGCCGGGGCGAAGTCCTGGCTGGTCGCGGTCGTCGACAAGGCCGGGCAGGCCCTGTCGGTGCAGCGGTACAAGCCCAGCGCGGCGATCCGGGACTGGCTGATCGCCACTAAGCCGACGTGCGTGGCTCCGTGGTGCGATTCGCCGGTCGAGTGGGCCGAGGACGACCACCTCGAGGAATGGAAACCACCCCCGAACCCCGAAGACCCGAGATCGAAGCCCGCCGGCGGGCCGACGAGTGGGGACAACCTGCACCCCGAGTGCAAGACCACCCACCAGCTCAAGACCGCCAAGCACCTCGACGTCGTCCGCGACGCCGACGGCGGCCACCGCGTGATCACCCACTCAGGGCACGAGTACCGCCGGAAACCCCACCGCCTCCTGCCCGAGATCGGCAGAAGTTGGGGCGCGCCCGGCGACCCCGACGTGCCGCCTCCCTTCTGATCTCGGTGCGGACAGGGGCGAAGGTCGCAGCGTCGAGCTAGAGCACATCTACGGTGGCCGTCGTGGACACCGTCGTGCTGCAGAGCAAGCAGGTCGACGCAGCGACCCGGACCGCCCTGCGCACCCTCTGGGCCCGCACCTTCGGCGACCGCTTCACCGACGACGACGCCGACCACGCCTACGGCGGCGTGCACGTGCTGGTCCGGGAGAACGAGCAGCTCGTTGCCCATGCCAGCGCGATCCCCCGGCGCATCCGCTTCGGCGACGAGCCGTGGCGAACGGTCGGCTATGTCGAGGCGGTGGCGACCGCCCCGGAGCACCAGGGGCGGGGCATCGGGCGCCGCACAATGGAGACGCTGCACGGGGAGATCTCGTCGAGGTGGCCGGTGTCGATGCTCTCGACCGGCCGCGCCAAGGGTTTCTACGAGCGGCTGGGCTGGGAGCCGTGGCAGGGGGCGTCGTTCACCCGGACCGCCGGCGGCGTCGTCCCCGACGGCGAGCACGGTGGACTCATGATCCTTCGGCTGGACCCGACCGCCGTGCCAGACCTGACCGTGGACGTCACCTGCGAGGACCGCCCGGGGGACGCCTGGTGACCTCGGCGCACCTCCGCCCACCGCGAACAGCTCTGGACGAGCGGTCCACGCCGGTGTCGGGTGGGCCCATGGCTGCACTGCGCGTCCTCGTCCTCGGCGGCACCGCGTGGCTCGGCCGGGAGGTGGCGCGCCAGGCGGTCGGCCGTGGGCACGACGTCACCTGCCTGGCCCGGGGCGAGAGCGGCGCGGTCGCGGCCGGCGCACGGCTCGTGGTGGCCGACCGCCGCTCGCCCGGCGCCTACGACGAGGTGCGGGACCAGGACTGGGACGAGGTCGTCGACGTCTCCTGGCAGCCGGGCTTCGTCCGCTCGGCTCTGGACGCGCTGGCCCAGAACGTCCAGCACTGGTCCTACGTCTCGTCGGCGAGCGCCTATGCCTCGCACGCCGAGGCGGGCGCGGACGAGTCCGCCGCTCTCCTGCCGCCGGCCGAGCAGGACGAGGTCGGCCGCGAGCTCTACGGCGAGGCGAAGGTCGCCTGCGAGCAGCTGTGCCGCGACGCGGTTGGCGATCGCCTGCTCGTGGCCCGGGCCGGGCTGATCGGGGGGCCCGGCGACCCCAGCGATCGCGCCGGCGCCTGGGTGGCACGGGCGGCGGCCCGCCCGGAGGAACCGATGCTGGTGCCCGACGTCCCCGCCGGGCCGACCCAGGTCGTCGACGTCCGGGACCTCGCCGGCTGGCTGCTGGACTGCGCCGAGCGGGGCACCACCGGGACCTTCAACGCGCTCGGGCCGGACGTGCCCTTCGCCGAGTGGCTGGAGCTGTGCCGCCGGGTGGGCGGGCACCGCGCCGACGTCGTGCCCGCGCCGCCGGAGTGGCTGGTGGCGCAGGGCGTGAACGACTTCATGGGCGAGGAGTCGCTCACGATGTGGGTGGCCGACCCCGACTGGCAGGGCTTCGCCGCGCGCGACGGCGCCGCCGCGGCGGCTGCGGGGTTGCGCCACCGGCCGCGCGAGGAGCTCGTCCGTGACCTGCTGGCCTGGGAGCGCGAGCAGGGCCTGGAGCGGCCGCGCCGGGCGGGGATGGGCGCGGTCCGGGAGCGCGAGCTGCTCACCGCGCTGGCCGGTGGCCTTCCGGCTGCGCAGGGCGAACCAGCCGTCTGACGAAGGAGGTCAGGGCGAGCGCCGGCTCCGCCGGAGGCCGACGGCGGTGCCGGCCAGCGAGAGCACCGCGACGACGCCGGCCAGCGGCACCGCCCGAGGGACATCGAGCCGGGCCAGCACCAGCCAGCCGGCCGCCGTGCCGGCGACGGCGCCGGCCCACAGCGGCAGCCGTCCTGACACCGGCGACGTCCTGCGGCCCACCGCGAACGCCGTGACCGCTGCCGCGACCACGCCGACGACCGTCCCGAGCAGCGCGCCCAGCACGAGCAGCAGCGACCAGTAGCCGTCGGAGGTGCCGTCGAGCACACCGAGGACGGCACCCACGCCGACCCCGCCCGCCGCCCCCAGCCCGAGCCCGGCCAGCAGCAGCCGGCCGGTGACGGCCACCCGGGCCGCCACGGCCGCGGCATCGTCCGGGTACCTCGCGCTTCCCCCCGTGCTCACCCCGGCATGGTGGCAGACCGTCACCCGGGCCGGCCCCTGCTCCGCGACGTAGCCTGGCCGGGACACTCGTGGCAGGGCAGGAGGGGGCGACGTGCGCCGTCGGACGGCCGGGACGCTGTCGCTGCTCGCCTGCCTGGCAGCGCTCTGCACCGCGTGCGCCGGCGGCTCGGATCCAGCCGCCTCCCCCTCCCGGACGACGTCCTCGGCCCGGACCAGCTCCTCCGACGCCGCGTCGGACACACCCTCCGGCACTGCCTCGACCACCCTCTCACCCCCTCAGCAGACCGCCGAGACCGGACACCTCGAGCCGCAGGACTGGCCGCAGTACCACCGTGATGCCGCTCGCACGGGCGTCGGGCCGGGCGCGCCCACGCCCAAGAACCTGCGCGTGGCCTGGCATGCGCGCCTCGACGGCGCGGTCTACGGCCAGCCGATCGTGGTGCACGGCACGGTCTTCGCGGCCACCGAGAACGACACCGTCTACGCCCTCGACCCGGCCACCGGCAGCGTCCGGTGGTCGCGCCACGTCGGCACGCCCGTCCCCCGGGCGGACCTTCCGTGCGGCAACCTCGACCCGCTCGGCATCACCGGGACGGCCGTCTGGGACGCCGAGACCAACCGGGTGTTCGTGGTGGCCGAGACCACCGGCGGGCACCACCGCCTGATCGGCCTCGACGCCGCCAGCGGGCAGGTGCAGGTCGACGTCGACGCCGACCCCCCGCAGGGCGACCCGCGCGCCCACCAGCAGCGCGCCGCGCTGAGCCTGCTCGACGGCCGGGTCCACGTACCCTACGGAGGCCTCGCCGGCGACTGCGGCCAGTACGTGGGGCAGGTCCTCTCCTTCGCCACCGACGGCTCCGACCGGCGCTCCTACGCCGTGCCCACCGCCCGCGAGGGCGGCATCTGGGCACCCGGTGGCGGTGTGCGCGACGGCGACCGGCTGCTCTACGCCGTCGGCAACGGCGAGGCCACCGGCGGCAGCTGGGACGGCTCGGACTCGGTCATCGCGCTGGACCCGCGCCTGCAGCGGGTCGACGCGTTCGCAGCCAGCCGCTGGGCGCAGGACAACGCGAACGACCTCGACCTCGGCTCGATGACCCCGGCCCTCGTCGGCCGGTGGGTGCTGGCCGCGGGGAAGTCCGGCGACGTCTACGTGCTGCGCGCGGACCACCTCGGCGGCATCGGCGGGCAGGTGGCCGCGGCGCCGCTGTGCCGCGCCTTCGGTGGCCCGGCCGTCGACGGCGCGGTCGCCTACCTGCCCTGCGACGACGCCGTGACCGCCGTCCGCGTCGACCCCACGAGCGGCCGCCCCGCCGTCGTCTGGCGCTCCGACGTCGCCCGCCGCGCCTCGCCGGTGGTGGGCGGCGGCGCGGTGTGGGTGGCCGACGGCGGCCGACTGCTGGCACTGGACCAGCGCGACGGATCGGTGCTGTCCCAGGTGTCCGTCGGCGAGCTGCCGCACTTCGCCTCGCCGAGCCTGTCCGGCGGCCGGGCGTTCCTCGGCACGCTCGACGGCGTCACCGCGGTGTCCGCCGGCTGACCGACCTCTTCGGGCGAGGACCCATCCGCCGGCGTCCCGGCCCCGAACTGCGGTCAGTCACTCACCGCAGGAGCCGCCATGGCCTCGCTCGCCCCCACCGTCGTCAGATCGATGGCAGCCGTTCCCGCTCTGCGCGCCCCGCAACGGTGGGTGCTCTCCGGTGCCGCCCTGGTGGCCGCGGTCGCGCACGTCCCGGTCATCGGCCCCCATCTGGACGAGGCGCCCTACATGGGCGTGCTGTTCGTCGTGCTGACCGCCGCGTGCGGCGTGCTCGCCGTCGCCGCGCTGGTGCGCGACGCCCGGCCGGTCTACGCCCTGGCCGCCGTCACCTGCGGGCTCGCCGTGGCGGGCTACGCCGCCACCCGGCTGGTCGCCTTCCCCGAGCTCGGCGACGACGTCGGCAACTGGCTCGAGCCGCTCGGTGTGCTCTCGGTGGCGGCCGAGCTGGTGGTCGTCGGCGCCGCCCTCTCCGCCCTGCGCCGCCCCCTCCCCCGGGAATCGTGAAGGGCTGGTGACGGGATGCCGCCACCAGCCCTTCACGATCAGGCCTCGCCGAGCCGTCAGGAGACGGTCACCGCCGCGTCGTCGACGGTGAACGAGGTGGCCAGGCTGGAGTCCTCGGTGCCGGTGAACGACAGGTTCACCGTCTGCCCGGCGTAGCCGGAGAGGTTGAAGGACTTCTGCACGTAGCCCGAGACCTTGTTCAGGTTCGAGTATGTGGCCAGCGTGGACGAGCCGGCCTTCACCGTCAGCCGGTCGTAGGCCGTCGTGGAGGTCGACTCCCGGGTGTCCACGTGCAGCCAGAAGCTGAACGTGGCCGAGGTGCACCCGGCGGGGAGGGTCACCGACTGGGAGACGGTGTCGGTGTGGGAGGTGCCGTAGCCGTCGAGCCAGGCAAGCCAGCTGCCCGAGTGCGCCGGCTCCCCGGCCGAGGCGTTGGAGACGACACCGCTGCTGGCCGACCACGGGCTGGCCGAGCCGGTCTCGAAGCCGCCGTTGCCGAGCAGCTGCCCGGCGGTGCAGGTGCTGCCACCCGTGCCGCCGCCGGTCCCGCCGCCGCCGCTGGTGCCGCCGCTGCGGGAGAAGGCGGCGACGCCGTTGGGCGTGCCCAGGCCGGTCGGCCCGTCGTAGCCGGCGGCGCCGGTGCAGAGGTAGGACGGGCTGCACGAGCCGTTGCTGCCGCTGGTCACGTCGAACAGCGAACCGGCGTGCTGGTAGGGGTACTGCGCCGGGTAGGTGCTCGCGGCGGGCGCGCCGGCGAGCGCGTAGGTCGCGGCCACGAGCGGCGCCGCGGCGCTGGTGCCGCCGAAGACCATCCAGCCGGACTGCCCGCCGCTGACGGTGGAGTCGTAGACCGCCACGCCGGTGCTCGGGTCCGCCACCGCGGCGACGTCGGCGATGCTGCGCCGTGAGCAGCCGGAGTCGGTCTGCCAGCTGGGCTTGGCGTCGTAGCTGGAGCAGCCGCTGCCGGCACCGTTCCAGGCCGACTCGGTCCAGCCACGGGTGTTGGAGGCCCGCGACAGCGAGGTTCCCCCCACCGCGGTGACGTACTTCGACGCCGCCGGGTACTCGGTTCCGTAGCCGTTGTCACCGCTGGAGACGGTGATGGCGACACCCGGGTGGTTGAAGTACGACGAGTCGTAGGAGGTGTCCGAGGAAGATTCCGGCCCGCCGTAGGAGTTGGAGACGAACTTGGCTCCCAAGGGTGACCGCCTCGTTGACCGACACGCCCAGGTTGGTCATCGACGGCGAGTCCGCCTCGACCAGGAGGATCTTGCAGTTGGGGCAGGCCGCGCTGACCATGTCCAGGTCGAGCGCGATCTCCTGGCCCCAGCCCCAGCCCGCGTCCGCGGCGGGAGGCGTGGTGCTCCCGCGCTGGTTCACCTTGCGGAAGCAGCCGTTGGCGGTGGTGCAGGCGGGCAGCCCGAACTGCGAGCGGTAGGTGTTGAGGTCCTGCTCGGCCGTGGGCAGGTCGTAGGCGTCCACGATGGCCACGGTCTGGCCCGAGCCGGCGCTGGACGAGGGGAGCTTGTAGGCGCTCTGCAGGTCCGCCGGGCCGTAGCCGGCGGGGACCGCGTTGGGCGAGAGCGCGTGGGCGGGGACGTCATCGCGCACCTCGGCGTGGCAGGCGGCCTGGTGGGCCTTGGGCTGGGCGCACACCCGGTGGTGGGGGTGGCCGGCCTTGCCCGTGGAGGATCCAGCCGCGGCGGCGGCGGGCACGGTGGCGGCGGTGGCCGCCGAGGCGGCCCGCGCGACGCTGCCCGTGACAGCGAGGGCAGCGAGCGCGGCGCGCCGCGCGGAGCGCGAGAGAACTCGACGCACGTGGGTCTCCAGGTGGGAGATCGAACGGCCGCCGCCCCGATGCCGGCGACCGGGCTCCGAGGAGCCGTCGCTGAGAGTGTCGGTGCGACCACGGAATGCACAAGGGACCTTTCGCCGCGAAGCCCCACGAAAAAGCAAAGGACTGGGCAGGGGTGGACCGGCCACCGCGCGATGGCAGGGGCCGTTCAGCGGCGGCGCAGCGCCAGCGGCAGCCCGCCGCGGGGGCGCACGGTGACCAGGGCGTCCGGCTCGACCGGTGCTGCGCCCTCGCCGCGCACGAGGTCGACCGCGGCGGCGAAGGCGGCCAGCAGCAGGGTCCCCTCGACCAGGGCGAACTCCCGCCCCACGCACAACCGGGGGCCGGCCCCGAAGGGCACATAGGCGCCGCGGGCCGGCTCCGGCGCCCCGGGCAGGAACCGGGACGGGTCGAAGCGCAGCGGGTCGGCCCAGGACCGGGCGTCGCGCTGCAGCACCCAGGGGCTCACCAGCACCAGCGCACCGGCCGGCACCGGAACACCGGCGAGCTCGTCGTCGTCGAGGGCGCGGCGCGAGACGACCCAGGCCGGCGGGTAGAGCCGCAGGGTCTCCTCGAGCACCGCGCGGGCCCAGGGCAGGGCGGGCAGGTCCGCCACGGTCGGCACCCTCCGCCGCTCCCCCGCGCCGAGGACCCCCACCGCCTCGGCGTGCAGGCGCTCCCGCGCCGCGGCGTCGTCGGCGAGCAGGTGGAACGCCCAGGACAGCGCGCTGGCGACGGTCTCGTGACCGGCGATGACGAGCGTGATGATCTCGTCGCGCAGCTGCCGTTCGTCCATCCCGGCGCCCTCGTCACGCGCGGCGAGGAGCAGGTCGAGCAGGTCGCCCCGCGACGGCTCCGACCGACGGTAGGACTCGCGCCGGGCCGCCACCATGTCGAGGACCGCGCGGTCCAGCGTGGCGATCGCCCGGCGCATGCGCGCGTTCCCCGGCGTGGGCCAGGTGAGCGGCAGCGGCAGCGGGCTGCGGGCGCGGGCCACCACGGCGTCCAGGGCCGCGAGCACCGAGGTGACCAGGGAGTCCGCATCGGAGCCGAGGTCGGTGCTGAACAGCGCGTGCCCGACGACGTCGAGGGTCGTGCGCATCATCGCGGCGTCGACGTCGACGACCTCGCCGTCGGGAAGGGCCGCCCAGCGGTCCAGCTGTCGCCGGGCCGCTTCGGCCGTGCGGTCCCCGACGGCGGCCAGGGTCCGCGAGTGGAACGCGGGCTGCACCAGGCGGCGCTGCCGCCGCCACAGCTCGCCGTCGCTGGTCAGCAGCCCGTTGCCGGTGACGACCGAGAGGGTGCGGTACTGCACCGTGCTCTTGTCGTAGTTGCGGTGGTTGTCCTGCAGCACCCGCCGGGCCGCCGCCGGCTCGTTCACCGCCAGCGCCACCGACGTCGGCAGCGGGAACTGCACGACGTCGCCGTGGCGCGCGGCGCAGTCGGCCAGGAAGCCGGGCGCGTCGCGGCGGATCCGCGGGACGGCCCGGAGCATGTCCCGCGGGGTGGGACCCGGTGCGAGCACCGGCGGGCGGCTCACAGGTAGAGGCCGGTCTGCCCGTCCTCGAGGCGTTCGGCCGCCACCGCGTGCAGGTCGCGCTCGCGCAGCAGCACGTAAGCCTGCGCGCGCACCTCGACCTCGGCCTTGTCGGCCGGGTCGTAGAGCACCCGGTCCCCCACCTCCACGGTGCGGACGTTGCCGCCCACGGCCACCACCTTGGCCCAGGACAGCCGTTTGCCCATGGACGCGGTGGCGGGGATGAGGATGCCCGAGGTGGAGCGGCGCTCGCCGTTCTCGGTGTCGACCTCGACGAGGACGCGGTCGTGCAGCATGCGCACGGGCAGCGCGTCGTGGGGTGCGGACAGGGCGCTCACGCCCGCAGAACCTACCCTCCGGCTACCAGCCGGAGGTGCCCGGGGCCCCCTTGAACGGCCCCACCACGCGGCTGGTCACCCAGCCGCCGTAGAAGTCGCCGGCCTGCGCGCGGACCGCCTCGCCGTCCACCGTGCAGCGGTCCATCCGGCCCGGGTAGATCGCCACCCGGTCGGCGAGGACCTCGTAGCCGGGCGCCGGGTCGGGGTAGCGCCAGGCCGCCCGCGGCTGCACCAGGCCGTCGCCGCCGACGACGTCGTAGTACACCGCCCGCCCCTTGAACTCGCACCAGGTCGTGCCACCCGGGGCGTCGGCCGGCACCGGTCGCAGCGCCCCGTCGGCGACGTCCGCCAGCGGCAGGTAGTACACCGGCGGGTGGCTGGTCTCGAGCACCCGCACGGCCGCGGTGGTGTCCGCCACCGACGCCCCGCCGAGCTCCACGACGACGCGCTCGGCCGTGGGGTGCACGGCAGGCGGACGCGGGTAGTCCCAGACGCTCTCCTGGCCGGGGCCCGGCTGCTCGGGCACCACGCCGCGGGGCGGTGTCACAACTGATCAGATCTGGGCGGTCAGTGGCGACGACGGCGCCGCGAGCGCACGACGCGGATGAGCACGACCAGGGCCACGACGCCCACGACCGGGCCGATCCGCTCCCAGCGCGGCCCGGTGACGGGGTCGATCACCTGCGCCTTGGCGTCCTTCTTGGCGCGCTCGGCGAGGTTCTTCGGCGCGACGCGCACGGACAGCTCGTCGATGGTGCCGGCGAGGTGGTCCTGGGTGCGCTCGATGTCGGCCTTGATCTCGTCGGCGCTTCGGGGCGCGGAGCGCTGGTCCGGCACGGTGTCCTCCGACTGTCTCGCGGGTGGGCTGACGATGCTGTCTGACGGGCTGTGGCTGACGGGAGCGGCTGTCCCACCGTAGTGGTGCCCTACCCGGCGGGCGCGCCATCCCACCTCTCCGGCACGATGAAGGCGTCACCCCCGTCACCAGCCGCCTGGCCCCGTCCGAAGGAGCCCCCGCGTGAGCGAGCCCGTGCGCCTGCAGCCCGGCGACCCCGCCCCGCCGCTGGAGCTGCCCGACGCCGACGGCGTCACCCGCTCGCTCGCCGACCACCTCGGTCGCAAGGTCGTCGTCTACGTCTACCCCGCGGCGATGACCCCCGGCTGCACCAAGCAGGCCTGCGACTTCCGCGACGACCTGCGCTCCTTCGCCGCCGCCGGATACGACGTCATCGGCGTCTCCCCCGACGCCCCGGCCAAGCTGGTGAGGTTCCGCGAGGCCGAGCAGCTGCCCTTCCCTCTGCTCTCCGACCCCTCCAAGGAGACGCTCACGGCCTGGGGCGCCTACGGCGAGAAGAAGCTCTACGGCAAGACCGTCACCGGCGTCATCCGCTCCACCTTCGTCGTGGACGAGGAGGGCCGGATCGAGCGGGCGATGTACGGGGTCAAGGCCACCGGGCACGTCGCCAAGCTGCGGCGG
Organism: Motilibacteraceae bacterium; assembly: GCA_051953655.1. Taxonomy (GTDB): domain Bacteria; phylum Actinomycetota; class Actinomycetes; order Motilibacterales; family Motilibacteraceae; genus JBQCHF01. The sequence continues at coordinate 10,119 of JBQCIO010000360.1, forward strand.
GACCTGGGGCTGGACTGAGGGGCTGGACTGAGGGGCTGAGCGGAGCTCGCTGCCCGTACGATCAGCCGCGAGCGGGAGTGGCGTAACTGGCAGCCGCGCAGGATTTAGGTTCCTGTGCCTTCGGGCGTGAGGGTTCGAGTCCCTTCTCCCGCACCATGGCCCAGCGGACCGGGCGAGAACCTGACAAGCTGGGCGACCGGACCGTTGAGGTCCTGCGGGGGAGGTCGCATGAGTGAGGCGCACGGGTCGGCGGCGGTGCCCCGGCTCGACCTGCCGCCCGTCCTGGCCGCGGCGGACGTCGACGGCGCGTCACCGAGCCGCGAGGCGCGCACCGTCGAGGACCTCGTCGCGCAGGTGCGCGTCGACGTCGAGGACCAGACCTCCGGCCAGCCCGAGCCGCCGCCGGAGCTGCCGGGCGAGCCCGTGGTCCCGCCCGTCGCGCTCTACGGGTGGAACCCCGGGCTGCCCGGCTGACACCTCGAGCAGGCGACCCCTCCGGGCCGGTGGTCAGGCGCTGGGGTGGGCGAACCGGTAGGCGATGACGGCGTAGAGCGCGACCAGCAGCAGCGGCCCGGGGGCGAGCACGGCGCCGAAAGAGCCGAGCACGAACACCAGCGGCCACAGACCGAGCACCCAGCGGGGCAGCAGGCCGCTGCGCCAGGCACCCGCGCTGAACAGCGCGTGCCCGACGAAGGTGCCCAGGGTGCCGACGACGTAGGTGGGGCCCCACTGGGCCTCGTGACCGATGACGACGCAGTAGCCGAGCATCACGACCAGCACGGCCAGCGAGACCGTGTTCACCACGACCCCGGCCAGCGCGAAGCGGTTGGCTCGCGCACCGAGCATCCGGTAGGCCGCGGCCAGGAGCACCATCGACGCCAGCCCGATCGGGACCCCGATCCCGGTGAACCAGTAGTCGCCGGCGTGCTGGTAGGCACTCCCGTCCTGCAGGTCGGCCGTCCGCGTGGCGAGCAGCGCGATGCCCGCGTAGGCCACGAGGGCGATGGTCCCCAGCGCCATGGCGGCCAGCGCGGTGCGCTGCGCGCCGTCCACCTCGCCACGTCCGCTCGTCCTCACGCGCCCGGCCGCGACGTCGATCGTGCCCATGTCCAGCTCCCTGTGCTCGTGGTGGTCCGGCCGCCTCGGCCGGCAGCACCGGACGCTAGGGACGGGCAGCGCGGCGGTCGTCCGCCTCGACGCCGACCGCGCACCGTCCTCCCGGAGTCCTCCTTCAGGAGGACCCGCGCGGTGAGCGGCCCGACCTATGCTCGGCCGGTGCCGAGGGCGCTGCGGGCGGCTGTCGGTCCCCTGCTGCGGCACCGGGACCTCGTGGTCGCGGCCGGGTTCGTCACCGCCGGGCTGGTGGAAGCCGTCCTGCGCCACCACGATGCCGCTGCCCTGGCCTTCAACCTGCTGGGCGCCGCCGGGCTGGCGACGCTCGTCCTTCGACGTCGCGACCCGCTGCTCGCGGTGACCCTCTTCACCGCCTGGTTCGTGGCCGGCTCCCTGACCCAGGCCTGGCTCCTGCCCGGCGAGCCCGGCGACGCGGCCACCCCGATCTTCGCGGTGCTGGTGCTGACGTTCGCGCTGGGCGCGCACGGCACCCGCCGCGACCTGCTGCTGGGCGCGTGGCAGCCGGTGCTGCTCGTGACGGTCGTCGACCTCACGGCACCGACCAGCGAGTCGCTCCCTGGCGCGCTCCTGTTCTTCACGCTCTTCCTCGTCGCCGCACCGGTGCTGGCCGGCCGCCTGGTGCTGGCCCGGACCAGGCTGGGCGACCGTCTCGCCGAGCAGGCCGAGGAGCTCGCCCGGCGGGCCGCGTCGGAGGCCGCGGAGGCGCTGCTCATGGAACGGCTGCGCCTGGCGCAGGAGGTCCACGGCGACCTGCGCCACGGCATGGAGTCCCTCACCGAGCAGGCCCGGCAGGTCGTCGCGCGGCCGTCGCTCGACGGCGTGACCACGATCGAGCTGGCAGCGCGCGCCCTCCTAGCCCGCACCCGCGACGTCGTGGTCGCGCTCACCGACACCGCACCGCCCGACGCACCACCGGAGCCTCCTCCCGCCCCGAGCCAGGTCCGCCGGCCGGCCCCCCGGGACCAGGCGGCCCAGCCCTGGACCGTCCTCGGCGCTGCGGCCCTCTGCGCCGGCCTGCTGCTCGAGCTGGGCACCCTGCACCCGACGGTGCCGACGTCGGTGGCGGTGCTGGGCTGCGTGCTCACCGCGCTCCCCCTGGCATTCGCCTGGGCTCGCCCGCTCGCCTCCACGGCCGCGGTCTGGCTCGCCGTCGGGCTGCTCACGCGTCTCGTCGTGCCGCTCGGCGACAGCTTCAGCGCCATCTACCTGGTGTTCGCCACACCGTTCCTCGTCGCCGCCCTGCTGCCGCGGCGGCGGGCGGTGGCGGGTCTCGCCGTCTGCGTGCTCGGGGAGCTCGCCGCCTTCGGCCCGGACACGCTCCTGACCCGCGTCACGATCGGCGTCGCCGCCTGGATCGCCGGCGCCGTCCTCTACGAGCGGTCGGAGATGGTGCGCACCCTGCACGTGAACAACCTCGTGCTCACCATGCGGCGCGAGGTCGCCGCTCGCCGGGCCCGCCAGCAGGAGCGCGTGCGGCTGGCCCGGGAGCTGCACGACTCGCTCGGGCACGGGCTCACCGTGGTCGCCCTCCAGGCCGGCGCCGCGCGGCGGCGCTGGGGCCACGACCGGGCCGGCGCCGAGCAGGTGCTGCAGACCGTGCTCCGGGCCGCCGAGGACGGGCTGGCCGAGCTGCGAGCCGGGATCGACGGCGCCGACCTGCCCGTCGCGCCGAGCTCGCTGCACGATCTCGTGGACAGCGCCGCCGCCACCGGGCTCGACGTGCAGGCCGACGTCGACGACCTGCGCGGCACGGATCCGGACGCCGCCCTGGCGACCTACCGGGTGGTGCAGGAGTCGCTGACGAACGTTCTCAAGCACGCCGGGACGTCGACCGCCCGGGTCAGCGTGCGCCGGGTGGGGACGGAACTGCGGATCGAGGTCGCCAACGGGCCGGCGCCGGACCTGTCGCCGAGCAGCGGAGGGCACGGGCTTCCCGGCATGCGGGCGCGGGTGGAGGAGCTGGGCGGACGGCTGGACTGGGGCCGGCAGCGGGACGGCTGGTTCGCCGTCCGGGCCGTCCTCCCGCTGGCCGTGCCCACCGCCGCAGAACGGGTGCCGGCATGATCCGGGTCGTCGTGGCCGACGACCAGCCCCTGGTCCGCGGTGGCCTGCGGATGATCCTCGAGGGCGAGACGGACGTCGCGGTGGTGGGCGAGGCGGCGGACGGTGACGCCGCCGTCGAGCTGGTGCGCAGCCAGATCCCCGACGTCGTGCTGCTGGACGTGCAGATGCCCGGCCGCGACGGGCTCTCGGCCGCCGAGGAGATCGTCCGCGGCGGCGGCCCGACCAGGGTGCTCATGCTCACCACGTTCGACCTGGACGAGTACGTCTACCGGGCCCTGCGCCTGGGCGCCGCCGGGTTCCTGCTCAAGGACATGCCCGGTGAGGACATCGTGCTGGCGGTGCGGCAGGCGGCCCGCGGCGGCGACGGGCTCCTGGCACCGGCGGTGACCCGCCGGCTCATCGAGCGCTTCACCGCCACCCGTCCCGTCCAGGAGCGGCCCGCCCGGCTCGACGACCTCACGGATCGCGAGCTGGAAGTCCTACGACTCATCGGAGAAGGCCTGTCCAACGCCGAGATCGCCGCCCGGCTGTTCATCGGCGAGACGACGGTGAAGACGCACGTGGCGCGGATCCTGATGAAGCTGGACCTGCGCGACCGTGTGCAGGCCGCGATCTTCGCGCACGAGCACGGGCTGATGAGCGGGAGCTAGGCCCCGTTCCCCCGCGCCAGGGTGAGGATCCTCGCGCCGTCGTCGGTGATCGCGACCGTGTGCTCGCTGTGCGCCGTGCGGCAGCCGGTGGCGCTGCGCAGGGTCCAGCCGTCGTCGTCGGTGACGAGCTCGTCGGTGTCGGCCATCACCCACGGCTCGAGCGCGAGCAGCATCCCCGGGCGCAGCCGGTAGCCGCGGCCGGGACGGCCGTCGTTGGGGACGTGCGGGTCCTGGTGCATCGTGCCTCCCACGCCGTGTCCACCGAACTGGGTGTTGATCTGGAACCCCGCCTCGTGAAGCACCGAACCGATGGCACGGGAGAGGTCGCCGACCCGAGCCCGCGGGCCGGCAGCCGCGATCCCCGCCTCAAGGGCACGT
>JBQCIO010000361.1:0-11592 GCA_051953655.1 Motilibacteraceae bacterium
TTGGTTTGTCATCTCGATACTGTTACGGCGGCCATAGCGAAGGGGAAACGCCCGGTCCCATACCGAACCCGGAAGCTAAGCCCTTCAGCGCCGATGGTACTGCCCTGGTGACGGGGTGGGAGAGTAGGACGCCGCCGAACATCTTTCTCGAAAGGGCCGCCCCGGTTGGGGCGGCCCTTTCGTGCTTCCGCTGGCTGCCCGGCCGGGTCACCGATAGCGTCCGGGTGCACGGATGGGTGCTGACGTCGTCCCCTCCCCCGACGGCGAGGACGGCGAGGACGGTGGGAGGCCGGGTGCGCGTTCTCGTCATCGGTGCCGGCGGGGTCGGCTCGGCGGTGGCCGGTATCGCGGCCCGCCGCGACTTCTTCGAGTCCATGGTGGTGGCCGATGCGGCCGTAGACCGGGCGAAGACCGCAGCCGATCGTGCGGGGGACCCGCGCATCACCTCAGCCCGCATCGACGCCCGTGATGCGGCCGCCGTCGCCGAGCTGGCCCGCTCGACCGGTGCGACCCACGTGCTCAACGCCGTGGACCCCCGCTTCGTCCTGCCGATCTTCGAGGGCAGCCTGGCGGCCGGCGCGGACTACCTGGACATGGCCATGAGCCTGTCCCGGCCCCATCCGGAGCGACCGCACAGCGAGTGCGGGGTGAAGCTCGGAGACGAGCAGTTCGGGCAGGCCGAGCAGTGGGAGCGGGCCGGCCGGCTCGCCCTCGTGGGCATGGGCGTCGAGCCCGGGCTGTCCGACGTGTTCGCCCGCTACGCGGCGGACCACCTGTTCAGTGAGATCGACGAGCTCGGCACCCGGGACGGAGCGAACCTCGTCGTCGAGGGCTATGACTTCGCTCCCTCCTTCTCGATCTGGACCACGATCGAGGAGTGCCTGAACCCGCCCGTGGTGTGGGAGCGCGAGCGGGGCTGGTTCACCACCGAGCCCTTCTCCGAGCCCGAGGTCTTCGACTTCCCGGAGGGCATCGGGCCGGTGGAGTGCGTCAACGTGGAGCACGAGGAGGTGCTCCTGATGCCGCGCTGGGTCGACGCGCGGCGGGTGACCTTCAAGTACGGCCTCGGGGCCGAGTTCATCGGCGTGCTCAAGACCCTGCACCTGCTCGGCCTGGACCGGACCGCACCCGTGCGGGTCGGCGGGGTGGAGGTGAGCCCGCGCGACGTCGTGGCCGCCTGCCTGCCCGATCCGGCCACGCTGGGCGACCGGATGAGCGGCAAGACCTGCGCCGGGCTGTGGGTGACCGGGACCGGCAAGGACGGGTCACCGCGCTCGACCTACCTCTACCACGTGGTCGACAACGCCTGGTCGATGGCGGAGTACGGCGCCCAGGCCGTGGTCTGGCAGACCGCGCTCAACCCGGTGGTGGCCCTCGAGCTGCTCGCCCGCGGCACCTGGTCCGGCGCCGGCGTGCTCGGGCCCGAGGCCTTCGACGCCGTGCCGTTCCTCGACCTGCTCGCTGACCACGGCAGTCCCTGGGGCATGCGCGAGCAGTCGTGAGCAAAGAGTCGAACAAGGCCCCGTAAGGACACCTGCAGGAACTCCTGCGGCAGGGGCGGTCCGGGAATGTCCGGCGTGGCCTCGACGCTGGCCACTGCACGTGACTGACTCGACCACAGCAACGACAGCGACCCGACCGGCCGCCGCAAGCGGCACCTACGACCTGGGCGGTGACCTTCCGGTCACCCGGCTCGGCTACGGCGCGATGCAGATCACCGGACCGGGGATCTGGGGCGAGCCCGCCGACCGCGACGAGGCGCTGCGGGTGCTGCGGCGCGCGGTGGAGCTGGGCGTCGACTTCGTCGACACCGCCGACTCCTACGGCCCGTTCGTGTCCGAGGAGCTCATCCGCGAGGCGCTGCACCCCTACGACGGCGTCACCGTCGCCACCAAGGGCGGCCTCACCCGCACCGGCCCGGGGGAGTGGCACCCGGTCGGCCGTCCCAAGTACCTGCGCCAGTGCGTCGAGATGAGCCTGCGCCGGCTCGGCGTCGAGCGCATCGACCTCTACCAGCTGCACCGGGTGGACCCGGAGGTGCCCCTGGAGGACCAGGTCGGCGAGCTCAAGGCGCTGCAGGACGAGGGGAAGATCCGCCACCTCGGGCTGTCCGAGGTCGGCGTCGAGCAGATCGAGGCCGCCCGCCGCATCGCCCCGATCGTGAGCGTCCAGAACCTCTACAACCTGACCAACCGGCAGTCCGAGGCCGTGCTGGAGCACTGCGAGGCCGAGGGCATCGCGTTCATCCCGTGGTTCCCCATCGCCACCGGCGAGCTGGCCAAGCCCGGCGGCCCGCTGGACGAGCTGGCCCACGAGACCGGCGCCACCCCGGCTCAGCTGGCCCTGGCCTGGCTGCTGCGCCGCAGCCCGGTCATGCTGCCGATCCCCGGCACCAAGTCGACCGGCCACCTCGAGGAGAACGTGGCCGCGGCCGGCGTGGAGCTCACCGACGAGCAGTACGCCCAGCTGACCAAGCTGGCCGGCTGAGCGACGAGGGCCTGAAGACAGGACGCGAAGAGCACGAAGGGGCCCGGCGACGACGTCGCCGGGCCCCTTCGCGTTCGTGATGGGTCTCAGAGCGAGGCGAACGCCTTCTCCAGGATGGTCAGGCCCTCCTCGAGCAGGGCGTCAGGGATGACCAGCGGCGGCAGGAAGCGCAGCACGTTGCCGTAGGTGCCGGCGGTGAGGGTGACCAGGCCCTCCTGGTGGCAGGCCTTGGCCACCGCGGCGGTCGCCTCGGCGTTCGGCTCCTTGGTGGTGTCGCGGGTGCCTGGCTTCACCAGCTCGACGGCCACCATCGCCCCGCGGCCGCGGACGTCGCCGATGACGTCGTAGCGGGCGGCCAGCTCGTGCAGCCGGGGGAGCATGACCTCGCCGATGTGGCGGGCGCGAGCCGTGAGGTCCTGCTCCTCGATGGTGGCGATGGCGCCCAGCGCCGCGGCGCAGGCCACCGGGTTGCCACCGTAGGTGCCCCCGAGGCCACCGATGTGGGCCGCATCCATGATCTCCGCGCGGCCGGTGACGGCGGCCAGCGGCAGACCGCCGGCGATGCCCTTCGCTGTGGTGATCAGGTCGGGCACGACGCCCTCGCGGTCGCAGGCGAACAGGTCGCCGGTGCGGCCGAAGCCGGTCTGGATCTCGTCGGCGATGAAGACCACGCCGTTCTCGCGGCACCAGGCGGCAATGGCCGGCAGGAAGCCGTCGGCCGGGACGACGAAGCCGCCCTCGCCCTGGATCGGCTCGATGACGACGCAGGCGAGGTTGTCCGCGCCGACCTGCTTGTCGATGACCGAGATGGCCCGCGCGGCGGCCTCGGCGCCCGAGACCGGCGCCGGCTCGTGGAACGGGTAGGACATCGGCGCGCGGTAGACCTCGCCGGCGAACGGTCCGAAGGTGTGCTTGTACGGCATGTTCTTGGCGGTCATGGCCATCGTGAGGTTCGTGCGCCCGTGGTAGGCGTGGTCGAACACGACGACGGCGTCCCGACGGCGGTGGGCGCGGGCGATCTTGACCGCGTTCTCGACCGCCTCCGCGCCGGAGTTGAACAGGGCCGAGCGCTTCTCGTGGTCGCCGGGGGTCAGCCGGTTGAGCGCCTCGCACACCTCCACGTAGCCGTCGTAGGGCGTGACCATGAAGCAGGTGTGGGTGAAGCGGGCCACCTGCTCCTGCACGTTGGTGACGACCTTCTCCGCCGCGTTGCCCACGTTGGTCACGGCGATGCCCGAGCCGAAGTCGATGAGCGAGTTGCCGTCGACGTCGACGAGCACCCCACCACCGGCCCGCTCGATGAACACCGGCAGCGTGGTGCCGACCCCGCGGGCCACGGCCGCGGTGCGGCGGGCCATCAGCTCGACCGAGCGCGGGCCCGGGATCTCCGTGACCAGGCGCCGCTCCTGCGGGAGGGCCGGTCCGCCGGCGGGGGTGGTGGTCATCGCACTGCCTCCTGCGCAGGTCGCGTGCACCCGCCCGCGGCGGGCGGAGCTGTGCGCGCGACGCTACGCGTGCGGCGGCCTGCGCGGGACCTTCCGGGCTGGACGCCGCGCCGACGGGCCTGCGCCGCGGTGGAGCGGTGCGCGAGGATGCGCGGGTGAGCGCTGCCGCCCTCGTCCCGACGCTGCGGGCGCTCATCGCCGACCCGGCGCTGCGGCTGCGCCCGCTCACCGGTCAGGCCGGCCTGGACCGGCCGGTCACCTGGGTGGCGGTGAGCGAGCTCGAGGACCCGACCCCCTACCTCGACGGCGGCGAGCTGCTGCTGACCACCGGCCTGCGCGGCGCCGCGGACGGGGCGGGGGCGGCGGGCTACGTCGACCGGCTCGTCCGGGCCGGTGTGGTCGGGCTCGGGTTCGGCGTCGGGGTGGTGCACGAGGAGGTGCCTCCCGCCCTCGTCGCGGCGGCTCGCGAGCACGGGCTGCCGCTGGTCGAGGTGCCCCGACCCACGCCGTTCATCGCCGTGGGCAAGGCGGTGGGGGAGCTGCTCGCCGCGCAGCGGGTGCGGGCCGCGGAGGAGCGCCTGCGCACCGTGCGCTCGCTCGCCGCGGCCGCCGGACAGGCCTCGGACCTGTCCCCGGTGCTGCGACGGCTGGCCCGGGCCGTGCGCGGGTGGGCGGTGCTGCTCTCCCCGGACGGCGTGGTGAGCCAGGGATGGCCCGAGCGGACCGCGCAGGACCCGCCGCCGCTGCTGCGCCGGGCGATGGCCGAGCTGGCCGAGCGCCGCCCGGTGGCCGGGTCTGGCTCCAGCGAGGACGCCACCGGGTGGTGCGTGGTGCAGCCGCTGGGTCCGGAGGGCGCCGGCGGCCGGTTGGCGTGCGGTGGCACGGAGGTGGCCGCGCGGGATGGCGCGCTGGTCGGTTTCGCCGCGGCGCTGGTGGCGGTCGCGGGGGCGCGCAGCACGGCGGGAGGTGGCCAGAACGGGGCCGCCGGCGACCTGGCGGCGGTCGCGCGCGGGCTCGTCCTCGAGCTGGCGCTGCACGACGCTGTGCCGACGGCACACCTTCCTCCATCGGTCCTCGGACCGCTGGGCGAGCCGCGTGTCCGGGTGGCGGTCGTGCCCGCGCCGGACGACGTCGCGGCGGCGCGCCGCGCCGGCGGCGAGCTGCTCGCCGAGGTCGTCCGCGAGCCGTGGCGGGTGCTGGTCTGGGCCGAGGCCGTCGACGTCCCCGTGCTGGCCGCGCTGGGCGCCGTCGACGGCGGCGCGAGCGCGCTCGGGCCGGCGGCGCAGGTCGGCCCGCTCCACGCGGCCGCGCACCGGGAGGCCGGCCTGGTGCGGACCGGGACCGGCCTGCGCCGCGAGGACGCCGTGGGCGGACAGCCAGGCGTGCGGGAGCTGGTGCCCGCGCCGGAGCGGGCCGCTTTCGCCGCCGCCCTGCTCGCCCCGCTGCGCGGGGGCCGCAGCGAGACGGACCGGGGCGCGGGGGAGCGCGCGGAGCACCTTGAGCACCCTGAGCACCCTGAGCACCCGGAGCTGCTGGCCTCGCTGCGGGCGTTCCTGCGCTGGAACGGGCACATGGACCGCGCCGCCGCCGAGGTCGGGGTCCACCGGCACACGCTGCGCCACCGGATGGCCCGGGTGAGCGCCCTGCTCGGGCTGGACCTCGACGACCCGCAGGCCCGCGCGGAGCTGTGGCTCGCCCTCGCCTGGCTCGTGGAGGAGTGATCCCGCCACCGCTCCCGGCTGGAGCGGTGGCGCGCTGCGGAAGGCCGCACGGGACAGGGCGCCGAGGGGCGCGTCGTTCCTAGCCTCGCGGTGGCAGGTGCGGGCGGCCGCGGACAGGCCTGGTGCGGCGACGAGGAGGAGACGTGGACGAGCAGGTGCAGCCGAACTGGGTGGCCGGTGCGCCCGAGACCGGCACCGACGTGCTGGAGGTGCGTCACCCCGGTGACGGCAGCCTGGTCGCGACGGTCGCGCTGGCCACGCCGGAGCAGGTGGAGCGCGCGGTGGCCGCCGCCGTCGACGTCGCCCCGCGGCTGGCCGGCACCCCGGCGCACGTGCGCGCCGCCGCCCTGGACCACGTCGCGCGCCGGCTCGGCGAGCGGGCCGAGGAGCTGGCCCGGCTGATCACCGCCGAGAACGGCAAGCCGCTGAAGTGGGCGCGCGGCGAGGTGGGACGCGCGGTGTCGGTGTTCCGCTGGGCCGCGGAGGAGGCGCGCCGCTGGAGCGGCGAGGTGCAGCGGCTGGACACCGACCCCGGCGGCGCGGGACGCCTGGCGCTGGTCAGGCGGGTGCCGCGCGGCCCGGTGCTGGGGATCGCGCCGTTCAACTTCCCGCTCAACCTGGTGGCCCACAAGATCGCCCCGGCCGTGGCCGTCGGTGCGCCGATCGTGCTCAAGCCGGCCCCCAAGACCCCGCTCTCGGCGCTCGTGCTGGGGGAGCTGCTGGCCGAGACCGACCTGCCCGCCGGTGCGGTGTCGGTGCTGGTCGTGCCCAACGACCGCGCGGCCGCCCTGGTGGCGGACCCGCGGCTCCCGATCGTGTCCTTCACCGGGTCCGGCCCGGTGGGCTGGGGCATCCGGGACGCGGCGCCCCGCAAGCACGTCACCCTCGAGCTCGGCGGCAACGCCGCCGCCGTCGTGTGCCCGGACTGGTCCTCGGACGCCGATCTCGACCAGGCGGCGGCCCGCATCGCCACCTTCGCCACCTACCAGGCCGGGCAGTCCTGCATCTCGGTGCAGCGGGTGCTCGTGGACTCCTCGCTGCACGACCGGTTCGTGGACCGGCTGGTGGCCGCCGTGGAGGCCCAGCGCACCGGCAGCCCGTGGGACGAGACCACCGACGTCGGCCCGCTCATCGATGTCGCGGCGGCCGAGCGGGTCGAGGCCTGGGTGGACGAGGCGGTGCAGGCCGGCGCCAAGGTGCTCACCGGCGGCGTGCGCGACGGCGCGAACTACGCCCCCACGCTGCTGTCCGGGGTGCCCGGCGATGCCAAGGTCTCCTGCGAGGAGGTCTTCGGCCCGGTGCTGCTCGTGGAGCCGGTCGACGGCGTCGAGGCCGCCTTCGCCACGGTGAACGCCTCCCGCTACGGCCTGCAGGCCGGCGTCTTCACCCACGACCTCCAGGTCGCCTTCCGCGCGCACGCCGAGCTCGAGGTCGGGGGCGTGGTCATCGGCGACGTGCCCAGCTACCGCGCCGACCAGATGCCGTACGGCGGGGCCAAGGAGTCCGGCGTCGGCCGCGAGGGGGTCCGGTACGCGATGGAGGACTTCACCTACGAGCGGGTGATGGTGCTGACGGGGGTGTCGGTCTAGCCGCTGAAACGGGGAGTTGCGCGTTGGTCCTGCAGAGCAGCCGGGCTGCGGTGAGCCCCGCAGAGTATGACCTCGTTGTCGCGACACGCCGCAATTCCGTGCCATGCGGTCACATTGTGCGCCTCAGTGACTCGGTTGAAGATCGAGTGGAGCGGTCGTGCGCGACACGCCGGCGTGTCGCACAACAGCCCTCCACTCAGAGGCGCGAACCGCCGGTCGGCGGCGGCACGCGCCCCCGCGCCCAGTCCTCCCGGCATCAGCGCCTTCGACCGGGGCGAGCAGGGCCGCCGTGGCGGGCGCGGTGCGGCCCCGCGGACAGGAGGGCCGTCCCCTGCACCCGCTGGCGCCCTGGGAGACACTGAAGCGGTGACCACACCGCGCGACGTCGTGCTGCTCGGCTCCACCGGGTCCATCGGGACCCAGGCCGTCGACGTCGTCCAGCGCAACCCCGACCGCTTCCGGGTGGTGGGGCTGACCGCCGGCGGGGCGAACGTGGAGCTGCTGGCGCGGCAGGCGCTCGAGCTCGGCGTCGAGGTGGTGGGGGTCGCGAAGGCGTCGGCCGCGCAGGACCTGCAGCTGGCCTTCTACGCGCAGGCCCAGCGCCGCGGCTACGAGCGCGGCGAGTTCAAGCTGCCCAAGATCATCGCCGGGCCGGACGCCTCCACCGAGGTCGCCGCCCGGCCGTGCGACGTCGTGCTCAACGGCATGACCGGCTCGATCGGCCTGGCGCCCACGCTCGCGGCCCTGCAGGCCGGGCGCACGCTGGCGCTGGCCAACAAGGAGTCGCTCATCGTCGGCGGCCCGCTGGTCAAGGCGGCTGCCGGTCCGGGACAGATCGTGCCGGTCGACTCCGAGCACTCGGCGCTGGCGCAGTGCCTGCGCGGCGGCAGCAGGCAGGAGGTCCGCCGCCTGGTGGTGACCGCGTCCGGGGGACCGTTCCGCGGCCGTCCGCGGGCCGAGCTGGCCGACGTCACACCCGAGCAGGCGCTGGCCCACCCGACCTGGTCGATGGGGCCGGTGGTCACCATCAACTCGGCCACGCTGGTCAACAAGGGACTCGAGGTGATCGAGGCGCACCTGCTCTTCGACGTGCCCTTCGAGCGGATCGAGGTCGTGGTCCACCCGCAGTCGGTGATCCACTCGATGGTCGAGTTCGTCGACGGCTCCACGCTCGCCCAGGCCTCGCCGCCGAGCATGCTCATCCCGATCTCCCTGGGACTGGGCTGGCCGGACCGGGTGCCCGGCGCCGCGCCGGCGTGCGACTGGACGCAGGCGGCCACCTGGAGCTTCGAGCCGCTGGACGACGAGGCGTTCCCGTCGGTGGGGCTCGCGCGCGAGGTGGGCCGCACCGGCGGCACCGCGCCGGCGGTCTACAACGCGGCCAACGAGGAGTGCGTGGCGGCGTTCATGGCCGGCCGGATCGGCTTCCTCGACATCGTCGACACCGTCGCCAAGGTCGTCGGCGAGCACACGCCGACCGGGACTGTGGCGGACGGGCTCAGGAACGGTCTGACCCTCGCCGACGTCCTAGAGGCGGAGACGTGGGCCCGCCGGCGCGCCCACGAGGTGCTGGGCATCCCGCTCGAGGAGCGGGGGACGGCGCCGGAAGGGGAAGGCGCATCGTGAAGGGGGCATCGTGCTGACCGTCGCGGGGATCGCCGTGCTGGCGGTGGCCATGCTGCTGTCCATCGCGCTGCACGAGATCGGGCACCTGGTGCCGGCCAAGCGGTTCGGGGTCAAGGTGACCCAGTACATGGTCGGCTTCGGGCCCACGCTGTGGTCCCGACGGCGCGGCGAGACCGAGTACGGCGTCAAGTGGATCCCGCTCGGCGGCTACATCCGCATGATCGGCATGTTCCCGCCCAAGCCCGGCGAGGACCCCACCCTGGTGCGCGCCTCCAGCACCGGTCCGTGGCAGAACCTCATGAACGACGCCCGGCGGCAGTCGCTGGAGGAGGTCGGTCCCGGCGACGAGGACCGGGTGTTCTACAAGCTGCCGGTCCGCCAGAAGGTCGTCGTGATGCTCGGCGGTCCGTCGATGAACCTGCTGCTGGCCGTGCTGTTCCTCGCCCTCGCCCTGTGCGGGGTGGGGCGCGCCGTCGTGGCACCGACCACCACCGTCGGCGCGGTCTCCGAGTGCGTGGCCCCGGCCACCCAGACCGCCTGCAAGCCCACCGACCCCAAGGCCCCGGCGCTCGCCGCGGGCGTGCGCACCGGCGACCGGATCGTGGCGTTCGACGGCGCGGCGGTGAAGGGCTGGGACGACCTGCAGCAGCGCATCCGCAGCCACGGCGCCGGCCCGGCCGACCTCGTCGTGGAGCGGGACGGCACCCGCACCGCCCTCACCGTCGACCTGAAGGCGACCCAGCGCCCGACCTCGGCCACCGACTCGACCCCGGTCACCGTCGGCTTCCTCGGCGTGAGCCCGAAGGAGGTCGTCACCGGCCGGGAGACCCTGCCGGTCACCCAGCTGCCCGGCGTTCTCGGCGACTACGTCACCCAGACCGTCGGGGCGGTGTTCAACATCCCGGCCAAGATGGTCGGCGTCTGGCACGCGGCCTTCGGCGGCGGGGAGCGCGACCTCAACGGCCCGATCAGCGTGGTGGGCGTCTCCCGGATCGGCGGCGAGGTGGCCGCGGCGCCGTCGCTGCCCTTCTACGACAAGATCGGCTACGAGCTCACCCTCATCGCCGGGCTGAACATGGCGCTGTTCGTGTTCAACCTGGTGCCGCTGCTGCCGCTGGACGGCGGCCACGTGGCCGGGGCGCTGTTCGAGGGCGCCCGCCGGCAGGTGGCCCGTTGGCGCGGGCAGCGCGACCCCGGCTACGTCGACGTCGCCAAGATGCTGCCGGTCGCCTACGGCGTGGCCACGCTGCTCATCGGGATGAGCGTGCTGCTCATCTACGCCGACATCGTCAACCCGGTGCGCTTCACCGGCTGAGCGCGCGCACGTCACCGAGGGTTCACCCGCTCGTCGGTCCCGCGTCGTCCGCGGGCGATCATCCGGCCGGGCGGGCCTGGCGCCTCGGGGGGATACTGGGAGTGTCCCGATCGCCCCGATCGCCTTTCCAGGAAGGTGGGCACCTGACCATGTCCGTCGAGCTCGGCATGCCGGCCGTCCCGGCCCGACCCCTCGCCGTGCGGCGGAAGTCGCGCCAGATCAAGGTCGGTGACGTGCTCGTGGGCGGCGACGCCCCGGTCAGCGTGCAGTCGATGACGACCACCCTCACCGCCGACGTCAACGCCACGCTGCAGCAGATCGCCGAGCTCACCGCGTCGGGCTGCCAGATCGTCCGGGTGGCCTGCCCGAGCCAGGACGACGCCGACGCCCTGCCGGCCATCGCCCGCAAGTCGCAGATCCCGGTCATCGCCGACATCCACTTCCAGCCCAAGTACGTCTTCGCCGCCATCGACGCCGGCTGCGCCGGCGTGCGGGTGAACCCGGGCAACATCAAGCAGTTCGACGACAAGGTCAAGGAGATCGCCAAGGCGGCCGGCGACGCCGGCATCCCGATCCGGATCGGCGTCAACGCCGGGTCCCTGGACAAGCGGCTGCTGGCCAAGTACGGCAAGGCCACCCCCGAGGCGCTGGTCGAGTCCGCGCTGTGGGAGTGCTCGCTGTTCGAGGAGCACGGCTTCCGGGACATCAAGATCTCGGTCAAGCACAACGACCCGGTCGTCATGATCAACGCCTACCGGCTGCTGGCCGAGCAGTGCGACTACCCGCTGCACCTCGGCGTCACCGAGGCCGGCCCGGCCTTCCAGGGCACCATCAAGTCGGCCGTGGCCTTCGGGGCGCTGCTGGCCGAGGGCATCGGCGACACCATCCGGGTCTCGCTGTCCGCGCCTCCGGTGGAGGAGGTCAAGGTCGGCATCCAGATCCTCGAGTCGCTCGGCCTGCGCCAGCGCGGCCTGGAGATCGTCTCCTGCCCCTCCTGCGGGCGCGCGCAGGTCGACGTCTACACCCTGGCCGACCAGGTGACCGCGGGCCTGGACGGGCTCGACGTGCCGCTGCGGGTGGCCGTGATGGGCTGCGTCGTCAACGGCCCGGGCGAGGCCCGCGAGGCCGACCTGGGGGTGGCCAGCGGCAACGGCAAGGGGCAGATCTTCGTCAAGGGCGAGGTCATCAAGACGGTGCCCGAGGCGCAGATCGTCGAGACGCTCGTCGAAGAGGCGATGCGCCTCGCGGAGCAGATGGAGGCGGCAGGTGCCGCCTCGGGCGAGCCGACCGTGACCACGGTCTGAGTGCCCTGACATCCATGGCGGCGGGGGCATGGCAGTGCTGAGAAGCTCCCCGGTCCGCGTGCTGGACGACCGTGACGTTCCCGCGGCGCTCGAGCTTCTCGAGAG
>JBQCIO010000362.1:0-4445 GCA_051953655.1 Motilibacteraceae bacterium
CTCCCCACCCCCCCCTCCCCCTTGTTTTATTTCTTTTTTTTGGTTTTGTTCCCTAATTATTTGTTTTTTACCCCGCCACAGGGTGGGGGGTCAGAAGGCGTAGCGGACGCGCAGGTAGGGGGCGCGCTGCTCGATCAGCTCGAGGAGGTCGCGCACGTAGCGGCCCTTGGCGCCGGCGCGGTAGCGCACGTTGATCCCGCCGGTCTCGGACCGCTTGGTCTCCTGCAGCTCCGGGCGCCACAGCACGTCTTCCGCCTTGGGGTGCCAGCGCAGGTTCGTCTCGTGCAGTCGGTCGTTGTGGGTCAGGAAGATGACCTCGGCGGCCAGCTGGGCCTTGGTGCGCTCGCTGGTGGCCTCGCCCAGGGCGTCGAGGAGCGCGGCCCAGTCCGCCAGCCACCCCTCGCGCACCACGACGGGGCTGAGGTTCACGTGCACCTCGTAGCCGGCGTCGACGAAGTCGTCGATGGCGGCCAGCCGCTCGGCCACCGGGGTGGTGCGGATGTCCAGCAGCCGACTGTCGCCCGGCGGCATGAGGGAGAAGCGGATGCGGGTGCGTCCCTGCGGGTCCCAGCCGAGCAGGTCGCGGTTGACGAACTTGGTGGCGAACGACGCCTTCGCCGTGGGCAAGTCGCGGAAGAGGTCGACCAGGTCGCGCACGTTGTCGCTCACCGTGGCATCCACCGAACAGTCGCTGTTCTCGCCGATGTCGTAGACCCAGGCGTGCGGGTCGACCTGATCCGGTGCTGGCTTGGTCCCCTGCCGGCGCACGTGCCGGGCGAGGTAGCCGCTGATCTGCTCGATGTTGGCGAAGACGGTGATCGGGTTGGAGTAGCCCTTGCGCCGGGGCACGTAGCAGTAGGCGCAGGCCATCGCGCAGCCGTTGGCCGTGGACGGCGCGATCCAGTCGCTGCTGCGGCCGTTGCGCCGCGCGGTGAGGCTGGTCTTCACCCCGAGCACGAGCGCCTCGGTCTTGATCCGCACCCAGCGGGCGGCGTTGGCCTCGTCGCCGTGCAGCTCCGGGATGTTCCAGTGGCTCGCGACCTCGACCCGCTCGGCGTCGGCGAAGCGCGCCAGCACCTGCTGCCCGCGCGGCAGCGCGGCGGCCTCGGGCTGGAGGTAGATGCGGCGGACGTCGAGCAGGGTCGGCTGGTGCTGGTCCCCGTGCGGCACGAAAGGGACAACACCGGCACCGGTGCGGGAAGTCCCGGCGGGAACTCCCGGTCTCAGCCCGGGATCAGCCGGCGCACCCCGCGGATCCAGCGGTCGACGTCGGCGGCCTTCATCTTCACGTACTCCGCGACCTCGGGGTGCGGGAGGATGAGGAACCGCTCGTCGGCCAGGCCCTCCATCACGGTGTCGACCACCTGCACCGGCTCGAGGATCTCGCCGGCCGCGGCCACCGCCAGGGCCGCCGGGGTCTCGCTCTCGATGCCGCGCATCAGCAGGTCGGTGCGCACGCCCTGCGGGCACAGGGCGCTCACCTTGATCCCGCGGTCGCCGTAGGTGACGGCGATCCACTCGGCCAGCGCGAGCGCGGCGTGCTTGGTGGCGGTGTAGGGGGCGTCGCCCGGGCTGGTGAGCAGGCCCGCGGCCGAGACGGTCTGCAGGAGGTAGCCCTCGCCGCGCTCGAGCATCCTGGGCAGCACTGCGTTGGCGGCGTGCACGTGCGCCATGACGTTGACGTCCCAGGTGCGCTGCCAGACGGCCAGCGGCGCCTCGAGCCCCTCACCGGCCGCGATGCCGGCGTTGGAGCAGAACAGGTCGACCCGGCC
Source organism: Motilibacteraceae bacterium (assembly GCA_051953655.1). Classification (GTDB taxonomy): domain Bacteria; phylum Actinomycetota; class Actinomycetes; order Motilibacterales; family Motilibacteraceae; genus JBQCHF01. The sequence continues at coordinate 1,773 of JBQCIO010000362.1, forward strand.
GAAGCGCTCGACCGTGGCGTCGACGAGGGCCTGCACGTCGGCGGGGTCGGCGACGTCGGTGCGGCGGGCGATCGAGCCAGCCCCGGAGTGCTCGACGTGGGTGGCGACGTCCCGCGCGCCGGCCTCGTCGAGGTCGGCCACGACGACGGCCTCCGCGCCGTCGGCCGCGAAGCGCGTGGCCATGGCCGCGCCGATGCCGCGCGCGCCCCCCGTGATGACGACGACCTTGCCGCTGATCTCCATGTCCGAACCCTAGGGGAGCGGGCCGTGACGGCGCGGGCCGTCCGGAGCGCTCCCGGACGGCCCGCGCGTTCTGTCCCTCACCGCTCGCTCAGCCCAGCGGCTCCTCCGCCCGCTCGGCAGCGGTGGGCTCGAGCTCGTCGTGCAGGTGCGTCGCCAGCTTGCGGTGAGGCTGGGCGACGACGAAGTAGACGAGGCCGACGAGCAGGATCACGACGATGACCATGAGCGTGATCCAGTCGTAGTTGAAGGCCGCACGAGGACTGGTCAGGCCGGTCGGGGCGATGACGTTGAGCAGCATCAGCCCCAGGTATGCGGCGGCCACGATGCTCACGACCCAGCCCCAGCGGCCGAGCCGGAACGCCCCCTCGGGAACCCAGCCACGGGCCCGGGCCACCATCGAGCCGATCACCGTGAGCAGGAACGAGAGGTAGATGCCCGAGACGCCGAAGGACACCAGCGCGTAGAGCGCGTTGACGCCGGTCGGGTAGTCGAACCACAGGATGTGGACGTCCTTGCTCGGGTTGACGTTCACCAGCAGGGTGAACAGCACCGGCACGACCGCGCCGACGATCAGCGCGTTGGACGGGGTGTGGAAGCGCGGGTGGATGCGCCGCACCCAGCCGCTGGCCGGCACCGCGCCGTCCCGGGCGTAGGCGAAGGCGACCCGGGCCCCGGCGCCCTGCACGGCCGTGCCGCAGGAGAAGAACGCCAGGATCACCAGGACCAGGAACACGTCCTGCAGCCAGGCGGGCAGCTGGGCGAGGATGCCGGCCACCCCGCCGTTGATGGCCTCGCCGAAGGCCTGCGGGCCGTCGCCGGGGATGGCCAGCAGCAGCCCGAGCACCAGGACGAACGAGGCCACCCCGCCGTAGATGAGGGCGCGGCGCATGGCCCGCGGCACCTGTCGCGAGGCGTCCTGGGTCTCCTCGGCGACGTCCCCGGCGGACTCGAAGCCGTAGAAGATGTAGACGTGGGCCAGCACGGCCACCAGCGCCGCGGCAGCCCAGCCGCCGCCGAAGTCGAGCTTGTAGGCGTTGGTGCTCGCGTCCTGCGCCCCCTGGGTGGTGAACAGGTAGCCCAGGCCGTGGTGCATCTTGCCGAACACCGCCAGGGCGATGACCACGCCGAAGGTGCCGATGGTCTCCACGTAGACGCCGAGCTTCGCGGCGCGGCCCATGAACTTCGCGCCGACGATGTTGACCACGGTCTGGATGAGGATCAGCCCGACGGTGACCAGCAGGATCGTCGTGTGGCTGCCCGCGTCGAGGTTCCACCCGAACCAGTTCTGCATCAGCGCGGCGAAGTAGCCGACCACGCCGGTGTCGACGCTGGCCACCGTGACCAGCAGGGCCACGCCGTAGATCCAGCCGACCCACCAGCCGTAGCCGGGCCCGACGGAGTACTTGCCGTACTGGTAGAGGGCGCCGGCGATCGGATAGTGGCTGGCCAGCTCGCCGAAGACGAGGGCCACGAACAGCATGCCGACGACCACCAGCGGCATGAGCCAGAGGTAGCGCGGGCCGCCCGAGGCCGCGCCCAGGGCGAACAGCGAGTAGATCCCCACCATCGGTGAGAGGTAGGAGAACGCGACGCTGAAGTTGTCGAAGAGGGACAGGACCCGGCTCAGCTCCGGCCGGTAGCCGAGGTCCTTCAGCCGCGTCGCGTCGTCGTGGACCGGGGTGTGGCCGGTCGTGTCAGCCATGTCAGCCATGCGCGCCTCCCGCGCGAGAAATCTGCTCCGATCCCCGTGGCGAGGTGGATGGTGCGCCTGTTCACCCATCCCGTGCAGCACCTTCGGCCACGACGCGCCGGTGGCGGCCCGCCGTCGAGGGGGTAAGCGGTGCACTCCGGACGCAAGCGGACGTGGCTGGGCCGAGCGGGCCACCCGCGAGTGGGGCACCATCGGGGCATGGCCGACCAGCACGGCACCACCCCGGGCGCGCACCGCGCGGGCGTCGACGAGCACACGCACGACGACCACGACGACGGGCACGACGACCACAACCACGACGGGCACGACGACCACGACGGGCACGACGACCACGACCACGACGGGCACGAGCACGCCCACGGGGACCATGGGCACGAGGACACCGGCCACGGCGGGCACGACCACGGTCACGACCACGGGCACGACCACGGCGACCACGAGCACCCCGGCGGGCTGAAGGGGTTCGTGCTCGGGCTGGTGAAGCCGCACAGCCACGACAGCGCGGACAAGGTCGACACCGCACTGGAGACGTCGGCGCTGGGCATCCGCGCGGTGTGGGTGTCCTTCCTGGGCCTGCTCGCCACCGCGGTGCTGCAGGCGGTCGTCTACGTCGTCTCCGGCTCGGTCGCCCTGCTCGGCGACACGCTGCACAACCTCGCCGACGCCCTCACCGCGGTGCCGCTGGCGCTGGCCTTCCTCGTCGGCCGGCGCCTGCCGAA
>JBQCIO010000363.1:0-32737 GCA_051953655.1 Motilibacteraceae bacterium
GGTCCCCCGGTGTGTGACGCCTCCCCCGTTTTTTGGTGGGGGTTCTTGGGCGGGGTTTTGGGTGTTGGTCCCCCCTCACCCGCATTTTCGGGTTCCGGGGCTCCCCTCACGTGATCGGGACGCCTCAGCTCGTCCGCTCGCGCTCCGGCGCCTCCTCGGCGACACGCTCCCGCGGGGCGCGCACGGTGCCCGCGTGGGCCCGCTCCTCCGGGTGCGCGCGGACGCGGAGCAGGCTGGCCACGGTGGTCACCGCGAGGACGCCGAGGATCACGGCCAGGGAGAGCACGATCGAGACCTCGGGGACCTGCGGGGAGACCGACTCGTGCAGGAAGTGCAGCACGAGCTTCACGCCGATGAAGCCGAGGATCACCGACAGGCCCAGGGAGAGGTAGACGAGCTTCTCCAGCAGCCCCTGGATGAGAAAGTAGAGCGCGCGCAGGCCCAGCAGCGCGAAGGCGTTGGCGGCGAACACGATGAACGGGTCGTCGGTGACGCCGTACACCGCCGGGATCGAGTCGACGGCGAAGAGCAGGTCGGTGCTGGCCACCGCGAGCAGCACGAGGAACAGCGGCGTGACCACCCGCCGGCCGTCCACGCGCGCCACGATGCGGTTGCCGACGAAGCCCTCGCTCACCGGCAGGCGGCGACGGGCCCAGCCGACCAGCCGGCCCTCCCCCACCTCCGGGTCCTCGTCGCGGTGGCGGAACAGCTGAACCGCGGTCCAGATGAGGAAGCCGCCGAAGACCAGGAAGGTCCAGTCGAAGGTCTCGATGGCGGCCGCGCCGACGGCGATGAAGGCCGCCCGCAGCACCAGCGCCAGCGCGATGCCGAACAGCAGCACCTTCTGCTGGAACTCGGCCGGCACCGCGAACCGGCTCATGATGATCACGAAGACGAAGAGGTTGTCGACCGACAGGCTCTTCTCCACCAGCCAGCCGGCGAAGTACTCCCCGCCCTTGCCCGGCCCCTCGCCCGCCCACAGGGCCAGGCCGAAGGCCACCGCCACCAGGATGTAGAAGACCGACCAGGCGGTGGCTTCGCGCACCCCCACGGCGTGCGGCCGCCGCGCGGCCAGCACGAAGTCCAGGACCAGCAGCGCGAGGACCACCCCGATGGTGGCTCCCCACACCCACAGCGGCTGGTCGCCCACGTCCCACTCCTTCGCGTCAGGGCCGTCGTGAAGGCCGGGAGGCGTCCGCGACGGCGGTGGCGCGGCAGCGGTGCCGCACGACCGCCTAACGCAAAGGGAGGGTCAAGGGTTCCCCAGCAGGCGGATCAGCCGAGGCTGCGGGGGGCGGGCCTGTCAGGGGGGGCGAGGTGGAGGCGTCGGCGTAGCGCAGGACAGCGCGGACCGCGTCCAACAGCGGCTCCTCCTCGAGGGACACCGCGACGCGGCCCGCCGTCGCTGCCGCCGTCGCTGCCGGGGGCGAGGCCGGTGAGCGGCACGGGGCCCACCCATCCATCGGCATCGGCGGCCCCGCGCGGCCGCCCGGCGCGCATGACGTCGTCACCTCGTCCCGTCCGCCCGCCCCCTGATCCGGGTGCGACACCCTCGCGCCCGCTCGCAGTGCGGACCACGGGTTCGACGCGGGGCCCGATGCGGGCAGGATGCGGTGCAGAGAGCAGCAGAGAGCACGTGAGAGCACCGACCGACGACCGGAGGAACCATGGCCGATCCGCGCGCCGGGCAGCCCGCCCAGCCCCGCGACCTCGTCGACGTCGCCCGCCTGGTCACGGCGTACTACGCGCTGCACCCCGACCCGGGGCAGGTGGACCAGCGGGTGGCCTTCGGCACCTCCGGGCACCGCGGCTCGGCGCTGGACACCGCGTTCAACGACGACCACATCGCCGCCACGACCCAGGCGATCTGCGAGTACCGCGCGAGCCAGGGCATCGACGGGCCGCTGTTCCTCGGCCGCGACACCCACGCGCTGTCGGAGCCGGCCTGGACCACCGCCGTCGTGGTGCTGGCCGCCAACGGGGTCACGGTGCTGGTGGACAGCGCCGACCGCTACACCCCCACCCCCGCCGTCTCGCACGCGATCCTCACCCACAACGCCGGCCTCAGCGGGTCGCGCGGGCGCGCCGACGGCATCGTCGTCACCCCCTCGCACAACCCGCCGCGCGACGGCGGCTTCAAGTACAACCCGCCGGACGGCGGCCCGGCCGGCAGCGACATCACCGGCTGGATCCAGGACCGCGCCAACCAGATCCTCTCCGACGGCCTGTCGGAGGTGAAGCGCTGGCCGTTCTCCCGGGCTCGCGCCGCCGACACCACGCAGACCTACGACTTCATGGGGCGCTACGTCGAGGACCTGCCGAACGTCGTCGACGTCGACGCCATCCGCGGCGCCGGGGTCCGCATCGGCGCGGACCCACTGGGCGGGGCGAGCGTGGACTACTGGGGGGCGATCGCCGAGCGGCACCGGCTCGACCTCACCGTGGTGAACCCGCTGGTCGACCCCACCTGGCGGTTCATGACCCTGGACTGGGACGGCAAGATCCGGATGGACTGCTCGTCGCCGTCGGCGATGGCCTCGCTCATCGACAAGCGCGACCAGTTCGCCATCGCCACCGGCAACGACGCCGACGCCGACCGGCACGGCATCGTCACCCCCGATGCCGGGCTGATGAACCCGAACCACTACCTGGCCGTGGCGATCGAGTACCTCTACGCGCACCGGGACGGCTGGCCCGCGGACGCCGGCATCGGCAAGACGCTGGTGAGCTCGTCGATGATCGACCGGGTGGCGCAGGCCCTCGACCGACGGCTGGTGGAGGTGCCGGTCGGGTTCAAGTGGTTCGTGCCCGGGCTGCGCGACGGCTCGCTCGGCTACGGCGGCGAGGAGAGCGCCGGCGGCTCGTTCCTGCGCCGCGACGGCAAGCCGTGGTCCACGGACAAGGACGGCATCATCCTGTGCCTGCTGGCCAGCGAGATCCAGGCCGTCACCGGCTCCTCCCCCAGCGAGCACTACCGCGCCCTCACCGAGAAGTACGGCGACCCCGCCTACGCGCGCGTCGACGCCCCCGCCAGCCGGGAGCAGAAGGCGCGCCTGTCCAAGCTCTCCCCGGAGCAGGTGAACGCCACCGAGCTGGCCGGCGAGCCGATCACCGACAAGATCACCAAGGCGCCCGGCAACGACGCGCCGCTCGGCGGGCTCAAGGTGACCACCGGGTCGGGGTGGTTCGCGGCGCGGCCGTCGGGCACCGAGGACGTCTACAAGATCTACGCCGAGAGCTTCCGCGGGCCCGACCACCTCGCGCAGATCCAGTCCGAGGCCAAGGGGCTGGTCGACGCCGCCCTGCACGGCTGAGAGGAACCCTCCATGGAGTACCGCCTGCTCGGGCGCAGCGGCTGCGTCGTGTCGACGTACGCGCTGGGCACGATGACCTTCGGCAACGAGACCGACGAGGCCGGCAGCCACGCCCAGCTCGACAGGTTCGTCGAGTCCGGCGGCACGCTGGTCGACACCGCCGACGTCTACTCGCGCGGGGCGTCCGAGACGATCATCGGGCGCTGGCTGGCCTCCCGCCCCGCCGACGTCCGCGACCGGGTCGTGCTGGCCACCAAGGGCCGGTTCCCGATGGGCGAGGACGCCAACGACCTCGGCCTGTCCCGCCGGCACCTGTCCCGGGCGCTGGAGGACTCGCTGCGCCGGCTCGGCGTCGACGCCGTCGACGTCTACCAGGTGCACTCGTGGGACCCGCTCACCCCGTTGGAGGAGACCTGGGGCTTCCTCGACGACGCGGTGCGCGCGGGCAAGGTACGCTACCCGGCGCTGTCGAACTACACCGGCTGGCAGGTGCAGAAGGTCTGCGACCTCACCGACCGCCGCGGCTGGGCCCCGCCGGTCACCCTGCAGCCGCAGTACAGCCTGCTGGTGCGCGAGATCGAGTGGGAGATCGTGCCCGCCTGCCAGGAGAACGGGCTCGGACTGCTGCCCTGGTCTCCGCTCGGCGGCGGCTGGCTCACCGGCAAGTACCGCCGGGACGAGCGCCCCACCGGCGCCACCCGCCTCGGCGAGAACCCCGAGCGCGGGGTGGAGGCCTACGACCGCCGCAGCAGCCAGCAGCGCACCTGGGACGTCGTCGAGGCGGTGCAGAAGGTGGCCGAGGAGCGTGGCGTCTCGATGGCCGAGGTCGCCCTGGCCTGGCTGCACGACCGCCCGGCGATGACCTCGGTGATCCTCGGCGCCCGCACCACCGAGCAGCTCGAGACCAACCTGCGCGCCGCCGGGCTGCACCTGACGCCGGAGGAGACCGAGGTCCTCGACCGCGCCAGCGACCCCGGCGCCGCCGACTACCCCTACGGCGGCCCCGGCCTGAACCAGCGCGACCGGCGGCTACCGGGCTGACCCGCCCCTCGAACACCCCGGCCCCGGTCGGAACGATCACGTCCCCGTGATCCTTCGTCGCCGCCCCCACCGGATCCCGTGGGGGCGGCGGCCCTTCGCTGGGGGCGGCACGGGCACCGCCACCGGCAGCCCGGGCCGTCGCCACGCCAGGGCGCGCGACGTCGTGCACCGGCGGACCGTCGCTGACCGCGCGCGAGCCGGGCGCCTGAACCCCCGCCGGCCGGAGCCGCTCGCCCGGTACGCTCGTCTACTCGTGCGCTTCCTCGACTCCACGTCGCCCGGCTACGACCTCACCTACGACGACGTCTTCATGGTCCCCCGCCGCTCCGCGGTGGCCTCCCGGACCGACGTCGACCTGTCCACCACCGACGGCAGCGGCACCACGATCCCGCTGGTGGTGGCCAACATGACCGCCGTGGCCGGGCGCCGGATGGCCGAGACGATCGCCCGCCGCGGGGGGATCGCCGTCATCCCGCAGGACATCCCCGCCGACGTCGTGGCCGAGGTCGTCGCCTTCGTGAAGTCCCGCGACCTCGTGCACGACACCCCGATCACGCTCACCCCCGGCGACACGGTCGGCGAGGCGCTCGCGCTGCTGCCCAAGCGGGCGCACGGCGGCGTGATCGTGGTGGAGGCCGGGCGGCCGGTGGGCGTGGTCACCGAGGCCGACTGCCTGGGCGTCGACCGGTTCACCCAGCTGCGCGAGGTGATGAGCCGCGACCTGCTCACCCTCCCTGCCGGGGTCGAGCCGCGCGCAGCCTTCGACCGGCTGCACGGCCGGCACCGGCTCGCCCCCGTCGTCGACGAGGACGGCCGGCTGGACGGCATCCTCACCCGGCCCGGCGCGCTGCGGGCCACGCTCTACCGCCCCGCCGTCGACGCCGCCGGCCGGCTGCGGGTGGCCGCGGCGGTGGGCGTGAACGGCGACGTCCTCGGCAAGGCGGAGGCGCTGCTCGAGGCGGGCGTCGACGTGCTGGTGCTCGACACCGCGCACGGGCACCAGGAGAAGATGCTCGAGGCGCTGCGGGGCGTGCGCGCCCTGGACCCGCAGGTGCCCTTGGTGGCCGGCAACGTGGTGGCCGCCGACGGCGTGCGCGACCTGGTCGAGGCCGGCGCCGACATCGTGAAGGTCGGCGTGGGCCCTGGCGCCATGTGCACCACGCGGATGATGACCGGCGTCGGCCGGCCGCAGTTCTCCGCGGTGCTCGAGTGCGCGCTCGAGGCGCGCCGGCTGGGCAGGCACGTGTGGGCCGACGGCGGGGTGCGGCACCCGCGCGACGTCGCGCTCGCCCTGGCCGCGGGCGCGTCCAACGTGATGATCGGGAGCTGGTTCGCCGGCACGCACGAGTCGCCCGGCGACGTCCTGCGCGACGCGGACGGCAGGCTCTACAAGGAGAACTTCGGTATGGCGTCGGCCCGCGCGGTGCAGCGGCGCACCGCCGACGACACCGAGTTCGACCGCGCCCGCAAGGCGCTGTTCGAGGAGGGCATCTCCACCTCGCGCATGTACCTGGACCCGCGCCGTCCCAGCGTGGAGGACCTGCTCGACGTCATCACCGCCGGCGTGCGCAGCGCCTGCACCTACGCCGGCGCCGCGGACCTGGAGTCCTTCCACGAGCGCGCCGTGGTCGGTGTGCAGTCCGCCGCCGGCTACGCCGAGGGCCGGCCGCTGCACCAGACCTGGTAGCCGCAAGCCCTCGGCCCGCTCGGGAACGATCACGGGAGCGTGATCGATCCATGCTTACCGCCGCAGATCTGGCGCGGTAAGCATGAAAGGATCGCGCTCACGTGATCGTTCCGGTCGGAGCCGGGGGTGCGCTCAGCTGCGCGGAGCCGCCAGCGGGTCGTGCCCGACGTCCATGAGGCGACGGCGCCACGCGTCGTCGGAGAGGTCGCCGGAGTCGGGGTCCGGGTGCTCGCGGCCGACGAAGGCGACCACGGCACGCATCGCGCCGACGTCGTCGACGGTGAGGTCGCCGCGGCGCTTGCCCAGCACCCCGGTCACGCGCTCCCCCACGCTCCGGCGAGCGGTCGGGGACTGGAGCAGCACCTGCACGCGGGCCGCGGCGACCTGCTCGGGCGTGGGGTCCGTGGCCGGCGGGATGCCGGGCAGCGGCATGCCCTCGGTGCCGGCGGCCGGGGGCACCGGGCGGGCACCTCCCGCACCCTCCACCTCCGGCGAGCTGCCGAGCCATTCGCGCAGCTCGCGGCTGGTCATGGTGACCGCGGCGTGGAACTCCTGCCAGAGCTGCTCGAGGGCGTCGGCGTCGCGCAGGACGTCCGCGTCGGTGTCGTCCGCCGGAGGGAGCGCGGCGTCGGCGTAGGTCGTGCTCGTCGTCGGGTCGCGGGGCAAGTCGTTCACAGGATGTCTCCTCACTCGCCTACAGCTGATAGGAGCTGGACAGGAGCCAGGGCTCACGACGGGCAGGGCGGCTGGGCATGTCGTGCTCCCGCCCGGTCGTGGCGCGCTGCGCGGACCTTCGAGCCGTCCCCGCGTCGCGGGGGACGAAACCGGAGGGGTGGACGACCCGGGTGGTAGGAATCGCAGGTGGCCGCCCGCGAGCTCGTCGTCCTCGGCACCGCCTCGCAGGTGCCCACCCGCACCCGCAACCACAACGGCTACGTGCTCCGGCTGGACGACCAGCTGGTCCTGCTCGACCCCGGCGAGGGCACCCAGCGCCAGCTCACCCTCGCCGGCGTCGCCGCCGTCCGCCTCACCCGCATCTGCCTCACCCACGCCCACGGGGACCACTGCTTCGGCCTGCCCGGGGTGCTGGCCCGCATCGCGCTGGACTCCCGGCAGGAGGGGGCGCCCGCGCACGAGGTGCCGCTGCACTTCCCCGCGCCCGCGCAGGCGCAGGTCGACGCCCTGCGCTTCGCTGCGGGAGGCGGCGACGGCGACGCCACCGACCGCGTCGTGGAGCGCCCGGTGCGCGGCGACGGGCTGCTCGCCGACGGCCCGTGGCGGGTGGTGACCCGGGAGCTCGACCACCGGGTGCCGGCCGTCGGCTACCGGTTCGAGGAGCCCGACGGCCTCCGCCTGCTCCCCACCGAGCTGGCCGCCCGCGGCATCAGCGGGCCGGCCGTCCGCGAGCTCACCGACGCCGGCCGGCTGGAGGTCGGCGGACGCTGGGTCGCGCTGGCTGAGGTGTCCGAACCCCGGCCGGGGCAGGTCGTGGCCCACGTCATGGACACCCGGCCGTGCGACGGCGCGCTGGCGCTGGCCGAGCGGGCCGACCTGCTCGTCATCGAGGCGACCTACCTGCACCGCGACCGGGCCCTCGCCGAGCAGTACGGCCACCTCACCGCCCGGCAGGCGGCGCAGATCGCCCGCGACGCCGGCGTCCGCCGGCTGGTGCTCACCCACTTCTCCCAGCGCTACGGCGACGACGAGGAGTTCGAGCGGGCCTATCTGGAGGAGGCGCGCGCCGTGCACCCGGATGTCGTGCTGGCGCGCGACCTGGACCGGATCGCGCTGCCGCCGCGCCGGTAGCCGGTGTCGGGGACGTGTCACCCGGGCCGCCCCGGGTAGGCGGACGGCATGACGATCGACCCCGGTGCAGGCGCCGGCCGGGACGCCTTCCACGGCGGCGCCCTCGAGCCGGACCCGGCGGGCACCGACGAGGTGCGGCAAGGGCTCGACGTCCCCGACCCGGAGCTGGCCGAGGAGTACGCCGAGTCAGCCGGCATCGACCCCGCCCCGGACCAGGTCGACGCCTACCTCGAGCTCGAGGGCGAGCCGCCGCTCGGCGAGGAGCGCCCGCTCGAGGAACCTGTCGAGCAGGCCCTGCGGCACCACCGCCGCAGCGACGAGCAAGACCGCTAGGACGACACCCGGTCCGGCCGCGGCCGGCGCGAGGAGGAACCGATGAGCAGCCAGCCCGACGCCGGCCACATCGCCGACATGGAGTCGGTCACCGGCACCCGGCCTGACGACCTGGTGCCGCGCCGCGACCAGGACAGCGCCCGCGACGACGTGCTGGGCGAGGACCGCGGTGGCCGTGCCCGGAACGCCGACGTGCCCGCCGACCTCGAGTCCGACGTCCGCACCGACGGCCTGCCGGACGTGAGCGACGTGGCCGAGGACGGCCAGCGGGTGGGGGCGCCGGTGAAGCGGACCACAGCGCGCGGCGAGGAGCGGGCCGGCGACCCGTCGCTCGCGTCCGCCGGCACCCCGCACCACCACGACGCCGAGGAGGACGTGCACACGCGGGCTGAGCGCGGGCCGCTGACCCGCGAGGCGCAGCGCCGCACAGGTGCGGTCGACGACGGCCCCACCACGCCCTGAGCATGAACCGTCGGAGCAGACTGGGGGCTCGCCCCTGCCGTCACGACAGCTTGTAGGAGGCCCTGTGCAGCACCCGCCCGTGTCCCGCGGCACCATCGTCGTCTGGTCCGACCTGTCCTGCCCCTGGGCGACGCTCGCGCTGCACCGGCTGCGCACGGCGCGCGCCCGGCTGGGCCTGGACAGCACGCTGCGCCTGATCCACCGCGCCTTCCCGCTCGAGCTGATCAACGCGCGGCCCACGCCGAAGGAGCTGCTCGAGAGCGAGATGGCGATCATCGGCGCCAAGGACGCGACGCTGGTGATGGAGGGGTGGAGCCGGCCGCCGTACGAGTGGCCGGGCACCGTCCTTGTCGCCATGGAGGCGGTGCAGGCCGCCAAGGCCGACCGGGTGGGCGGGCTGCGGGCCAGCGAGGAGCTCGACGCCGCCCTGCGCCACGCGTTCTTCGCGCAGAGCCGCCCCATCCAGCTGCTCACCGAGGTGCTCGACGTCGCCCGGTCCTGCCCGGCCGTCGACGCCGACGCGCTGCTCGACGCGCTCACCGCCGGGACCGGCCGCCGCACCGTGCTGGAGGACTGGCGCCGCGCCGGCGAGCTCGGGATCCCCGGCAGCCCCACCTTCGTCCTGCCGGACGGGCAGCTGGTGCACAACCCGGGCACGGTCGTGAAGTGGCAGGGCGCGCCGGGAGCGGGCTTCCCGCAGATCGTCTCCGATGACCCGTCGGTCTACGAGCAGATGGTGCGGACGGCGGCCGCGTAGCCGGCCAGGCCAGGCCTGCCTAGGGCTGCGGCCCCACCAGCTCGTCGACGTCGCGCAGCTGCACCACCCAGCCCGCCGGGGACCCGCCGCCCGCAGCCCCGCTCGCCTCGCCCGGCTCGGGCACCGCGACCGCCTGCACCCAGCGGTAGGACTGCTGGCCCCGCCTCAGCCGCAGCAGCAGGCGGTGGCCGCGCGGGACGTCGTCGGGCGCCTGCGCACCGGCGACCTCGGCCAGGAGCGCGGCCAGGGCGTCGACGTCGTCCGGGTGCGCCAGGTCCTGCAGGCGGTGGCCGGTCAGCTGCTCCGGCGTCAGGCCGAGCACCTGCACGCTGGAGGCCGGCACCTGCCGGCAGCGGCCCTCGGCGTCCAGCTCGAGCAGCAGGTCGCCGGCCGCCTCGAGCAGCGCGCGGTGGCGACGCTCGGACCGCGCGAGCCGAGCAGCCAGCGCCCGGTCCGCCGTGACGTCGACGGCGGTGGTCACCACGCCGCGCGCCAGCGACTCGTCGTCCATGGGCAGGGCCTGCGCGCTCACCTGCAGCCACCGCTGCGCGCCCGTGCCGTCCACGATGCCCAGCACCGCGGAGGCCGACCGGCCGGTGCGGATGGCCAACGCCGAAGGCCGCTCGACCGGCGGCACCGGCGCGCCGTGCTCGTCGGTGAACACCAGGTCGCCCGGTCCCGCGGAGCCCAGCGCCTCCCGGGTGCTGCCCAGGGTCCGCGCGAGCGCCTCGTTGACCGCGACCGCGCGACCGTCGAGCGTGTGGACCGCCAGCCCCACCGGCACGGCGTCGAGCACGGCCCGCAGCCAGCGCTCGGAGTCGACCAGCGCGGCGCTGGCGGCGACCCGCTCTCCGGCGTCGGTCATGACGAGGACCCAGCCCTCGTCGGGCCCGGGGGCGACCAGCACCTCCACCCAGCGGTCGGCTCCCGGGACCGCGACGCGGAAGGTGGCCCGCAGCTGGACCCGCGAGGGCGCCGCGCTGGCCCACAGCTCCTCCACCCGGCTGCGGTCGTAGTGGTGGGCCAGCATCGTCCAGGAGCGGCCGAGCAGCTCGTACCAGCGGCGGTCGGCCAGCGCGTCCAGGGTGCGGTTGGCCAGCACGAGGCGGCCCTCGCCGTCCAGCTCGGCCAGACCGACCGGGGCGGCCTCGAGCAGGGCGCGCAGCCGGGCCACGGCGGGCAGCGACGTGCTCGGCGCACCGGCGGACGCCGCCCGCTCGTCCGCGCTCTCGCGCACCTGCGCTGTGCCTGTCATCCCGTCCCTCGCCGCCGTCCGGCCCGTGCGCTCACAGCGTGTCGCGATCCGGCTGCCGGCACCTGATGCGCTCGCACCAGATCCACCCCGTCCGCACGGGTGGTGCGTGCAGCGGTCGGGGGCCGCCGTGCCGGGCGAGAAGGTGAGAAGTACGACATGCTGCACGCGAGGCGGCCGGGTAGGGGGATCACCGTGAGTGAGCACGCCATGAGTCATCAGGACGAGGGCCCTGTCGTCGACCGCAGGGACGGCACCGACGTCGATCAGGGGGCTGACCGCACGGACCGCAGCGAGCGTGCGGACCAGGTCGACGTGCGCGACCGGCCCGGCCGGCGGAGGTCCTTCGGCACCGACCTGCGCGACGCGGTCACCACCCGCGCCGTGGCGCTGGTGCTGGGGGTGCTGGCCCTGCAGCTCGGGTTCATCGCCAGCTACCTCGGCGCCCTGCACGCGCCCACCCCGCACCGGATCGACCTGGCCGTGGTCGCCCCCGGCGGAGCGGGCCCGCAGGTGGCCGGCCGGCTGTCGGGCCTGCCGGGCGACCCGCTCGCCCCTCAGGTGGCAGGCGACGAGGCCGCGGCGCGGCGGCTCATCGACGACCGCGAGGTCTACGGCGCGCTGCTGGTGGCGCCCACCGGCACGCAGGACCGGCTGCTCGTGGCCGGGGCCGAGGGGTCGGCCGTCGCCGACGCCCTGACCGCCGTGGTGACCCGCGCCGAGCAGGCGCAGGGACGCACGGTGCAGGTCAGCGACGTCCGCCCGGTCTTCTCCGGCGACGCCCGCGGGCTGTCCCCCTTCTACCTCGTGGTCGGCTGGACCGTGGGCGGCTACCTCGTCGCCTCGATCCTCGGGATCAGCGCCGGCGCCCGCCCGGCCACGCAGCGCCGGGCGGTGGTCCGGCTGGGGTCGCTGGCGGTCTACGCGGTGGTCAGCGGCGTGGCCGGTGCCCTCATCACCGATGTCGTGCTGGGGGCTCTGGACGCGAACGTGCTGGCGCTGTCGGCGTTCGGCGCCCTGCTGGTCTTCGCCGTCGGAGCGGCCACGATGGCCTTCCAGGTGCTCGGCGGCACGGCGGGGATCGGCATCGCGATCCTGCTGTTCGTGGTGCTGGGCAACCCCAGCGCCGGCGGCGCCTACCCGGCCCCGCTGCTGCCGGCCTTCTGGCGCTCGATCGGCCCCTGGCTGCCGCCGGGTGCCGGCACGGACGCGGTGCGGGGTATCGCCTACTTCGGCGGCATCGGCGTGCGGACCCCCTCGCTCCTGCTGGCCGGCTACGCCGTGCTCGGCGCGCTGCTCACCCTGCTCGCCGCCGGCGTCCGGCAGGGCCGGCGCCGCGCACCGGCAGCCGGGTGAACCTCGGCCGGTCACCACGGCGGCGGCCGGTCTCCGGCAGGCCGCCGCGCCGTCGTAGGCCCCCTCGCCCCCGTGGAGCGCCCCGGTAGGGCAGGATCGGCGAGCGGAGGGCGCAGCCGCGCCGCAGGAGACGCCGCGAGGGGTGCCGTGGAGCGACCAGGGGGCACCGGGCCGGGCACCACCGCGCGCGCTTCCATGCCGATGGACCAGATTCCGGCGGATCAGGTTCCGGCCGATCAGGTTCCGGCCGATCAGGCGCCGGTCGACCCCCTGCTGCGGGTCGAGCTCCGGGCGTTCCAGGACCTGCCCAACCCGGTGTCGCTGGTCCGGCCGGTCCTCGACGCCGCCGGCGAGCCGGTCGACCTGGACGTCGTCTGGATCAACGAGGCCGCGGCCTCGGACCTGCTGGGCACCGACCTGCTCGGCCGCCGGCTGCTGGAGGTGCTGCCGGCCGCCGCCACCACCGGCGTCCTGGCGCAGGTGTCCTCGGTGCTGCGCACCGGGCGCGCGCTCGCCTGGGAGCTCAACGTGCAGCTGCCGCGGGCCGAGCAGGGCGACTGGTGGCGGTGCCGGATGGTGCCCACCCACCAGGGGATCCTCGCCTGGTTCCAGCGCACCACGCGCACCCACCACCTCGCCTCGGCGCTGGAGGCGGCCGACCGGCGCTTCGCCGAGGTCCGCCGGCTCGCCGGCCTGGCCACCTGGGAGTGGCGCTTCGACCAGCCCGGCGCCGTGTGGTCCGACGAGCTGTTCGACCTGGTCGGGCTGGACCGGGTGCCCGGCGCCGACCTGGAGGCGACGGGCGGACGGTTCGTCGAGCTGGTCGACCCGGCCGACCGCGAGCTGCTCGGGGCCGCCGTCGCCGAGGTGCGGGCCAGCGGCCGGGTGGTGCCGCTCGACCTGCACGTCCGCCGGCCGGACGGCGGTGAGCTGGTGCTGCGCGCCGACGCCGTGCCGTTGCTCGACCAGGAGGGCACGCTGGTCGGCGTCCGCGGCACGATGACCGACGTCAGCGAGGAGCGCTCGCTGCGCAGCCAGCTGCAGCAGGCGCAGCGGTCTGAGGTCGTGGGCCAGGTCGCCGCCGGCGTGGCGCACGACTTCAACAACCTGCTGGCCGTCGTCGGCATGAACGCGGCGCTGCTGCGCGCCACGATGGAGCAGCACGGGCTGCCGGCCGGCGAGGCGCAGGCGATCGAGGCGATGACCACCCGCGCGGCCAGCCTGACCCGCCACCTGCTGGCCCTGTCCGGGCAGCAGGTGCTCGCTCCCGAGGACGTCTCGCTGCTCGAGCTGGTCACGCAGGTCCTGCCGCTGCTGCGCCGGGCCGTCGACACCCGGGTCGACGTCCGCGCCCACGGGGACCCCGGCCTGCCCACGGTGCGCGTGGACGTCGGGCAGATGGAGCAGGTGCTGCTCAACCTCGTGCTCAACGCCCGCGACGCCATCCCGGGCGCGGGCACCATCACGATCTCGGTCACCGGGGAGCCGGTCACCGCGCTGGCCGCGCTGGCCCCGGTCGAGGCGCTGCCGCTGCAGCTGCGCACCGCCATGCGCGACCCGGCCCGGCACCGGCTGGTGGCCCTACGGGTGGTCGACGACGGCCAGGGCATGGGTCCGGAGGTCCTGGAGCGGGCGCTCGAGCCGTTCTTCACCACCCACCCCGGCTCGGGCACCGGACTGGGGCTGTCGGTGGCCCAGGGCGTGGTCGGCCAGCTCGGCGGCCACCTCACCCTGGAGTCGGTGCCGGGAGAGGGCACCACGGCCACGGTGTGGTTCCCGGTGCCGGTCGGCGCCGCGCCGGCCCCGCGACGGGTGCAGGAGGTGGACGTCCCGGACGAGGCGGAGCAGTCGGACACCCTCGACGGCCGGCACGTGCTCGTCGTCGAGGACAACGACGACGTCCGCGGGCTGTGCGTGCGGCTGCTGGCCAGCCACGGGTGCGTCGTCACCGCGCTGGCCCGCCCGGAGGCCGCGCTGGCGATGCCGGTGGCCGAGCTGCGCGGCTACTCGGTGCTGGTGAGCGACATCGTCATGCCCACCATGGACGGCGACGAGATGGCCCGGATCCTGCGCCAGCGCCACCCGGGCCTGGCCGTGGTCCTCGTCTCCGGCTACGCCGGCGCCCGCGCGGACCTGGCCCGCGAGGGCTTCGTCTTCGTCCCCAAGCCGTTCACCGCCGACGGCCTCGCCCTCGCCGTCCGCGGCGCCCTCCGCGGTGCGCGGGGAGCGGCCTCGTAAGCCCTCCTCGTGAGCCCTGCGCGGCCGGGATGGTTCGCCGCGCCGACGACGTTGCGAGACCATGACGGCGGCTCCTCGCCGCCCGTGCCGCAGTTCACCCGGCGCCCTCCGCGCCGGTCCGTCGCAGGGAGGACGTACCCCGCCGTGCTCGACCCCGGCTCGCTCTACACGCTGAACCCCGACGTCCACGTCGGCGCCGGTCCCGCCGCGCAGGGTCGTGGTGACCGCCCCGTCCTGGTGCAGGCGCTCGGCGGGTTCGTCGACGCCGGGGGCGCGGTGCGCCTGGCCCGCGAGCACCTGCTCGAGACCCTCGAGTCCGAGCTGGTCGCCACCTTCGACGTCGACCAGCTGCTCGACTACCGCGCCCGGCGCCCGGTCATGCTGTTCGTCGAGGACCACTGGGAGTCCTACGAGGAGCCGCGGCTGGAGCTGCGCGCGGTGCGCGACGGCTCCGGCACCCCGTTCCTGCTGCTCACGGGCCCGGAGCCGGACGTGCAGTGGGAGCGCTTCGTGGCCGCCGTGGCCCAGCTGGTCGAGCGCTTCGACGTCCGGCTGTCGGTCGGGCTCAACGCGATCCCGATGGCCGTCCCGCACACCCGCCCCGCCGGGCTCACCGCGCACGCCTCGCGCAAGGACCTGGTCGGCGACTACGAGCCCTGGGTGGCCACCGTGCAGGTGCCGGCCAGCGCCGGGCACCTGCTGGAGTTCCGGCTCGGCCGGGCCGGTCGCGACGCGATGGGCTTCGCGGTGCACGTGCCCCACTACGTCGCCCAGACCGACTACCCCGCCGCCTCGGTGGCGCTGCTCGACGCGGTCGCCCGGGCCACCGGTCTGGTGCTGCCCACCGGCGCCCTGGAGCAGGCCGCCACCAGCACCCGTGCGGCCATCGACGAGCAGGTGCGCCAGTCCGAGGAGGTCACCTCCGTCGTGCGCGCCCTGGAGGGGCAGTACGACAGCTTCGTGGGCGGCCGCGGACGAAGCCTGCTGGCCGACTCCCCCGCCGAGCTGCCCACCGCCGACGAGCTGGCCGACGAGCTCGAGCGGTTCCTCGCCGAGCAGACGGGCGGCGACGGCAGCCCGGAGGGCTGAGCACCTCCCACCCCGCTCGGGCCGGGACGACCACGGTCCTGCGCCTTCTGCGCTGGAGCACCGGACCCTTCGTCGCCGCCCCCGTGGAATCCGGATCCCGCGGGGGCGGCGACCATCTCGTAGGGGCGCCAGGCCCGCTGCGGGCGTTCCGGCCGCTCAGCCGAGCGGCACGCCGAGGCCGTCCAGGACGGCGGCGGAGGGCAGGGCGGCCAGCGCGGCGCCGGGCAGCACGAGCTTGCTGCGGCGCAGGCCGCTGCCGACGACGACCGGACCGGCGGCAGCCACAGCCGCGTCCACCAGCACCGGCCAGTCGGCCGGAAGCCCCACCGGGGTGATGCCGCCATACTCCATGCCGGTGAGCTCGACCGCGAGGTCCATCGGTGCGAACGAGGCCTTGCGGGCGTCGAGGTGCTTGCGGACCAGCCCGTTGACGTCGGCGCGGGTGGTGGCCAGCACCAGGCAGGCGGCGTACCAGGTCCGCTCCCCCCGCTTCGCCTGCACCACCAGGCAGTTGGCCGACACCTCCAGCCCGACGTCGTAGGCCGCGCAGAAGGCCGCGGTGTCGGCCAGCTCGGCGTCGATGGGCGCGACCGCCACCTGGGCGGCCAGCCCGACGTCGGCGCGCAGGGCCTCGGCCACCGGTGCGGCCAGCAGCTCGGGAGCGTCCAGTGCGGGGCGGGCCTCGAGCCGGCCCAGGGTCGGAACGGTCACGGGACAGGACCGTACCGAGGGCTACCCGGTCGTCCGGGAGCGGCTCCCGCGCAGGTCCACCGCGGGCTCCTCCCGCTCGGCCAGCCGGGCGTGCCGGCGGCCGTAGGCGGCGTAGACGACCAGCCCGACGACCAGCCAGACCACGAACCGGATCCACGTGTCCAGGCTCAGGTTGAGCATGAGGTAGAGGCAGGCCACGGCCGACAGGACCGGGATGACCGGCGAGAGCGGGACCCGGAACGGCCGGCGCAGCTCGGGCCGGGTGCGCCGCAGGATCGGCACCGCCACCGAGACCAGCACGAAGGCGAACAGCGTGCCGATGCTCACCAGGTTGGCCAGCGTGGCCAGCGGCACGAAGCCGGCCAGCACGGCCACGAGCACCGTCGTGATGATGGTGGTGACCCACGGCGTGCCGAAGCGCGGGTGCACGGCGCCGACGGCCGGGGGCAGCAGCCGGTCGCGGCCCATGGCGAAGCCGATGCGCCCCATGGCCACCAGGTCGACCAGGATGACCGAGGTGAGCCCGGCCACGGCGGCGATCGACACCAGGTTCGCCGCCCAGTGCGCGCCGACCGCGTCGAAGGCCGAGGCGATCGGCGCGCCGCGGTCGATCTGCCGGTAGTCGACCATCCCGACCACGACGAACGAGACCAGCGCGTAGAGCAGCGTGGAGATGCCCAGGGTGCCCAGCAGGCCCAACGGCAGGTCGCGGGCCGGCCGGCGGGTTTCCTCCCCCAGGTTCGCCACCGCCTCGAAGCCCGTGTAGGCGAAGAACACGACCGCCGCCGCGGTGAGGATGCCGGCCACCCCGAACGCCGACGGCGAGATGCCGGCCACCGCCTGGATCAGCGGCTGCGCGCCACCGGACGCGGCCTCGGACTGCTTCGGCGCGGGCACGAACGGGGTGAGGTTGCTGCCCCGGACGAAGAACAGCCCGGCGATCACGACGAACACGCAGATCGCCACCTTGACCAGCACCAGCAGGTTGGTGACCCGCGAGGACTGCCGGATCCCCACCGTGGCCACGACGCCGAGCACCAGCACGATGGCGATGGCCCCGACGTTGACCACGCTGCCCTCCTCGCCGAACCAGCGGCTGGGCAGGCCGAACAGGTTGGCCAGGTAGCCGGACCAGCCGCGGGCCACGACCGAGGCGCCGAGGGCGAACTCCAGCACGAGGTCCCAGCCGATGATCCACGCGACCGGCTCGCCCAGGGTCGCGTAGGCGTAGGTGTAGGCGCTGCCGGCCGTCGGCACGCTGGAGGCGAGCTCGGCGTAGCAGAGCGCGGCCAGCAGGCTGACCGCCCCGGCGACCAGGAACGAGACGATGACCGCCGGGCCGGCATGGTCGCGGGCCTCGATGCCGGTGAGGGTGAAGATGCCGGTGCCGATGACGATCCCGATGCCGAACCCCATGAGGTCCACCGGGCCGAGCCGCTTGCGCAGCCGCGGGGTGCCCTCCGGCCCCTCGTCCGCCGCCTGGGCGACGACGTCCTCGATCGGCTTGGTGCGCAGGAAGGCCATGGCCGCCGGGATTCCCCCAGGCCGTGCAGCCCAACCCCTGCGCCCACAGATCAGCGCCGGTGACGCCACGCACGTCACGGGCCCTGCCGCTCCCCGGGACGGGGAAGCGGCAGGGCCCGTGTCGTCGTGCGCGGGCGGCCGCTAGCGGCGGTCCAGCACCTCCGCCGGAAGGGTGCCCGGCTCGGCCACCGCGGCGTCGCGCGCCCCGGCCTGGGCCTGCTCGGCCGCGCTGTCCGCGTCCTGCTGAGCGGCGGCCCGCTCGTCGCGCGCGGCGTCGACGCCGGCCCGGGTGCGCAGCGGCAGCTCGGGCAGGAAGAGCAGGATGACGAAGCCGATGGCCAGGACCGCGGCACCGATGAGGAACACCAGGTCCATCGAGTCCGCGAAGCCGACCCGGAAGGGCAGCGCCAGGCGCGGGTCGAGCTTCTCCAGGAACGAGGTGTCGTTCAGGTTCGCCCCGCCGGCCAGCGCCTGACCGCTCTTGACCGCCTGCACGATCGGCGCGTTGGCCGGGTCGGAGGCCACGGCCGGGTCGTTGAGCGCCTGCTGGAAGGCCGGCGTGGGGGCGATCGACGCGAACGCCGACTTGATGTTGCCGGAGACCGTGGAGAAGAGGATCGACAGGAACACCGCGGTGCCCAGCGAGCCGCCCATCTGCCGGAAGAACGTGGCGGACGACGTCGCCACGCCGATGTCCTGCGGCGGCATGGCGTTCTGCACCGCGAGGGTGATCGGCTGCATCACGTTGCCCAGGCCCAGCCCGAAGACCGCCATGTACACGCCGGTCTGCCAGAACGGGGTGTCATAGTGCACCTGGTTCAGCAGCACCATGCCGCCGACCAGGAGCAGGCTGCCGATGATCGGGAAGATCTTGTAGCGCCCGGTCTTGCTGATGAGCTGCCCGGAGATGATCGAGCCGACCATGATGCCGGCGGTGAGCGGCAGCAGCATGAGGCCGGACTCGGTCGGGTTCAGGCCGCGCACGATCTGCAGGTAGAGCGGCAGCGCCGCCAGACCGCCGAACATGCCCATGCCGACGACGAGGCCGATGACCGACGTCATGGAGAAGGTGCGGTTCTTGAAGAAGCGCAGCGGGATGAGCGCCTCGTCGCCGATGCGGCTCTCGAACCAGACGAACGCGGCCAGCCCCGCCAGTCCGACGACGTAGCAGACGATGGCCTTGGCCGAGCCCCAGCCCCACTCGTGACCCTGCTCGGCGAGCAGCAGGAACGGCACGACGCCGATGCTCATGGCCGCGGCGCCGGCCCAGTCGATGCGGTGGTCGCGGCGGTGGTGCGGGATGTGCAGGGTCTGGACGACCACGAACAGGGCCACCAGGCCGATCGGCACGTTGACCAGGAAGACCCAGCGCCAGCCGGTGATGCCCAGGATGCTGCTGGCCCCGGCGAAGAAGCCGCCGATCACCGGGCCGAGCACGCTCGAGGTGCCGAACACGGCCAGGAAGTAGCCCTGGTACTTGGCGCGCTCACGCGGGGAGACGATGTCGCCGATGATCGCCAGGGCGAGGGTGAACAGGCCGCCTGCGCCGAGGCCCTGGAAGGCCCGGAAGACCGCCAGCATGTACATCGAGGTCGAGAACGAGCACAGCGCCGAGCCGACGATGAAGATCGAGATGGCGCCGAGGAAGAACGGCTTGCGGCCGTAGATGTCGCTGAGCTTGCCGTAGAGCGGCGTGCTGATCGTGGAGGTGATCAGGTAGGCGGTGGTCACCCACGCCTGCACCGACAGGCCGTGCAGGTCGTCGCCGATGGTGCGGATGGCGCTGGCGACGATGGTCTGGTCCAGAGCCGCCAGGAACATGCCCATCATGAGCCCGGACAGGATCGTGACGATCTGCCGGTGGCTCAGGCTGGGCGCGCCCGGCGCTGCCGGCCCACTGCCGACGGCGGTACTGCTGCTGCTCACTTCTTCTCCTCGTGGGCGTCCTGAGCGGTGCGAGTGGTCGTGCGCGGGGCGGCGGTGCGCGCGGGAGCCGCCTCGGCGAGCTTGTGCTGGGCCGTGATGTGCTCGGTCATCCCGTCGACCAGCCGGGCGAGCAGGCCGGCCAGGCGGTCGACGTCGGCGGGGTCCCAGTCGGCCACGACCTCGGCGAGCATCGCGTCGCGCTGGGTCCGGTTGCGCCGGACCGCCGCCAGCCCCTCCTCGGTGATGGCGAGGGTGCTGGCCCGGCCGTCGTCCGGATCGCGGCGCTTTTCCACCCAGCCCAGCTCGACCAGCGCGGCGACGTGCCGGCTGACCGTGGAGATGTCGGCGTGCACGCTCTCGGCCAGAGCCGAGACCCGCAGCTCACCGTGCTCCTCGAGCCGGACCAGCAGCGGGAACAGCGTCCAGTCGACCTGCCCGGTGGCGGCCAGGTGCGCCTTCATCTTGTTGGTGAGCCGGAACAGGCCGGACATGCTGCGCCCCACGGCCGCGGCCCCGGCCACGGCCTCGGCGGCGCCGGCCGGCTGACCGGGCGTCCGGCTCGTCGCGGCCCTGTGCGGGCGCGCGTCGGTGGCGGTCATGGAGCAGGCTCCTCGGGAGCAGAGGGGGTGCGGACGGGCGGGAAGCGGGCGGCGCTCACGACGACGGTGTCGGAGATCCTCATCGGCCACTACTTGCTTGCCGCAAGCATCCACCCCCAACTCCCGATCGGCAAATCGGTATTCCCCCCGGCACGGGGAGTGGCCGGAGGGGGGCGGGAGCGGATCGAGGAGGGTTCAGGCGAGCCGGCGGTGGACGCTCACCGCGTAGCCGGGGGCCCCGGCCGCACCGGTCCGACCGGTGGAAGGGTCGGCCGCCGCGCCGGGGAACGGGGCGCCGTCCCAGCCGGCGTGGCGCTGCCCGAGCCGCAGCCCGGCCCGGGCGCACCAGTCGTCGTAGTCGGGCAGCCGCACCGGCGGCACCCCGGTGGGAAGGTGCTCGGCATCCAGGCCGAACCCGGCCACCAGCAGCCCACCGGGGCGCAGGTGACGGGCCAGCGCGGCCACCACCTCGGCCTCGGCGCCGGGGGCGACGAGCGGCACGACGTTGCCCGCGGCCACGACGAGGTCGAACGCGGGCGACCCCTCGTCGACCAGGGAGAGCTCGCCGAGGTCGGCGTGCACCCAGGGCAGGTGCGGGGCGGCGGACCGCGCCTGCGCGAGCATCGCCGCGTCGAGGTCCGCACCGACGACGTCGTAGCCGAGCTCGGCCAGCCGGATGGCGACCCGTCCGGTCCCGCAGCCGGCGTCGAGCAACCGCGCGCCGACGGGAACCAGCGCGGACACGTAGCGGGCCTCGCCGTGCACGTCCGCCCCGGAGGCGGCGAGCTCGGCGAAGCGGGCGGCGTAGCGGGCCGCCCGATCCTGCTCGCTCTCGCCGCTGTCAGGACCGGCGAGCGCGTCCCACCGGCTGGCGCTCATGCTGGCTGCCCGGCGGCCTGCGCCTCGCGGTGGTCCTGGCGGCGCTGCCCGACGACGTCGACGACGGCGAGCACGGTGGCCACCAGCACGCCGGCGGTGCACAGCCGCAGCGCCGTGCTCGTGGCGCTCCCCCAGTCCCCGCGGGTGGCGGAGAGCCGGGCGAAGAACACCGACCCGACCGCGGCGATGCCGACCGCCGAGCCCACGCGCTGAGCGGTCTGCAGCACGCCGCCGGCGCTGCCGGCCATCCGCACCGGCACCTCGGACAGCGTCAGGGTGATGTTGGGGCTGATGACCGCGCCCGAGCCGACGCCGGCCACGAGCAGCGGAAGCACGGTCCACCAGCCGACGCTGCGCCCGTCCACCAGGGCGATCGCGACGTCGGTGAGCACCAGCCCCACGGCCACCATGACCAGCCCGCCGGCGACGAGCGGCCGGCCGAGCCGGGTCGCCACCCGGCCGGCCAGTGCGGAGGCCACGGCGCTGCCCAGCGCGAACGGCGTGACCGCGAGGCCGGCCTCCCACGCGGAATAGCTGCGACCGGACTGCAGGAACAGGGCCAGCACGAAGAAGATCGCGGTGAAGCCGGCGAAGTAGACCAGGGCGATGCCGGAGCCCGCGGTGTAGGAGCGCTCGGCGAACAGCCGGAGGTCGACCATCGGGGTCCTGCCGCGCCTGGCGTAGGCACGCTCCCAGATCGCGAACGCGGCCAGCAGCACGACCGCGAGCGGCACGAGGAGCCACTTGGCCGAGCCCTTCCAGGTCTGCTCCTCCACCAGCGGCAGCAGCAGCGCGAGCACGCCGACGCCGAGCAGCACGACGCCGACCGGGTCGAGGCTCTGGTGGCGCGAGGGGTCACCGCCCCGCGGGAGCAGCCGGCGGGCCAGGACCACGGCCACGACGCCCACCGGCACGTTCACGAAGAACACGGCGCGCCAGCCGTCGGTGGTGCCGAACGCGGCGATCAGCGCGCCGCCGGCCAGCGGCCCGACCGCGGTGGACAGGCCGATGGTGGCACCCAGGATGCCGAACGCCTTGCCGCGCTCGGCACCCCGGAACAGCTCCTGGATGAAGCCGGAGTTCTGCGGGTTGATCAGGCCGCCGCCCACGCCCTGGGCCAGCCGGGCGATCGCGAGCATGAGCGGCCCGGTGGCCAGCCCGCAGGCCGCGCTGGCCAGGGTGAACAGCGCGACGCCCACGATGAACACGGTGCGCCGCCCGCGCGCGTCGCCGAGCCGGCCGGCCGGGACGAGCACCAGCCCGAAGGCCAGCGCGTAGCCGGACACCACCCACTGCAGGTCGCTCGCCGAGGCGTGCAGCCCGTCGCGGATCGACGGCAGCGCGACGTTGACGATGCTGACGTCGAGCAGGGACATGAAGCCTGCGACCAGGCAGACGCTGAGCGCCTTCCAGCGCCGGGGGTCGGGCCGGTAGTCGTCCTCGCCGGGCCGGCCGGCGGGCCGGCCCGCCTGGTCGCCGCCGCGGGCCTGCTGATTCGTCGCGGTGTCCTCCTGCGTCACCACGTCATCGTGCCCGCGGACCTGACCGGGCGCACATGGAGGTGAGCGGGACCGAGCAGGACCGTCCGGATGATCGGGGTGGTCCTGCTCAGAGGTAGCGCGCCGGGTCGAACGACTCGAGCGGGATGACCCGGACCCGCGGCAGCGGGCTGGTGAAGGCCGCCACGTCGTCCTCGAGGTCGAGCAGGCGCAGGCCGAGCCCGGTCAGCTCGGTGAAGCGGCTGTTGACGAACTCGCGGAAGCCGAGCAGGCCGACGCGCCGCCCCTCCCCCACGAGCTTGGTCACCTGGGGCAGGAAGTCGCCGTCGTGGCTGACCAGCACGACGTCGCCGTCGCGCTCGGCGATGGCGTCCAGGGTGCGCTGGATACCGATGTCGACGACCTTCTCGTTGGCCGAGCCGGCCAGCGGGATCGGCCGGTAGTCCAGCGCGAGCAGGGCCTGCACGAACGACATCGGCATCGAGCCGGACGAGGCGTTGAGGAAGAACAGCGGGCGGACGGGCTGGTCCCACAGCTCGGCGACGAAGTCGCGGACCCGGTCCCAGCGCGGACGCTCCTCCGGGTTCGGCCGGCGGCCGAGCACGCTGACGCCGAGGGTGGCGTCGATGTTCTCACCGTCGACGATGAGGTAGGTGACCGGTCCGTCCGTCATGCCCGAACCCTAGTGGGAGCGGGAGCCGCCCCGCGGAGGTGCGGGCCGGCCTGCCGTCGGGTCAGGACGGAGGGGCGAGCAGCGCCAGCACCGCGCCCTGCGGGTCCGCCGCGACGGTCCAGGTGCCCCAGGACGACGGCGTCGGACCCGCCAGCACCTGCCCGCCGAGCGCCTCAAGCCGCTCGGCCACCCCGTGCGCGCTGCGGACCGAGACGTAGAGCAGCCAGTAGGGCGGCGCCTCGGCCGGCACCCCCGGAGGGGTCAGCATGACCCCGGCCACCATCCGGTCGTGGGCGAGCAGGAGCCGGTAGGGCTGGGCCATGCCGATCTCCTCCTCGCGCACCCCCAGCTCGAACACGTCCGCGTAGAAGGCCGCCGCCCGGGCGGGGTCGGGCGTGAGCAGCTCGGCCCAGGTCGGGGCACCGTGCACGTCGCGGACTCCCGCCCCGGGCAGGGCCCGCGGCTGCCACACCCCGAACGTCGCTCCCACCGGGTCGCGGGCCATCAGCATCCGGCCCTGCTGGGCACCCTCTGGCTGCCCGACGTCGAGCGGGCCGCCGAGCACGGCACCGTCGTGCTCGGCGATCCGCTTGCCGACGTCGTCCGCGTCGTCGGCGCAGAGGTACGTGGCCCAGTACGGGGGCGCGTCGGCAGGCGTCCCCGCCGAGGCCGGTTGCGGGGCGATGCCGGCGACCGGCGAGCCGTCGAGCAGGCACAGCCGGTAGCCGCCCAGCCCCGTGTGCTCGAACTCCCAGCCGAACAGCTCGCCGTAGAACTCCTCGGCCGCGTCGGGGACAGGCGTGGTGAGCTCGGACCAGCACGGGGCCCCGTGCGGGTAGCGGTAGACGTCGGACATGCCTCCCCCTCGCGCGACCCTCGTCCCGGCGAACGGTCGCTCCGGGCGCCGCCGTACGCCGTCGCACCGACGATGCTCCGACGCGGGCGCTCGCGTCAGCCGGGGCGGTCGGTTCCGATCAGCGGCCTGCGACCGCTGAGGACGCGAGCGTCGAGCTCGTCGTCCTCGACGAGATCGGGCTCGAGACCCGCGCGGAGGAACTCCGACCAAGCGTCGGAGAGCTGGCGTCGGCTCACCTCCACCAGGAGATGGCCGCCGGGGCGCAGCCAGCGCCCAGCTCCGTCCGCCACCCGCCGCAGGAGGTCGAGCCCGTCGACGCCGCCGTCCAGCGCCACCCGCGGCTCGTGGTCACGTGCCTCGACGGGCAGGAAGGCGATCTGGTCGGTCGGGACGTAGGGGACGTTGGCCGCGAGCACGTCGATGCCGCCGCGGAGCAGTGCCGGCAGCGCCTCGAACAGGTCGCCCTCGTGCACCGGCTGCCCTGGGAGGTTGCGCCGGGCGCACCGGACCGCCGCGGGGTCGACGTCGGCGGCGTGGACCTCGGCGCCGGGCACGGATGCCAGCACGGCGGCCGCCACCGCGCCCGAGCCGCAGCACAGGTCGACCACGACGGGGGCCGATCCCCCGACCGAGCGGGCCAGCCCGACGACGCGGCGGGCCATCAGCTCGGTGCGCGGGCGGGGGACGAACACGCCCGGGTCGAGCAGGACGCGCAGGCCGCAGAACTCCGCCCAGCCGACGACGTGCTCGAGCGGCTCGCCGTCCGCGCGCCGGTCGAGCAGGGCGTCGAGCTCGGCCGGGTCGGCGGCCGCCTCCTGCAGCAGGCGCGCCTCCTCCTCGGCGAAGACGCACCCGGCGGCCCGCAGCCGGGCGACGACGTCGGGCGACGGTGCCGGCAGGGCCGGGTCCTCGGGTACGGGCCGGAGCTCTGGCATCGCCCGGAACCGTACGCCGACCGGACCGCCACCGTCCCCAGCACGACGGGGTCCCGTCGACATCGTCCCCAGCCGCGGCCGGTGGGGCAGCGACGGGAGGCGAGCCGGGAGCAGCGTGGTGGGCGTGACCTCGCTGCCGCACCCGCTGCCGTCGTTCCCACCCTCCATCCCCCGCGGGACCCCCGGCCGCCTCGCGCCGGGAAGGCCGGAGGCCGACACACTGGCCCGGCTCGTCGGACCGCGACTGACCCTCGCCGAGGACGGCAGCCTGTGGGCCGCGCTGCTCGACCGCGACCGGCTCCGGCTGGTGGTGCCGCTGCGGGACCGCGCTCCGGCGGCGCGCGACGAGGACGCCGAGGACCGCGCGCTGCTCGCCCTGCTCGACGCGGTCGGCGTGCCGGACGTCGCGCTCGTCGTACCCCGGCGCACCGGCATGCCCCGGCCGGAGGACTGCCGGCTGTGGCGGCGGGCACGTTCGGGCTCGGTCGGGCTGCGGGTGCGGGTGCTCGGCGTGCTGGTGGTCGGAGACCCCGGGGCAAGCGCAGCGGCGCGATGGGCACCGACCGGAGGCGAGGAGTCCTACAAGCCGTCGTAGAGGCGAGCCGTCACGCCGCGGACAGGGGTGCGGATATGCGGTTGAGCAGCCGCCGCCACCACGGCAGTCTCGTCCGGGGGGCCACCGAGGCAGGCCCCGAGGACGTGTCAGAGAGAAGGGCGGCGGACGATGCCCAAGCAGCGCCTCGGCGAGCGGCTGTGGAGCTGGGCCAGCGACCTCGAGCCCGAGACCCTCGAGCAGGCCCGGCGCACCGCCTCCCTGCCGTTCGTCCTCCCGCACCTGGCGCTCATGCCCGACGCCCACCTCGGCAAGGGCGCCACCGTCGGCTCGGTCATCCCCACCGAGCGAGCGGTCGTCCCCGCCGCCGTCGGGGTGGACATCGGCTGCGGGATGATCGCCGTGCTGACCGGGCTCGAGCGTCGCGACCTCGAACAGACCACGCGGGCCGGCCGGGACCTGCGCCGGCTGCGGGAGTCGATCGAGCGGGCCGTGCCGCTGTCGGCGGGCAGCTACAACACCGAGCTGACGGCGTCGGCCAAGGGGCGGGTGGGCGAGCTCGAGGAGCTGGCCGAGGTCGACTACGACGCTGTCGCCCCCAACTGGCGGCTGCAGCTGGGATCGCTCGGTTCGGGCAACCACTTCATCGAGGTCACCGTCGACGAGCTGGACCGGGTCTGGGCCTTCCTGCACTCGGGCTCGCGCGGGGTGGGGAACCGGCTGGCCCAGCGGCACATCGAGGTGGCGCAGACGCTGTGCGAGCGCTGGCACATCGCGCTGCCGGACCGGGACCTCGCCTACCTGGTGGAGGACACCGAGGAGTTCTCGGCCTACCTGCGCGACCTGCACTGGGCCCAGCGCTTCGCCCTGCTCAACCGCGAGGAGATGATGGACCGGGTGCTGGACTGCCTGTCCCGGTGGGCCGGGCGGGACGTCGGCGAGCACGAGCGGATCAACTGCCACCACAACTTCACGCAGGCCGAGGAGCACTTCGGCCGGCGGCTGTGGGTCTCGCGCAAGGGCGCCATCGAAGCCCGGGAGGGTCAGCCCGGTCTCATCCCCGGCTCGATGGGCACGGCCAGCTACGTCGTGACCGGGCGCGGCGAGCCGCTGTCGCTCCGCTCCTCGCCGCACGGGGCCGGGCGCCGCTTCTCCCGGACGAGGGCCCGCAAGACCTTCAGCAGGGAGCAGCTGCGGGAGGCCATGGCCGGGATCGAGTACCGCGACACCGACGCGTTCCTGGACGAGATCCCCGCGGCCTACAAGGACATCGACCAGGTGATGGCCGACGCCGCGGACCTGGTGGAGGTCCGGCACGTGCTGCGCCAGGTCGTCAGCGTCAAGGGCGACTGACCGCTCGGCCGGACCGCGCGGTGGCACCATGTGGCCCATGCCGCGCTACGACCACCGCTGCCGCGCCTGCGGCACGACCTTCGAGGTGTCCCGCCCGATCGCCGAGGCGAGCGACCCGGCCGTGTGCCCCGCGGGGCACGTCGACACGGTGAAGCTGCTGTCCACCGTCGCGGTCACCGGAGTCGCCGGCTCGGCCGGGCCCGCCGCGGCTGGCGGGTGCTGCGGAGGCGGGTGCTGCGCGGGCTGACCCCCACGGCTCCTGCGACGCCCCGGCACGAGCGGGCCGGGCCGCGGGCACCAGCAGTCTCCAGAGTGGGCCCTCGCCAGGGCCCGTGCGGACTCAGGCGGGCAGGACGCGGACGCCGCTCTTGCGCAGGTACATGTCCGCGTCGGCGCGGTGCAGCAGGGTGTCGACGTCCTCGGCCTCCTGCCGGCTGGCCCAGCCCACGCTGAGCGACACCGGCACGGTGGCCTGCAGCGCCTCCACGGGCTCGGCCATGGCCACCGCGATCGCTGCGGCCACCTGCTCGCCCGTCGCCGAGGCTCCCGGCCGCTCCGGCGCCAGCAGCAGGACGAACTCGTCGCCGCCGAGCCGGGCCACGACGTCGTCCGCGCCGACGCATCCGGCCAGGCGCCTGGCCACGACGGAGAGCACGGCGTCGCCGGCCGCATGACCGAACCGGTCGTTGATCGACTTGAAGCCGTCGACGTCCGCGAAGAGAACTGTCGGCCGCGCCTCCGGGCGGTCGACCTGCCGGTCCAGCGCCGCGCGCAGGCCGGCGCGGTTGAGCAGGCCGGTGAGGGGGTCGTGGTGCGCGAGGAAGCGGGCCCGCTCCTCCGCCTCGACCCGCGCGGTGACGTCGCGCTGGATGCCGAGGTAGTGCGTCACGAGGCCCTCGTCGTCGACGACCGGGGTGATCGACAGCTCGTTCCACCAGCGCTGCCCGTCGGGCCGCTGGTTGAGCAGCCGGACCTGCGTCTCCCGACCCGCGGCGACCCCGTCCCGCAGCCGGGCCAGCGCCGCCTGGTCCACGTCGTCGGCCTGCATGAAGCGGCAGTTGCGGCCCAGCACCTCGGCCTCGGTGTAGCCGCTGAGCCGCAGGAACGCGTCGTTGCACCAGACCAGGGGAAGGTCCGGCGCGGCGGCGTCGGCGATGGTCAGGCCGTGGCTCATCGCGCGGGCGGCCCCGACGAGCAGCTGCGGCAGGGCGTGCGCCGGCAGCTGCCCGAGCCCGGCCAGCGAACGGGCGGCCGCCGGGTTCCGCGGCTCGGTGGCGGGACGGAGCGGACGCGACGGCGCCAGCCCGGGGATCGGGGTGACGGCGATCTCCCACGGGCGCCGGCTCGGCCGGGCGAAGAACCAGCCCTGCGCCAGGTCCGCCCCCAGCTCGCGCACGTGGGCCACCTGCTCGGCGGTCTCCACGCACTCGGCCACCACGAGCGCACCCATCTCGTGCGAGAGCGCCACGAGCGAGCGCACCACCGCGAGGGCGGCCGGGTCCGGCAGCGCCTGCACCAGGTCCTTGTCCAGCTTGACGACCTGCGGCTTGACCCCGACGAGCCGGTTGAGGCTGCCGTAGCCGGCGCCGACGTCGTCCAGCGCCACCCCGCAGCCCTGGCGACGGTAGTAGGCGAGCACGTCGGTCAGGTGGGCAAGATCGGCCACGTTGTGGCTCTCGACCACCTCGAACACGAGCTGCTCCAGCCGCAGCCCCGCCTCCGACGCCGCACGCTCGGTGGTCTTCAGGCAGACCTCGGGGCGGTAGATGGAGGTGGGCACGAAGTTGATGAAGAGCTGCTGCTCCCCCAGCCAGCCGGCCGCGTTGCGCAGGGCGCTCTCGCGACCGATGCGGTCCAGCACGTGCAGCCAGCCGGCGGCCTCGGCGGCGTCGAACATCTCGCCGGGCATCAGCATCCGGCCGTCGACCTCGGCGCGCAGCAGCGCCTCCCAGGCGACGACGTCCCCGGTGCTCAGGCTGACGATCGGCTGGTAGAGCGAGAAGAAGGAGGCCTCGTCCAGCAGCGCGCCGGACAGGTCAGCGGCCTGGCGCCGGGCGCAGAGCATCGAGAGCGTGGGGGCCGTGAGAGCACGGGCGAGCGCTGCCGAGGACTCCTGCTCCTCGAGCACCACGCAGCGGACGGACTCCTTCTCGATGGGGGTGAGCCCCTGGTCCAGGGCCTCCAGCAGCCTCTCGACGCTGGCCCCCGCCACCTCGACGACCTCGTCGCTCTGGGTGGCCGACCCGCCGGCTGCCTGGACCACCTGACGCACGCTGGTGAGGACGTGCCCTGAGCTTCCGGCCAGCAGGAGACGCTCCCCACGGGGCACCCCCGCTGCGGCCTTGCACGCGCACGACGCCGAGGCCTTTGGGCACTCCATCGCTCGTCCTTCCACGTCGCCCCGAGACATCCGTTGAGTTGTCTTCCCGCATGATCGGCCGGCCCCCCGTGGTCCTGAACAGGACGGCGGGACCGATCCCGGACAGGGCGGACGGACCCCGGATCAGCCCTGCGGGGAGGGAGCCGGGGGCGGCGCCGCGACGCCGTAGCGGGCGTCGAGCTCCCGGTCGTCCACCGACTCGTCCCAGCAGCCGCAGGAGAACAGCTGCTCGTGGCACACCGGGCACTCCGCGACGTCGCAGCCGGGATGGTGGGTGCCGCCGCGCCGGACGTGGCAGTCGCCGCAGCGCTCCGAGGTCCAGACGTGGACGTAGGAGGGCCTGCCGCCGCCCGGGGACCAGCCGTCGTCGGCATCGTCGAAGCCGTCCATGCCGTCGTCGTCGAGGTCGACGACCCGCTCCTCCTGTCCGTAGGGGACCACGGGGACGTCACCCCGGTCCGTCGGCACCTTCCACGCCACGCAGGAGTCCGCGGTCCTCATGTCCTGCCGGCACATCGTGCAGATCGCCATGCCGCCACTGTCCGCCCGCCCACCGACCGGCGCAGCGATCCCACCGCCCGCTGGGGACGGTGACGGACGGGCCTGTGGACGGTGCCAGCCCTTCGCGAGAGCACGGATGGAACGGTCCGGCGGGGGTAGGACGCCGCCCGTGCACGGGGACGGGCGACGACGGCCGTGGGGCGGGGCGCTGGCACGCGTGGAGGCTCGCCGCGTCCTGGCCGCCTGCCGCACGGGGCGGGACCTGGTCGCGGAGTTCCCTGAGTGGTTCGAGGACCTGCTGCCGCCGGTACCCCTCGGCACCGTCGTCACCCACGTCGGCCGGCACGCCGCCGCCCCGGCACCGGAGGAGGTGCACGTGCTCGGCATCGACGGCGCCCGGGTCCTGGTCCGCACCGCGGCCGACCCGCTGGGCCGCCGCCGATGGGTGTGGCGGCGGGACCTCGTGCTGGCCGACACCCCCCTGCTCGCGGCCGCGCGCGCCGCTCGCGCCGAGGACCTCCTCGCCGCGGCCACCGTCGCGGCAGCCAACGGGGCGCCGGTCGACCTCCCGGCCGGCCCGCACGCCCCCGTCACCGCCACCGTCGACCTGCGGGACGCCCCAGCGATCATCGCGGCCGAGGTGGGTCCTCGGCCGGTCGCCCGGACCACGCCCGGTCGACCCACCGGCGGTCGCCCGACGACGGCGCGCGACCGCCTCGTCACCAGCGGCGGCTGAGGGGTCGCCGGCTCCCGCGACGGTGACGACGTACGCCGTCGTGCCTCAGCCCCGCCGCGGGTAGCCCGCCGCGAGCCACTCGTCGGCCAGGCTCACCTTGGTCCGGAGCACGCCGTGCAGCAGCTGGCTGACGAGCCCGGCCAGCGCTCCGCCCACCAGGGGGACGGACACCGTCGGCGCCGGGCCCTCGACCTCCAGCAGCGACACCGGCCCCTCCCCCACCACCCGGGCCTGGGCCCGGAACCGCAGCTCGCCCTTGGCCCGGGCGTCGATCGACAGCGGGCCGACGGCCCCCACCGGCGTGGGGGTCCAGTCCAGCGCCATCCGGATCGGGATGCTGGGTCCGACGAGCTTGGTGGCGATGCTCGGCGCGCCCTTGGTGGGCGCCTCGACCACGAGCCGCACCTCGCGCCGGCCGTCCACCTGCGCCACGTCGACCTCGTAGGACAGGGCGTGGAGCCGCCCGGCGTAGTCCTCGAGGAACGCCTCGTCGGTGAAGAGGTCCAGGACCACGTGCGCCTCGCCCTGGACCGCGCTCTGGAACGAGAAGTCGGCCACGTCCTCACTCTTCCAGACGCCTGGTCGCCACTCGGAGCGATCCCGTCCGGTCCGTCCACCGCTACGTGATCCGATCCCGCCGTCCGACTCGCCGACAGTGGCCCGAGGGCCGCCTGTGCACGAGGTCCGCGGCGACCGGCGTCGGCTCGGGCAGGATGGCCGCCGTGCCGGACGACCTCCTGCTGACCCACCTCCGAGGCCTGGACGCGCCGCGGCTCGCGGCGCTGCTGCGGCTGCGGCCGGACGGCGTGCAGCCGCCGGTCCCCGGGGACCTGGGGCAGCTGGCCGAACGGCTGCGCGCAGGCGGGTCGGTGGAGGCGGCCCTGGGCACGCTGCCGGCGCCGGCGCTGGACCTGCTGCAGGTGCTGCAGTACCTCGGATCGCGGGGCGACCGGACGACCCTGCGCGAGCTCGTCGTCCTCGACGGGCCGGACGACGAGGCGGCGTTCGAGCAGCTGCTGGACGTCCTGCTGGACCTCCTGCTGCTGTTCGAGACCGACGGCAGCCTGGCGCTGATCCCGTCGCTGCGCACCGCGTTCCCCAGTCCGCTCGGGCGCGGGCTGCCGGTGGCGGACCTGCTCGCCGCGCTGCCGCCGGCGTGGACCGACCACATCCTCGGGACGTTGAAGGTGCGGCGGCCGAGCAAACCGTCCGCCGCAAGGGCCGCCGTCGCCCGGGCGCTCGACCCGGACCGGGTCCGCCAGCTGCTGCAGGTCGCCCCACCCGCGGTACGGGCCTGCGTGGAGGAGCTCGTGCGTCAGGGTGGCGTCGCCGAAGACACCGGCGGCTACCTCGCCGCCCACATCGGGCCCGGCGCCTGGCGACCCACCTCGCGGTTCGACTACCTGCTGGACCGCGGCCTGGCCGCCTTCGCCAGCCAGGGCCGCGTCGTGGCCAGCCGTGAGCTGCTCGACGTCGTGCTCGAACCCCCGCGCGCCCTGCCGCTCCCGCTGCACCGGCCCGCTGTCGCCACCGTGCCGGCCGACGACGTGCCCGTGCAGCGCGAGTCGTCGGCAGCCGCGACGGCGGCGCTCGCGCTGGTCACCGAGCTGCTCGAGGAGCTGGCCGCGCACCCGTGCCCGGCGCTGAGGACCGGGCCGGGCGGGCTGGGCGTGCGCGAGGTGCGGCGGCTGGCTAAGCGCCTGGCCTGTTCGGAGGAGTCCCTGGGGCTGGCCGCCCGGCTGGCCGACCTGACCGGGCTGGGACGGGCGATGCACGAGGTGCGGGTCACCCCCGCCTATCCGGCCTGGCGCGAGCAGGACCCGCCCCGACGGCTGGTCGCGATCCTCACCGCGTGGTGGCAGGAGCCGAGGGCGGTCACCGCTGCGGATCCCGACCAGAGCCGGCCCCTTCCTCTGTTCGTCCGCCCGGACACGGACCCCCGGGTTCGGGCGCTGCGCCAGGCGCTGCTGCGAGCACTGGCGGGACTCCCGGCCGGGCGAGGGGTCCACGACACCGCCGGTCTGGTCGCGCACGTCCGGTGGGCCGCCCCGCTGGCGCTCCCGCCCGATGTCGGCGACGACCAGACCCGGCAGGTCGAGGCCGCGCTGGCCGAGATGCAGGCGCTCGGGCTGGTCGCGCACGGACGGGCGAGCGCCCTGGGCGCCGCACTGGCCGGCGACGACGTCGACGCGCTGATGACCGCCGCGGCCGCGGCCCTTCCCGCCGTCGCCGCCGACGTGCTGCTGCAGGCGGACCTGACCGCCGTGGTCACCGGCA
>JBQCIO010000364.1:0-5990 GCA_051953655.1 Motilibacteraceae bacterium
CGGGGGGGGTGTGTGTTTGCGCCTCGCGCCCCCCCCCGCGGCCGGTCACCCTGAGCTGCTTGTGCCGCCTTCCCCCGGCACGCACCCACCCGAGCGGGTGGGCGTCGGTCCTGCGCCGGATGCCCCGGCGCAGGTGCACGAGCTGGGAGGCCGCATGACCCGCCGCTACGACGACCCCGTCGACGTCCGCCGCTCGGGCACCGGTGCCGCCGGTGCCCCGGGCGCCGAGCCCGGCGCACCGGCCCAGTTCGTCTGGCGTGGCCGGCTCTACCTCGTGCGGGAGGTGCTCGGCCACTGGGTCGAGGTGCGCCCCTGGTGGCGGGCCGGCGCCGCCCGGGCCCTGCTCGGCACCGACACCGCGGACGCCTCGCAGCTCTCGGAGTTCTCCGGTGCCCTCGCTCTCGCCGCCCCGCCGGTCGCCCACGCTGGGCCGTTCGCTCGGCCGGCCGATCGGCCGGTCGACGAGGGCGAGCGCGAGGTGTGGCGGGTCGAGGCCGGTGCCGGCCGGCTGCACGGCACCGGCGTCTACGACCTGTGCCTGGACCCGGTGGAGGGCACCTGGTCCCTCGCCCGCGCCCTGGACTGACCGCCCGGTCGACGTCTGCCTGATCGACGTCTGCCTGAACGACGTCTGCCTGAACGACGTCCCTGCCAGAAGGAGGCTGTGATGACGGTCCGTTCCCACCCCGCCCGCACCCACCCAACCCCTTCCCACCCGGGCTCCTACGGCGCCCCCGTACCGGTGGCCGCCCTGGACCTGCTCGCCCTGGCCCACCACGACCTCGCCGAGGCCGAGCTGGCCCGTGACCCGGGCGCCCGCTACGTCGCCGCCCACCTCGGGGCGCTGCACGCGGCCGCCGCGGTCCTCGCCGTCCGGGCCCGGCCGGCCCGGCGCCGCGGCGGCCCGCGCAGCGCCTGGACGCTGCTCGCCCAGGACGCCCCCGAGCTGTCCGAGTGGGCCGCGTTCTTCGCCGCCGGCGCGGGCAAGCGCGCGGCCGCCGAGGCCGGGCTCACCCGAGCGGTCACCGCCCGCGAGGCCGACGACCTGCTCCGCGACGCCGCCACCTTCCTGGGCCTGGCCGAGACCACCGTCGGGGTGGCCGCCCGCCCGGCACTGCCCGAGCTGGCCCGCCCCGCGGTCTGAGCGCGACCCAGCACCAGACCTTCAGCACCAGACCTTCGGCACCGGACCTTCGGCACCAGACCTTCGGCACCAGACCTTCGGCACCGGACCTTCGGCACCGGACCTTCGGCACCGGACCTTCGGCACCGGACCCTGCCCCGCACCTCACGAGACCTGAGACGGACCTGACGAGCCCCGCGATGAGCGACCCCTTCGTGCACCTCCACGTGGCCTCCGGCTACTCGCTGCGCCACGGTGCCTCGCTGCCGCACGTGCTCGTCGAGCGCGCCGCCGAGCACGGCCAGCAGGCGCTCGCGCTCACCGACCGCGACGGCACCTACGGCACAGTCAAGTTCGTCAAGGCATGCCTGTCCGCCGGGATCCGGCCGATCCTCGGCGTCGACCTCGCCGTCGAGCCCAGCGGTCTGCTCACCGGCGTCCACCCCGCCCTCCGTGTCCATCCGACCCACCCCGCAGCCGCCCGTCGCACCCCCGCTCGCGGCGGCGCCAGCGTCGACCCGCGGCTGCCGCGGGTCACCCTGCTGGCCGGCACCGGCCGGGGCTGGGCGGCGCTGTGCCGGCTGGTCTCGGCCACCCACCTGCGCGGCGAGCGCGGCGTCCCGGTGAGCACCCTCGACCTCGTCGCCGAGCACGCCGACCTCGCCGGCCCCGGCGGGCTGCTGGTCCTGCTCGGCCCCGGCTCGGAGGTCGGCCGGGCGCTGGCCGCCCGCCGCCCCGACCTCGCCCGCGGCGTGCTGGACCGCTGGCGCGACCGCGTCCCGCGGGAGGACCTGGTCCTCGAGGTCGTCTCGCACCGCGGCGACGGCGACGCCGTGCGCGCCGCCCGGATGCTCGGCCTGGCCCACGAGACCGGCCAGACCGCGGCGCTGAGCAACGCGGTCCGCTACGCCGACCGCGCCGACGCCCCCACCGCCGACGTCCTCGACGCCGCCCGCCGCCTGGTCGCGCTGGACCTGCGCCACGTCGACCGGCGCACCGCCGAGGGCTACCTCAAGAGCGGGGCGGAGATGGCCCGGGTGGCCGACGAGGTCGCCACCGCCGCCGGGCTGGACCGCGGCGGTGCGAAGGCGCTGCTCGAGGCCACCGGCCAGGTGGCCGAGCGGGCCGCCGTCGACC
Source organism: Motilibacteraceae bacterium (assembly GCA_051953655.1). Lineage (GTDB taxonomy): Bacteria > Actinomycetota > Actinomycetes > Motilibacterales > Motilibacteraceae > JBQCHF01. The sequence continues at coordinate 2,261 of JBQCIO010000364.1, forward strand.
CGCGCGCCGACCTCGGCCTGGGCCAGGTCCGCTTCCCCGAGCTCGACGTCGTCGACCCCGCCGCCGGCGCGGCCGGCCGCTCGGCCGACGTCGTGCTGCGCGACCGGTGCGAGGCCGGGCTCGGCCGGCGCTACCCGGGCCTGGCCGGCCGGCGCGAGCGCGCGGTGCGCGACCGGCTGACCGACGAGCTCGGCGTCATCGCCCGCCTGGGCTACCCCTCCTACTTCCTCACCGTCGCCGACGTCGTCGACCTGATCAAGGGCATGGGCGTGCGGGCCGCCGCCCGCGGCTCGGGTGCCGGCAGCCTGGTCGCCTACCTGCTCGGCATCTCCGGGGTCGACCCGATCGAGCACGACCTGCTCATGGAGCGCTTCCTGTCCCCGCTGCGCGCCCAGCTGCCCGACATCGACGTCGACGTCGAGTCGGCCCGGCGCACCGAGATCTACGAGAAGGTCCTCGAGCGCTACGGCGGCGACCGCTGCACCTGCGTGTCGATGATGGACACCTACCGGGTGCGCCACGCCATCCGCGACGTCGGCGGCGCGCTCGGCCTGCCGCCGGCCGAGGTCGACGCGGTGGCCAAGGCGTTCCCGCACATCCGCGCCCGCGACGCCCGCCAGGCCCTGGCCGACCTGCCCGAGCTGCGCGCCTCCGGCCTGGGCGAGGCCCGGCTCGACCTGCTGTTCCGGCTGGTCGAGCGGCTCGACGGCCTGCCCCGGCACGTCGCGCTGCACCCGTGCGGGGTGCTGCTCTCGGACACCACGCTGCTGGACCGCACCCCGGTCGAGGCCAGCTGGATGGGTTTCCCGATGAGCCAGTTCGACAAGGACGACGTCGAGGACCTCGGCCTGCTCAAGCTCGACGTGCTCGGCGTGCGGATGCAGTCGGCCATGGCGCACGCCGTCGCCGAGGTCGCCCGGGTCGACGGCCAGCAGGTCGACCTCGACGACCGCTCCCAGGTGCCGATCGACGACCCGGCCACCTTCCGGCTGATCCAGTCCACCCGCACCCTGGGGATGTTCCAGATCGAGTCGCCGGGCCAGCGCGAGCTGGTCGGCAAGTTCGCCCCGGAGACCTTCGGCGACCTGATCATCGACATCTCGCTGTTCCGGCCCGGCCCGGTCAAGAGCGACATGGTCACCCCGTTCCTCGAGGCCCGGCAGGGCTGGCGCGAGCCGGAGTACCTGCACCCCGACCTCGAGCCGGCGCTGCGCGAGACCGGGGGAGTGGTCGTCTTCCACGAGCAGGTGCTGCGGATCGTCGCGGCCTTCACCGGCTGCACCCTCGCCGAGGCCGACGAGGCCCGCCGCGCGATGGGGTCGCCGCAGACCCAGCCCGAGGTCGAGGCGTGGTTCCGCCCGGTGGCGCTGGCCCGCGGCTACGAGCCCGAGGTGGTCGACAAGGTGTGGGAGGTGCTGCGCGCCTTCGCCTCGTTCGGGTTCTGCAAGGCGCACGCGGCCGCGTTCGCGCTGCCCACCTACCAGTCCGCCTGGCTCAAGACCCACCACACCGCGGCGTTCCTGGCCGGGGTGCTCACCCACGACCCCGGCATGTACCCCAAGCGGCTCATCCTCGACGACGCCCGGCAGTTCGGCATCGCCGTGCTGCCGCTCGACGTCAACGCCTCCGACGGCGAGTACCGGGTGGAGAAGGTCTCCCCGTTCGACGAGCCCCCGCCGGGCATCCTCGGCGAGGTCCCGCGCCAGCCGCCGGAGGAGGGGCTGCCCGACGCCCGCGCCTACGGCATCCGGCTCTCGCTGGCCGACGTCAAGGGGATCAGCGAGGCCGAGGTGGCGCGCATCGTGGCCGGCCGGCCCTATGGTTCGCTGGCCGACTTCTGGCACCGCACCGGCACCTCCCGCCCGGTGGTGGAGCGGCTGGTGGTGGCCGGCGCCTTCGACTCCCTCTACGGCATCGGCTCCTCGGTCCGCGCCGACCTCGGTGGCGCCCGCCGGCGCGGACAGGTGACCCGGCGCGACCTGCTGCTCCAGGTGGCCGAGCTCGACCGGTGGTCCCGGGCCACCGCCCGGGCCGCCCGTGGCGCGGCCGCCCGCCGGTCCCGGCGCGAGCGCCCTCCGGTGCAGTCCCAGCCCCAGCTGCTGACCTCTGCGGCCGGTCCGGCCGAGCTGCTCACCACCGTCGAGCAGCCACCGGTCGACGGCGCGAGGACGCGCTTCTCCGACAGGCCGTCGGAGAAGCATGCGTCGGAGAAGCGCGGGGCAGAGTTCTCCTCAGGGCGGGTGGGGGCCGACGTCCACCGCCGCGCTGCCCGGCAGTCCAAGGCCCCGGCCGTCGTCGAGCCCGAGCCGGTGCAGCTCGCCCTCGACCTCGGCGACGCCCCCGACGCCCCGGTGCCCAGCGGCCTGCCGGAGATGACCGGCGCGGAGCTGGTGCGCGCCGAGCTCGAGGTGCTGGGCCTGGACGCCACCCGGCACGTCGTCGACTTCTACCGGCCGTTCCTCGAGGCGCTGGGGACCACCCGCGCCCCCGAGCTGCGGCACCGGCGCAGCGGCGCGGAGCTGCTGGTGGCCGGGGTCAAGGTGGCCACCCAGACCCCGCCGGTCCGCTCGGGCCGCCGGGTCGTGTTCGTGACCCTGGACGACGCCACCGGCCCGGTCGACGCCACCTTCTTCGAGGACGCCCAAGGCCCCTACGCCGCCACGGTGTTCCACTCCTGGCTGCTCGTGGTGCGCGGGGTGCTGCGCCGCACCGGCCCGCGCGGGGTGTCGCTGCGGGCCACCGGCTGCTGGGAGCTGCCCACCCTGCACCAGGCCTGGCTCGACGGCGGCATGCCGGCGGTCGCCGAGCTGATGACGGGTCCGCTCGACTCCGGTGACACCTATGGGGAGCAGGCGGTGGCCGGGGCCGCCGAGAGCCGCTCCAGCCGGCCGGTCATGACCCGCCCGCCGGTCGGCTCGGCCGCCGGCACCTACGAGCCGCGCGGCTACGGCAGCGAGGGCGAGGGCGGCTCGCGGGCCGGCGGCATGGGTCCGGCCGACGGCGCCCGCCGGGTGCTGGTGCACGCCAGCGGCTTCAAGCAGTCGCCCTACGCCGACATCAAGCCGGCTGGCGAGGACACCGGCCGCGGCACCCCGCGCACCCTCCCGCCGCGCCGCGACGACCCTCCGCGCAAGCTCTGGCACTCCAGCCCGGGGAGCTCGGGCCGATGAGCGGGACGAGCAGGGAGACAGCCGGCCTCGGGAGGCTGGATCGCTCACTAGGGTGGGGCCGCACCGAGACCGCAGCCCCATCCACGTCAGGAGCCGCGCCGTGGCCGACCGACCCGCCGACGTCTCCCGCGCCGTTCGTGCTCTGGGCAGCGACGGGCGCCGCGCGGCGCTGCGCCTCGGCGTCGTCCCCGAGGTGCTGCACGGCCTGCTGCTCGAGCGCGCCGCGGCGGTCGGCACGTCGGCCGGCACGACGGCAGACACGACAGCAGACACGACGGCGGGTGCGCTCGACGTGCTCGACGTCGGGGGCGGCACCGGCGGGTTCGCCGTGCCGCTGGCCCGCGAGGGCCACCGGGTCACCGTGGTCGACCCCAGCCCCGACGCCCTGGCCGCGCTGGAGCGGCGGGCCGCGGAGGCCGGGGTGCCGGTCCGCGCGGTCCAGGGCGACCTGTCCGACCTGCTCGACGTCGTCCCGGCCGCCGGAGCCGACGTCGTCCTCGTCCACGGCGCCCTCGAGCACGCCGACGACCCGGCCGCGGGGGGGGGGCGGGGGGGCGCCG
>JBQCIO010000365.1:0-9860 GCA_051953655.1 Motilibacteraceae bacterium
TCCCCTCGCTCTGCGGGGGCCCCGGCCCCGCCCCCCCCCCCCCCCCGCCCCCTGTTTGGTGGGGGGGGGGGGGGCTGCTCCCCCCCCCCTGTCGCGCCCCCGGGGGTGTGCGGCGGCCGGGCGTCGTGGTGGTCAGGCGCCCTCGCCCTTCCCGCGGCGGGCCCGCACGGCGGCCCCGGCCCCCAGTGCGCCGACGAGCACCAGGCCCACGATGAACCCGACCGGCAGGCCGTGCGACCGGGAGACGCGCTGGGTCCGGCCGAGGACCAGGGTGGGGCTGGGGGTGGGAGCGGCCGTTCCGGCGGCGAGGGCGGAGCCCGACGTCGACGGCGAGGCGGCGGCGGAGGGCCGGCTGGACGGGGTCGATGGCGGCGTCGCTGCGACCGTGCTCGATGTGCTCGATGTGCTCGATGTGCTCGGCGCGGTGCCGGGGGTGCCGGTCGTCGCGGCGGGCGGGCCGGCGGTGCTCGGGGCCGGGGCCGCGGCGCGCGCGGTCGGCGTCCTCGTGCCGGTGCCCGCGGTGGTCCGGGTCGTCGGGCGCGGCGACGACGCCGACGAGGGCGCCGGGCTGGGCGCGGCGACGACCTCGCCGCAGCCCGCGCTCGGATAGCCGTCCAGAGCGCACACCAGGCCGCCGTCGTCGGTGCGCACGGCGGCGACCGCGCTGAGCACGCGGGCGCCGGAGGCGGTCTCGGGGACCTGGGCGCACACCCCGCGCGGGGAGTCGCCCGGCACGGTGTCGCCGGGGTGGGCGTCGGCCTGCGTCCCGTCGTCGACGACCACCGCCACCCGCTTGGTGCCGTCCTTGACCGGGGTGGATCCGCAGACCTGGGCGAAGGAGGGGCGCACGCGCGGGGCGGCGCCCCCGCCCTGGCTGCTCACCGCGAACCGCCAGCCCTCCACCGAGCCGTCGGCGGGCCGGTAGCCGCCCGGGCCCGTGCTGGCGAAGGTCCAGCTGCCGCCGGTGAGGTGCCAGTAGGACCAGTAGCGGTAGGTGGTGGCCGAGGCGGCCGCTGCGGTGGGCAGCAGGGCCGCCACCGCGACCAGCCCTGTGAGCAGCCCTGTGAGCAGCACCGACGGCAGCCCTGTGCCGGGACGGCGCAGCCCGGGGACGCCCGGCAGGTGCCGGGCGTCCCCGAGAGGCTGGGCCGTCATCTCTGTGTCTCTCTTCTGTGTCTCTCCGTGTCCGTCCTGCGTCCCGCCGGCTCAGGCCCGCCGGCGGGCGAGCGCCAGCAGGGCGGCTCCGGCACCGAGCAGGGCCAGCCCCGCCAGGAGAACGCCGACGTCGCCGCCGGTGCGCGGCAGGGTCGGTCCGCCGACCGCGGTGCTCCCGGACGCCGTGCCTGTGCCGTTCGTCGCCCCCTTGGTCGTCGACGGCGTCGGGGCGCTGCTCGTCGCCGACGGACTGCTCGACGGGGTGGGCGTCGGCGCGGCCGCCTTGACCGTGAGGGTCGCGGCGAGGCGGGCCACGTAGTCCTGGCCGCCGAACGACGTCGGGGAGGCGCCGGTGGCGTGGGCGACCAGGGCCATCAGGGCGAGCGCCGCCGGCTTGTCGGCGGCCCAGGTGCTGCCGTTCTTGGTCAGGTAGGCGACCGCGGACTGCGCGTCGGTGGCGTGGCCGGTGGCCACCAGCGCGAGGACGGCGTTGGCGGTGCTGCCGACGTCGGCGCCCGAGCCGAAGTCGCTCGGCACGCTGCCGCCGTTGGCCTCGAGCAGGGCGGCGAGCCAGCCGGCGGCGTAGTCGGCCGAGGCGGTGGCGGTGGTCGGCGTGCCCGCCGCGCAGACCTGGTCCGCCGTGGGGGCGGGGGAGCCGGCGCCGGCCGGCTGGACCGGGAGCGCCTTCCCCGCGGCGGCGACGGTGGCCTGCACGGTGGCGTAGCCGTTGGCCGTGAGGGCGCCGCCGGCGTCGGGCTGATAGGCGTAGGCGCCGCGGTCGGCGGCGACCTTGGCGTCGCACGGGACCTGCAGGGCCAGGAGCTCGTCGTAGGCGCTCTTGCCGTTCTTGGTCACGCCGGCCGGGTCGGTGCCGACCGCCAGTAGGGCGTTGACGAACAGCGCGGTGGAGTTCGCGTCGCTCTTCGCGCCGGGGTTGGTGCCCACCCCGCCGTCGGCGTTCTGCTGATCCTCGAGCCAGGTCGTGCCGGCCCGGGCGGCCTTGGTCTGGCCGAGGGCGGCCAGGGCCTGCACCGCCATGCCGGTCGCGTTCGAGTCCTCCGAGCCCGGCGTGCAGGCGGTGGTCGTGCTGGTGCGGAACGAGGCCCAGCCGCCGTCGGCGCACTGCTGGGCGAGCAGCCACTGGACCGCCGTCTGGTCCGGCGTGGCGCCGGCCGCGTGCAGAGCGAGCAGCGCCAGGCCTTGCCGGTAGACACCGTCGTAGGTCGGGTCGGCCGAGCCGTAGAGGCCGACCTTGGCGGGGTCGGTGGTGGTGCTGGAGGTCGCGGTGCTGCTGGAGGCCGCGGCGAACGACGCGCCGGCGATCGGTCCGGCCAGCGCGGTGGCGGTGAGGACCGCCGAGGCGGCCGCCAGCAGCGACCTGGGGCGACGCCGTCTGGACGAGCCGGTGGAGCGGGAGCTGGGCACAGGTTGCCTTCCGGTGAGCGGTCCGTGACGGGACCCGGCCCACCGGAACCGTCCCGGCCCTGAACGCGAAACCCCCTCGGCGCAGTGGGTGCGCACGAGGGGGGCGTCGGGTCCGGGTCGGCTGACGACGACCCGGGCTCCGCCCCGTAGACCTCGACGGTTGCGTGGAGCCGCTCGTGATGCAGCAGGCATTCCGACTTCCCGGGGGCCGCACCGGCTGGTGCGCCCGGGCCACGGTTGCGGGTCAGCGCCGGATTGCGACCGGCTTCCCCTGCGCCTCACGTGTGGATATGGGGTTGTGAGGCGGAGCAGATCACGAACGAGGCACTGCCGTCAAAGACGGTTGCGCATGGGATCGTGTGCCGTCGGTGCCCGATGCTGTCGGGCGTGGCGAGGAGGGTGACGAGATGAGCTGGACCTGGCGCTACGAGGACGCGCAGGGCGCCGAGGTGTCCGCCGCGGAGCTGCCCACCGACGGCTTCCCCAGCCAGGGCGACGCCGAGTCATGGATCGGCGAGGCCTGGCGCGACCTGCTCGAGCGCGGCGTCGACGCCGTCACGCTGCTCGAGGACGACCGGGTCGTCTACGGGCCGATGAGCCTGCACGCGGCGCAGTAGGTCGGTCTGCGCCGACGGGCGCGTGCCGTCGGCGGCCGGACCCTCGCACCGGTGCTGCCGTCGCCGGGCCAACGTCGGCGGCTGCGGACGGTGACGTCACGGTCAACGGCGCTGGTGACGGCGCGAGCCGGCCGCGGGGTGCGTCGCGCAGCCGGCCGGCGGCCCGCCCCGCCAGGTCAAGATCGAATCGTTTGGGTGAGGGTGCCCCAGAGCCAATAGGTTTGGTTCTGGGTGCCTCTCACCCAATGCGGATGATCAAGAAACGCTCCGTGAAGGGCAGCTTTGTTCCATAGGTTCGAACGAGGGGTCCCTTCACCCGAGCGGGGTGATCACAGGACGTCGGCGGGCCGCTCGACCCGGCCCCGCGCCCGACTCTCCCCGTCACCAGCGCCTCTTCCGCCGACGACGGCCGCCGCGCCGCGCCTCACCGCCTTGAGCGAGGCCGCGCCCCCGGCTTCCCGCCCCGAATGACCGCTCCCCGCCGTGGATTCACGGCGGGGAGCGACCCATGGTCACGCTAACGTGATCATTTGCAGCGGAACGGCGCCGGTCAGCTCGGGCGCTGAGTGGGGGCGTTCTTGGCGGTGAGCGACGGGTCGGTCTCGGCGACCGGGGCGAGGATCTCGTCCATCTTCGCCTTGAGGGCCGGGTCGAGCGGCTTGCCGGAGGCGGCCACGTTGTCCTTGACCTGCTCCGGGCGCGAGGCGCCGATGATCGCGGTCGAGACGTTGTCGTTGGTGAGAACCCACGCCACGGCGAGGGCGGCCATCGAGAGGCCCGCCTCGTCGGCGATCGGCTTGAGCTGCTGGACCCGCTCGAGGACGTCGTCGTTGAGGAAGCGCTTGACGAAGTTCGCGCCGCCCTTCTCGTCGGTGGCGCGCGAGCCGGCGGGCGGGGGCTGGCCGGGCAGGTACTTGCCGGTCAGGACGCCCTGGGCGATCGGGGACCACACGACCTGGCCGATGCCGAGCTCGCGGCTGGTCGGGACGACCTCGCCCTCGATGACCCGCCACAGCGCGGAGTACTGCGGCTGGTTGGACACGAACTGGAAGCCGAGCTGGTCGGCCAGCTCCTTGCCGGCGCGGATCTGCTCGGCGGTCCACTCCGAGACGCCGATGTAGAGCGCCTTGCCCTGGCGGACGACGTCGGCGAAGGCCTGCATCGTCTCTTCCAGCGGGGTCTCGGTGTCGTACCGGTGCGCCTGGTAGAGGTCGACGTGGTCGGTGCCGAGGCGCGTCAGGGAGCCGTTGATCGACTCCATGATGTGCTTGCGGGACAGACCCGAGTCGTTGGGGCCGCCGGGGCCGGTGGGCCAGTAGACCTTGGTGAAGATCTCCAGCGACTCGCGCCGCTCACCGGCGAGCGCCTTGCCGAGCACGGTCTCGGCCTTGGTGTTCGCGTAGACGTCGGCCGTGTCGAAGGTGGTGATGCCGGCGTCGAGGGCGGCGCGCACGCAGGCGAGCGCGGCCTCCTCCTCGACCTGGCTGCCGTGCGTGAGCCAGTTGCCGTACGAGATCTCGCTGATCTTCAGGCCGCTGCGGCCGAGGTGTCGGAACTCCATGCTCCCGAGCCTATGCAGCCGGTCAGCGGAGCACGACAGAGGGGGAGGGGCCCCTTACCCCTCAGTCCACGTGGTCGCCGGGCTTGACCACCGGCTTGGGCAGGCGCAGCCGCCGCAGCTGGGTGCTGCGCAGCACGCCGTAGCCCACCGCGCCCTTGAGCTGGTCCTCCGGGAAGCGCTGGCGCAGGGCCTTGCGCAGCCGCAGCGCCATGACGACGCTGTCGACCACGAGCAGGACGAGCATGACCGTCCAGGCGTAGAACGACACCGCCTTGACCACGGCCCACGGCGTGAGGGACGCGGCGAGGACCAGCACCGCGAAGAGGATGAAGAACTCGGCGATGGTCCGGCGGGAGTCCACGTAGTCGCGGACGAAGCGGCGCGCCGGTCCGCGGTCGCGCGCGGGCAGGCCCTTCTCGTCGCCGCGCAGCAGCGCCTGACGCTGCAGCTCGCGCTCGGCCTTGGCGTCGGCCCGCGCCTGGCGGTAGGCCTCGCGCCGGTCCTTGGGCGGCTGGGCCCGCTGCTTGCGGCCCTTCTGCGCCTCGCTGCGCTTGGGCGTGGGGCGGCCCTTGCCGTTGGGCTTGGGCCCGTCCTTGTCGACCCGGGAGGAGCTGTCCTCCGGGGTGGGGGCGGTGGGGGCGCTGCCGCGTCGTCCGAACACGTGCTCAGGGTAGGGGGTGGCCGGGAACTGCTCGCCCTGCGCTGGCCGTCGACCCTAGGGTGAGAACGGACGGTCGGGGGCGGACGCCCCCGATCCTCGCCCGACGAGGAGGGTGGCCAGCACCGATGGGCATCATGCAGCGGATGTCGACGATCTTCCGCGCGAAGGCCAACAAGGCGCTCGACCGCGCCGAGGACCCGCGCGAGACGCTCGACTACTCGTACCAGAAGCAGCTCGAGCTGCTGCAGAAGGTCCGCCGGGGGGTCGCCGACGTGGCCACGTCCCGCAAGCGGCTCGAGCTCCAGCTCAACCAGCTGCAGCAGCAGGCGGACAAGCTCGAGAGCCAGGGCAAGCAGGCGCTCGCGGTCGGCCGCGAGGACCTCGCCCGCGAGGCGCTCACCCGTCGCTCCGGCGTGCAGCAGCAGATCGCCGACCTGCAGACCCAGTACGCCTCGCTGCAGGCCGAGGAGGAGAAGCTCACGCTCGCCAGCCAGCGCCTGCAGGCCAAGGTCGACGCCTTCCGCACCAAGAAGGAGACGATCAAGGCCACCTACACCGCGGCCGAGGCGCAGACCAAGATCGGCGAGGCGTTCTCCGGCATCTCCGAGGAGATGAGCGACGTCGGCCTGGCGGTGCAGCGCGCGGAGGACAAGACCGCCCAGCTGCAGGCCCGGGCCGGCGCCATCGACGAGCTGCTCGCCTCCGGCGCCCTCGAGGACGCCACCGGCACCAGCAAGGACGACATCACCCTCGAGCTCGAGCGGCTCTCCAGCGGCTCCGACGTCGACCGCGAGCTGGCCCGGCTCAAGGGCGAGCTGGGAGCTGCGCCGGCTCCGGCGCAGATCGAAGGCGGCGCGCCCACGCAGGCCGCGCCCCAGTCCGCTCCCGCCTCGCAGCCGGCGGCGCAGCCCGAGGGGGGCCAGCAGTGATCATCCGGATCATGGGGGAGGGCCAGTGGCGGATGCCCGAGGAGGCGATGCCCGGCCTGCAGGAGCTCGACGAGCAGCTCGAGGCGGCCGTCGACGGCGGTGACGAGGCCACCTTCCGCTCGGCGCTGGTGGCGCTGCTGGACCGGGTGCGCAGCGCCGGAACCCCGCTGCCGGACGAGGAGCTCGACGCCTCCGACGCGATCCTGCCCGGCCCCGACGCCTCGGTGGCCGAGGTGCGCGCGCTGCTGCTCGAGGACGGCGTGATCCCGGGCTGAGGCGCCCGGTTCGTGCCCCCGTGCCCGGCCCTGGCCAGCGCGGGGGCACGAGCACGACCGCACGTTCGTCTGAAGGGGGGACGAGCCCGCACCCCGCGGTGCTCGTCGACACGAGAGGGTGGGGTGGGCGCGGTGCGCTCGCGGTTCCGGTCCGATCCCGGGCTCAGTGCCCGGATGGGCCTCACGATGTTCATGCTCGGCGTGCTCTACGTCGTCATCTTCGTCGCGCTGTCGTTCCTGTTCTCCCGCAACGGCGGCTACGGCGGCGTCGTCCTGGCGCTGCTGATCAGCGGCGGCATGCTCTGGGCGCAGTGGTACTTCTCCGACCGGATGGCGCTGGCGGCCATGCGCGGGCGGGTCGTCACCCCGCAGGAGGCTCCGCAGCTGCACGCCATCGTCGACCGCCTGTGCGCCCTGGCCGACATGCCCAAGCCGGCGGTGGCGATCGCCGACGTCGACATGCCCAACGCCTTCGCCACCGGCCGCAGCCCGTCGCGGGCGGTGGTCTGCGCCACGACCGGGCTGATGCGCCGGGTGGACGAGCGCGAGCTGGAAGCCGTGCTCTCGCACGAGCTCTCGCACGTGGCGCACCGCGACGTCACGGTGATGACCATCGCCTCGTTCGTGGCGGTGCTGGCCGGCTTCATGACCCGCTCGCTGATGTGGTCGGGGATGTACTCCGGCCGGGGCCGGCGCGACAACGACAGCAACCAGGCGCTCGTGGTGCTGGTGGTGATGCTGGTGAGCATCGTCGTCTACGCCATCAGCTACCTGCTCATCCGCGCGCTTTCGCGCTACCGCGAGCTGGCGGCGGACCGGGCCGGCGCCTACCTCACCGGGCAGCCCTCGGCGCTGGCCAGCGCGCTGATGAAGATCACCGGCGAGATGGGCCGCATCCCCACCAAGGACCTGCGCTCGGCCGAGGCCTACAACGCGTTCTTCTTCGCCCCGGCCATCGCCGACAAGTTCAGCCTCACCTCGCTGTTCTCCACGCACCCGTCGCTGGAGAAGCGGATCGACCAGCTGTCGAAGATCTCGGCCGAGCTCGGCCAGCCGATGGCCTGACCTTCTTCGGCCCAGCCCTTCTTCCCGTACGACGACCCCGTACGACGACCCAGTACGACGACCGCGTACGACGACCGGTAGGAGTTCGAGCCCGCGTGGGATTCATGGACAAGCTGCTCGGTCGCAGCGCACCGCCCAAGGCCGACCTCGACCAGCTCTTCGCGCTGCCCGACGCCGCGATCACCCTGGAGGCGGCCGCCGGGTTCAAGCCCACCGGCGTCGGCTCGGTGTGCTTCCGGGCCGCGGAGGGCGGCGCCTTCGCCGAGACCGAGCGCGACGTGCAGGCCCTGCTCGACGCCGACGGCGGCCCGAAGGTCGAGCGGTCGGTCGACTCCTTCGGGTTCACCTGGCTGGTCGTCCGGCACGACCCGACGGACATGGCGGGCCTGGTCACCGACCTGCACGCGGTCAACACCTCGCTGGAGGCGCAGGGCTTCGGCCCGCTGCTGCTGTGCTCGCTGGCCTCCTTCGCCGACGCCTCCGGCCGCAGGCTCGCGCTGGTCTACCTCTACAAGCGCGGCTCGTTCTACCCGTTCGCCCCTGCCGGCGGTCCTCAGTCGCAGCAGCGCGACAACGCCCTCGAGCTGCAGGTGCGCGGCACGGTGGCGAACGACCTGCGGGTGGAGCAGGACGTGTCCCGCTGGTTCCCGGTGTGGGGCGCGCCGGGCCTGTCCTGAGCCGGCGTCACTGCGGGGAGGGCGTCGGTCGGCAGCGGAACAGCCGCCCACTAGGGTCGCCGGCATGAGCGAGCTGCCCTCCGTCGACGACGTCCGTGCTGCCGTCGAGCGCGTCCTTCCCTCCGTGCGGGCCGACCTCGAGGCGCTGGTGCGCATCCCGTCGGTGAGCGAGGACGCCTTCGACCAGCAGAACGTGGCCCGCTCGGCGCAGTTCACCGCCGACCTGCTGCGCGGCGCCGGCCTGGAGGACGTGCGGATCCTGCAGGTGGAGGGCGGTCGCCCCGCGGTGCTCGGCCGGCGTCCGGCTCCCGAGGGTGCGCCCACGGTCCTGCTCTACGCCCACCACGACGTCCAGCCGCCCGGCGACACCGTGAACTGGCACAGCGAGCCGTTCGAGCCGACCGAGCGCGGCGGCCGCCTCTACGGCCGCGGTGCCGCCGACGACAAGGCCGGCATCGCCGCCCACCTGGCCGCGCTGCGCGCCTACGACGGGCAGCCACCGGTCGGCGTCGTCGTGCTGGTCGAGGGCGAGGAGGAGATCGGGTCGCCCACGCTGCCGGCGTTCCTGGAGACCTACGCCGAGCTGCTGGCCGCCGACGTCATGGTGCTGGCCGACTCCACCAACTGGGCCGTCGGCCGCCCGGCGCTCACCACGTCCCTGCGCGGGCTGGTGGACGCGGTCGTGGAGGTGCGCACGCTCGAGCACGCCGTGCACAGCGGCATGTACGGCGGCCCGGTCCCCGACGCGCTCACCGCGCTGGTGCGCCTGCTGGCCACCCTGCACGACGAGGACGGGAACGTGGCGGTGCCGGGCCTGGTCACCGGTGCCGCCGACCCGCTCGACCTCACCGAGGACCAGCTGCGCGCCGACGCCGGGGTGGTGGACGGGGTGCGGCTCATCGGCTCGGGCTCGCTCACCGAGCGGCTGTGGACCCGTCCCGCGGTGGCCGTGATCGGCATCGACGCCCCCACCGTCGCGCACGCCTCCAACACCCTCGTGCCGGTCGCCCGGGCCAAGGTCTCGCTGCGCCTGGGTCCCGGTGACGACTCCCGGCGCGCCATGGACGCGCTGGTCGCCCACCTGGAGGGCAGCGCGCCCTGGGGCGCGCAGGTGACGGTGCACCGGGGGAGCGCCGGCGAGCCGTTCCAGGGCTCGGGAAGCGGCCCGGCCTACGACGCCGCGCACCGCGCGTTCGGGACGGCGTGGGACGGCACCGCTCCGGTGCACACCGGCGTCGGCGGCTCGATCCCGTTCATCGCCGCCTTCGCCGAGCAGTTCCCCGCCGCCGAAATCCTGGTCACCGGCGTCGAGGACCCCGACTCCCGCGCCCACGGCGCCGACGAGAGCCTGCACCTGGGCGAGTTCGCGCGCGTCTGCCTCGCCGAGGCGCTGCTCCTGCGCGAGCTCGCCGCGCCCCCGGCCTGAGCACCGCCCCCGGCACACTCCTGCCGTGATCATGCAGAGATGGTGAGGCTCACCATCTCTGCATGATCA
>JBQCIO010000366.1:0-23720 GCA_051953655.1 Motilibacteraceae bacterium
ACGTCGTCCTTGGTCAGCCCGGCCCGGGCCAGCGGTGCCCAGGCGCCGCGCTCGGCGGCCGCCCGGATGCCGGGCCGGAAGCCGGCGACGACGTCGTCGGCGTTGGTGCCGGTGGCCACGGCGGCCAGGCCCAGCTCGGCAGCGAGCGGGCCCACGACGTCGAGCAGCTCGGCCTTGCAGAAGAAGCACCGGTCGCCGGCGTTGGCCCGGTAGCCCTCGCGCTCGTGCTCGGCGGTGTCGACGACGACGTGCCGCACACCCAGCTCGTCGGCCACCGCGCGGGCGGCGTCGAGCTCGGCCGCCGGCAGCGAGGAGGAGCGGGCGGTGGCCGCGACGACGTGCTCGGGTCCGAGCGCGCGCGCCGCGGCGGCGAGCAGGAAGGCGGAGTCCGCGCCGCCGGAGAAGGCGACCAGCAGGCTGCCGGCCTGCCGGAGGGCGTCCTGGAGGGCGTCCAGCCGGCTGGCGAGCAGGTGGCCGGTGAGCCAGTCCGGGAAGCCGGTCAGGTCCGGCAGGACGACGTCGGCACCTGCGGCCGCGAGCTCCGCGGCCGGGATCGGACCGGTGGTCACACCGACGCTGAAGGCGCCGGCCACCCGCGCGCCGCGGACGTCGCCGATGTGGTCGCCGACGTAGATGCTCGCCCCCCGCTCGCGCAGCGCCTCGCCCTTGGCCGGCCCCCAGTGCCAGCCGACCACCTCGTCCACCTCGATCCCGAGGTGCTCCAGGTGCAGCCGCGCGTTCGGCTCGTACTTGGCGGTGACGACGACGACCCGGCCGCCGTGCGCGCGGACGGCGGCCACGGCCTCGCGGGCCCCGGGCAGGGCGAGGGTGGGCGCGATGGCCAGGCTGGGATAGAGCTCGCGGAACCGGTCGCCGAGCGCGGGCACCTGCTCGGCCGGGAACCACTCCGCCAGCTCCTCGTCCAGCGGCGGCCCCAGCCGGCTGGTGACCAGGTCGACGTCGACGTCGACCCCGGTCTCCTCCGCCAGGGCGTGCCACACCGCCCCGATCCCCGGCCGGGAGTCGATGAGGGTCATGTCCAGGTCGAACCCGACGACGAGCGGCGCCACGTGGTCACCCTACGCAGCGCAGGTCTCGGGCCGGGGCCCGCCGGTTCGCCCTTGACCTTTTTGCGCCCCCGCCCCCTGGCCCCAGGCCGGCGTGTCGCGGCCGTGGGGGCGCGACACGCGGCTGGGCGGCCCGATCCTGTGTGCGCGAACCGGACCCGAAACGGCCTTCCGGCCTCGCTCGTGGACCGGTCGGAAAAACCGGCTGTCGACGGCGGCCGTCCCGCGCGGGGAGAGACCGGCGGCCGGCCGGCAGTACAACCCGCGTGGAGCCGGACTCCTCCCGTCACCAGCGCCCTGGACCGTGGGCGGGACAGACGTGAGCGGCCGACGAGACGAGGGACCAGCACCTCCGGGCGCCCTTGACCGGTTTGCGCACACAACCCCTGGCCGCACGGCGGCGTGTCGAGCAGCCACGTGCCCGACACGCCGTCCTCACGGCCGACCCTGTGTGCGCAAATCGGTCTCCGCCCGGCCGGCAGAAGCCGGCGGCGCAGGCGCCGGGCTCAGCCGCGCGCCTCCTGCAGCGCCCGCCACACCCGCTGCGGCGTCATCGGCACCTGCAGCTCGCGGACGCCGAGGTGGCGCACCGCGTCCAGCACCGCGTTGACGACGGCCGGCGGCGCCCCGATCGCGCCGGTCTCCCCCGCGCCCTTCGAGCCGAGCTCGTTGCTGGTGGCCGGCGTGGCCGTGCGGTCGACGACGAACGGCGGCAGGTCCGGCGCGGCGGGCATGCCGTAGTCGGCCAGCGCGACGCCGAGCAGGTTGCCGTCCTCGTCGTAGGAGGCCTCCTCGTAGAGCGCCTGGGCGATGCCCTGGGCGATCCCGCCGTGCTGCTGCCCCTCCACCACGACCGGGTTCACCACGGTGCCGACGTCGTCGACGCCCACGTAGGAGCGCAGCCGCACGTGACCGGTCTCCGTGTCCACCTCGGCCACCGCGATGTGCGTGCCGTGCGGGAAGGTCTGGGTGCGCAGGTTGCTGTCGCGCAGGCAGCCCAGCCCGGGCTCGACGTCCTCGGGGGCGTCCGCGGCGTAGGAGGCCTCGGCCACCTGCGCCAGGCTCACCCCGGCGCTGGTGCCGCGCACCTGGAACCGGCCGCCGCCGTCGGTGACCAGCTCGACGTCGCCGGGGTCGCACTCGAGCAGCCGGGCGGCCAGCTCGCGGGCCTTGTCCCGCACCTCCACCGCCGCCGCGTGCACCGCCGCGCCGCCGACGATGAGCGAGCGGGAGCCGTAGGAGTCGAAGCCGTGCGGGGCGAGCGTGGTGTCGCCGTGCACGACCTTCACGTCCTCGAACGGCACGCCCAGCACGTCGCTGACGATCTGCGCCCAGCTGGTCTCGTGGCCGGTGCCGAACGGCGAGGTGCCGGTGATCACCTCGGCGCCGCCCTCGCGGGTCAGCCGCACCTCGGCGGTCTCCCGCGCGTCCGGGCTGGGCTTGATCCCGCCGCCGCAGACCTCGACGTAGGTGGACAGGCCGATGCCGAGCTGCACCGGGTCGCCGGCCTCGCGGCGCGTGCGCTGCTCCTCGCGCAGGGCGTCGTAGCCGGCGGCGGTGAGCGCCTTGTCGGTGGCCGCGGCGTAGTCGCCGATGTCGTAGGTGAGGCCGGCGCCGTTGGTGAACGGGAACTCGGTGGCCCAGTTGCGCCGGCGGACCTCGACCGGGTCCAGGCCCAGCTCGGTGGCCAGCTCGTCCACGATCCGCTCGATCGCGAAGGTGGCCTCCGGGCGCCCGGCGCCGCGGTAGGCGCCCACCGGTGCGCCGTTGGTCAGCACCGCGCGGCCGTGGAAACGGTAGGCGGGCACCCGGTAGATGCCCGGGTACATCGCCCACGCGCCCAGCGCCGAGCCCGGGCCGATGGCGCTCAGGTACGCACCGGCCTCGCCCAGGATGTCGACGTCGAGGGCGGTGATCCGGCCGTCCTTGGTGGCGGCCAGGGTGACGTCCTGCACCAGCACCCGGCCGTGCACGGTGGTGGCGCTGTCCTCGGACCGGGTGGCCATCCAGGCCACCGGCCGGCCCAGCTGCTGCGCGATGAGCAGGCACAGGTGCTCCTCGGCGTAGGAGCCGAGCTTGCCGCCGAAGCCGCCGCCGACGTCGGGCGCGATCACCCGGATCCGCTCCGCCGGGATGCCGGTGGAGACGGTGAGCAGGTGCTTGACCAGGTGCGGGGTCTGGGTGCTCGTGTGCAGCACGAAGCCACCCTCGACGTCGGGGTCAGGGGCGGCCAGCACCGAGCGCGGCTCCATCGCCCCGGACATGACCCGGGCGAGGGTGAACCGGCGCTGCAGCACCACGCCGTCGCGGCGGGCCTGCTCCAGCGCGGCGTCGACGTCGTCGCCGCGGGTCTTGCTCAGCTCGGTGACGACGTTGCTGCCCAGCGCCTCGTGCACCAGGGCAGCGCCCTCGGCCACCGCCGACAGCCCGTCGGAGACGACCGGCAGCGGCTCGTAGTCGACGTCGACCAGCTCGGCGGCGTCCCATGCGGCGGCCTCGGACTCGGCTAGCACCACCGCCACCGGCTCGCCGGCGAAGCGCACGACGTCGGTGGCCAGCAGCGGCCGCTGCGGGTGCGGGTCGGTCGGGTAGAGCACCGGCTCGGTGCGGTGCCCCTCGGGCAGGTCGGCGGCGGTGAAGACCGCGACCACGCCCTCGGCCGCCGCGGCCGCGCTGGTGTCGATCCCGGTGAGCCGGGCGTGACCGAGCGGGCTGCGCACGACGACCGCGTGCACGGCGTCGGCCGGGGTCAGGTTCGAGGTCCAGCGCGTCTCGCCGGTGACCAGGCGGGCGTCCTCGCGCCGGAGCACCCGGTCCCCCACCCGCACGCTGCCGGCCGTCGTGGGCGCGCTGGAGGTCTTCGTCAGGGGCTGTGCCGTCATGGGCGGAAGCCTCGCACCCCGGGGCGATCCTCGCCCACCCGCCCCGCCCGATGTGGGTCGTGGGCCCCTTCGCTCCTTGTGGGGGAACCGAAGGTGCCCGCGACCCCACCCGGTCAGGCCGGCTCGGCCACCCACCGCATCGGGTCGCCGGCGCCGAGGTCGGTGATGCCGGCGTCGGCCAGGGCGCCGAGCACGAGCACCCGGCGGTGCGCGGCGAAGGTGAGCACGTGGGCGACCATCCCGCCGTAGGTGAAGACCTCCGGCGGCTCGCACACCGCGTCCACGAAGGTCTCGTCCAGCCGGTCCTCCTGGGCGGTCTCGCGCACGCGGTCGACGAACTCCGGGCCCTCGCGCCCGAGCTTCGCCCGCAGGTCGGCGAGCGTTTCGCCCGCCTCGGCGTCGAAGTCGTAGGGCTCGTTGCGCACGGCCGCGTTCCACATCGCCAGCTGCCCGACCAGCCGGGCCAGCAGCGAGCGGACCGTCGGGTTCTCGTCGATGCCGTCCACCGAGATCGTGATCGGCGCCTCCAGCGCCTCCGGGCTCAGCTGCCCGGCCCGGTCCAGCAGCTGCCCGAGCAGCCAGACGTGGTGCTCGACCATGCGTTGCACGAGGTCCATCCCGGTGACCTTCCTGGCGGGGGCGACCCGCAGGCCGCCCGGTGGGTGGAAGTGCACCTGCCCCGAGCCCTCGATCCGCGGGCTGCCGGGCTCGCGCCGCCACTGCGACGGCGGCACGCCGTAGGCCCGGGCGAACGCGCGGGTGAACGCCTCGTGGCTGCCGTAGCCGGCCTCCACCGCGACGTCGAGGACGCCGACGTCGGAGGCCAGCAGCCGGTACGCGGCCCGCTCGAGCAGCACCCGGCGGCGGAGCGCCGCAGGCGGCTCTCCCGAGGCCGCCAGCACCAGCCGGTGCACGTGCGAGCGGGACAGGTGCAGGCGCGCGGCCAGCTGCTCCGGGGCGGTGTCCGGCTCGTCCAGGCTCTGCGCCAGGACGTCGAGGAACCGCCCGAAGGTGTCGGTCGCCACGCTCATGCCCCGAATCTGACGCCCCGCCGGCCGCCCCGCTTGATCGCCGTTGCCCTCCTGGCGCCGGTCAGGCGTGCTGCTGCGCGGCGACGTCCTCCAGCCCCAGCAGGTGCACGGACTCCTCGCGCATCTCCACCTTGCGGATCTTGCCGGTGACCGTCATCGGGAAGGCGTCGACGACGTGCACGTAGCGCGGGATCTTGTAGTGGGCGAGCTTGCCGGTGCAGTACTCGCGCACCGCCTCTGCCGTCAGCGCCTCGCGGCCGTCCTTCATCCGCACCCAGGCCATCAGCTCCTCGCCGTACTTGGCGTCCGGCACGCCGATGACCTGGACGTCGGCGATGTCGGGGTGGGAGTAGAGGAACTCCTCGATCTCGCGCGGGTACACGTTCTCCCCGCCGCGGATCACCATGTCCTTGATCCGGCCGACGATGTTGACGTAGCCGTCCTCGCGCATCACCGCGAGGTCGCCGGTGTGCATCCAGCGGGCGGGGTCGATCGCCTCGGCGGTCTTCTCCGGCTCCTCCCAGTAGCCGAGCATCACCGAGTAGCCCCGGGTGCACAGCTCGCCCGGCTCGCCGCGGCGCACCACCAGACCGGTGGCCGGGTCGACGATCTTCACCTCGATGTGCGGCATCGCCCGGCCGACGGTGGCGGTGCGCCGGTCCAGGTCGTCGTCGCGGCGGGTCTGGGTGGAGACCGGCGAGGTCTCCGTCATGCCGTAGGAGATCGCCACCTCGTGCATGTTCATCTCGGCGATGACCCGCTTCATCACCTCCACCGGGCACGGCGAGCCGGCCATGATCCCGGTGCGCAGCGACGACAGGTCGTAGGAGGCGAAGTCGGGAAGACCCAGCTCGGCGATGAACATGGTGGGCACGCCGTAGAGCGCGGTGCACCGCTCGTCCTGCACGGCCTGCAGCGAGGCGGCCGGGTCGAACGACGGCGCCGGGATGACGATAGCGGCGCCGTGCGAGGTGGCGCCGAGGTTGCCCATCACCATGCCGAAGCAGTGGTAGAAGGGCACCGGCAGGCAGAGCCGGTCCTCGTGCGTGACGCCGATCAATTCAGTGACGAAGTAGCCATTATTAAGAATGTTGTGATGGGAGAGCGTCGCCCCCTTGGGGAAACCCGTGGTGCCGCTCGTGTACTGGATGTTGATCGGGTCGTCGAAGGAGAGGGTGGCCATCCGCTCCTCCAGGCGCATGTGGTCCACCCGCCCGCCGCGCTCGACCAGGTCGCGCCAGGAGTCCTCGCCGATGAGGACGACGTGCTCCAGCGCCGCGCAGCGGCCGCGGACCTCTTCGACCATGCCGCGGTAGTCGCTGGTCTTGTGCGCCACCGCCGAGACGAGCACCTTCACACCGGACTGGTTGAGCACGTACTCCAGCTCGTGCGTGCGATACGCCGGGTTGACGTTGACGAGGATCGCGCCGATCTTCGCGGTCGCGTACTGCACCAGCACCCACTCGGCGCAGTTGGGCGCCCAGATGCCGACCCGGTCGCCCTTGGCCACGCCCAGCTCGAGCAGCCCGAGCACGACCTCGTCCACCTCGACGTCGAGCTCGGAGTAGGTCCACCGCCGCTGCGTGGTGCAGTCGACCAGGGCCTCCCGGTCGCCGAAGCGAGCGACGGTCCGCTCGAAGTCCTCCCCGATGGTCACCCCGAGCAGTGGGACGTCCGAGGTGCCGGACGCGTAGGACAGGGCGGGCTTGGCGAGCACGAAGCACCTCCGCGGTCGGGCGCGGCGCCACGACGTCGTAGCACCTGTGCACCGCATCCTGCCGTCGTCCGGGCCCGCCCACCAGGGGATCGGGCAGCGGCCTGACGGCCCGGTGCGCCAGCGCTCCTGACCAGCACGTGCGGTAAGGACCGAAACCGGTTCGACTCCTGTCACCCCTGCGTGCGACCCTGTCCGCGCCATGCCGCTCCTGCACCGACCCACCCGGTCCACCGCCTCCGCCCCCGCCCTCCCCCGCGACGCCCGGGTGCTGCTCGTCGGCGTCGCCATCGACGCCCTGGGGGCCGGCCTCGCGCTGCCGTTCCTGGTCGTCTACCTGCACGACGTGCGGCATCTGCCGCTGTCCACGGTGGGGCTGATCGCGGCGGTGCCGGCGGTGGTCGCGCTGGTGCTGCTCGGGCCGATGGGCGTTCTCATCGACCGGTTCGGCGCCCGCCGGGTGCAGGTGGCAGCCCTGTCCGCGCAGGTCATCGGGATGCTCCTGATGTCCCAGGTCCGCACCGCGCCGCTGGCGTTCCTGGCCCAGGGGCTGGTCGGCGTCGGGCACGCCGCGTTCTGGCCGGCCAACCAGGCGCTGGTGTCCACGATCGTCCCGGAGGAGAGGCGGCAGCGGTACTTCGGGCTGTCCTTCAGCCTGCTCAACGCCGGCATCGGCGTGGGCGGCATCGCCGGCGCGGCCTTCGTCACCGTGACCCACCCGGGGACGTTCCAGCTCATCTACGTCATGGACGGGCTGAGCTTCCTGGCCCCGCTGGCCATCCTGCTCGGCCCGCTGCGCCACGTCGGCAACGCGCACGCCGAGCACCGCCGCGAGCCCGGCTCCTACCGCGAGGTGCTGGCCGACAGCCCGTTCCGCCGGGCGCTGCTGCTCAGCTTCGCCTCGTCCCTGGTGGGCTACGGGATGATGGAGGCCGGCTGGACCGGCTTCGCCCGCACCGTCGGCGAGGCGTCCACCCGCACCATCGGCCTGGCCTTCGCCGGCAACACCGCGGCCATCGTGGTCTTCCAGATGCTCGTCATCTCCCGCATCCAGGGCCGCCGCCGCACCCGGGTCATGGCGGTGCTCGGCGGGGTGTGGGCGGTGGCCTGGCTGGTCATGGGCCTGGCCGGGCTGGTCCCCGGCACGTGGCTGTCGGCCGTGCTGCTCGTGGCCAGCCTGGTGATCTTCGGCCTGGGCGAGACGCTGCTCTCCCCGGTGGCGCCGGCCCTCACCAACTCCCTGGCCACCGACCGGCTGCGCGGGCGCTACAACGCGGCCGCGTCCACGGCGTTCCAGGTCGGCGCGATCGTCGCCCCGGCCACCGCCGGCTTCCTGCTGCAGGCCCGGATGAGCCTGCTGTTCGTCGCGCTGCTGCTGCTCGGCTGCGCGTTCCTGTCCGTGGTCGCGCTCCGGCTGGAGCGGCACCTGCCGGCCGCGGCCAACGGCGTGACCACCGACGAGATCCCCCTGGACAAGGTGGTGCCCCCGGCCCCGGTGCCGACCATCACCGCGCCCTGAGCCACGGGCGCAGCGACTGCTGCTCGGTTGCCGCCCTCCCTGGCGGGTACCACGACGACTCGTCCCGGAGGTCGTCGAAAGGCCCGCCCGTGCTCCTACCCCCGTCCCGCGGCCCGCTCAGCGAGGCCGTCATCAGCGCGATGCGATCCGGCGACGTCGTCGGTCCGCGGCTGCGCCGGCTGGCCCGCCGCGCGGCGGACTCCAGCACCGACCTGCTCGCCGACGACGACGTCCAGCTGACCCTCGCGGTCCTCTACGAGCCGCACTTCCGCGGCTTCGACGACGCCGCGGAGGACCTGGAGTGGAACGCGGCGCTGATCTCGGTCCGCCGGGTGCTGGAGATCGCCTTCCACGACGCGGTCCGCGCAGAGGCCGCGTCCTTCGCCGACGCCGCCGGCCTGCCCCTCGAGCCGGGGTCCGACGTCGTCGCCGGGCTGCGCGGGCTGGTGGCGCACGACGGCGGTCCGTCGATGTCGAGGTACGTCCTGCGCGAGGCGACCCTGGACCAGGTGCGGGACTACGTCATCCAGCGCTCGGCCTACCACCTGCGCGAGGCCGACCCGCACACCCTGGCCATCCCGCACGTGGCCGGCCGGGCCAAGTCCGCGCTGGTGGAGATCCAGTCCGACGAGTACGGCAACGGCCGACCCGGCGAGGCGCACAGCGAGCTCTACGCCCGCACGATGCGCGCGCTCGACCTCGACGACACCTACGGCGCGCACTGGCCGGTCACGCTGGCCGAGGCGTTCGCCACGCTGAACCTGATGTCGTTCCTGGGCCTGCACGCCCGGCAGGTCGGTGCCTGCCTCGGCCACCTGGCCTCGCTGGAGATGACCAGCAGCCTGCCGATGTCCCGCTACGCCGAGGGGCTGCGCCGGCTCGGCCAGAGCCCTTCCGCCACCGGCTACTTCGACGAGCACGTCGAGGCCGATGCGGTGCACGAGCAGCTGGCCGCCGTCGACCTGTGCGGCAGCTGGGCCGCGGAGAACCCGGAGCGTGGGCACGAGATCCTGCTCGGCGCGGCCGCCACGCTGGCTCTCGACGCCCGCTTCGCCACCCGGCTGATGGACCAGTGGGGCGCGCTGGACGACGAAGCCGCCCAGAACGCCGCCGCCTGATCTCTTACGACGGGTCGGACTCGCGCTGCGCGTCCCGGCGCGCACCCAGCCGCCCCTGCAGCGCCTCCGGGCGCCCGTCACCGGCCGGTGCCCGGAAGCGCGCCGCCAGGTGGCTGCCGTCGCAGAACGGCTTGCGCCGCGACCGCCCGCAGCGGCACAGCGCGAACGTCTCCCGGCCCGGGTCCACGACCGTCCCGTCGGGCGCGGTGATCCGCACGTCGCCGCGCACCACCAGCGGACCGTCCTCGTAGGGGGTGATGGTGGCGCCGGAGGCGGCGTGCTCGGGCTCGGGCGTCTGCGGGGCGGCGTCGCTGCTCGTCACGCGGCTTCACCTACCCGCTGGCGGCCTCGGAAGTCAGGGTCGGGACTCAGGGCAGCAGCCGCGGCCCCACGCCCGGCAGGAACGTGAGCTGCGCCAGCCGCTTGAGCGACTCCACCGCCTCCTGCCCGTTCTCGCCCGTCAGCGCCATCCGACGGGCGACCAGGCCCGCCACCAGCGGGGTGGCGAAGGAGGTGCCGCTCCACAGCGCCGCGGGCTCGGTGAAGCTGCGCACCTCCCCCTCCAGGTCCTCGTAGTCGCCGGTGGGGAAGGCGTTGACGAAGTCCTCACCAGGCGCGTAGACGTCGACCCAGCCGCCGTGGTTGGTCCAGCTGGTGCGCCGGTCCCCGCTCTTCGTCAGCGCCCCGACCGACAGCGCCCACGGGAACGCCGCCGGCCAGAACGGCTCCCGCCCGCCGTTGTTGCCCGCCGCCGCCACCAGCGCGACGCCCTTGTGGTGCTTGAGCAGGTGGTCGTAGAACGCGGTGAACGCCTTGGGCGGCACGTTCTTGCGGGTGTAGGCGCCCGCCGACAGCGAGATGACGTCCGGGCTCTTGGCCAGCGCCTGCACCAGCTGCTTGACGATGGTCGCCTCGTCGACGACGCCGCCGACCAGCACGTCGTCGACCGTGACCGACACCGCCGGTGCGGTGGACAGCACGACGCCGGCGGAGAAGGTGCCGTGGCCGCCGTAGGGGGCGATGCGGCCGTCCGGAAGGTAGGCGTCGTCGTCCGGGTCCGACGCGTCGGTGTCGACCCCCGCCAGCCATGGCGTCTGCGGGTCGCTGGCGTACTTGATCAGGAAGCCCGTGTCGACCACGGCCACCCGCACGCCCTGCCCCAGGGAAGGGTCGTGCGCCAGCGGCCAGCGGGCGTCGACGGAGGCCGGCACCGGCTCGGTCGCGGGACACAGACCGCCGACGGGCTGCACGTCGAGCACGTGGTTGGGCGTCACGACGCCGACGCCGAACCGGTTGTCGAGCTGCTCGAGCAGTGCCTCGAGATCATCCACCGTGACACCCACCAGGGTCACGCCGTTGATCAGAGGGTCTTCCTCCCGCGGATCGGCGTCGTGCTCCCGCAGCCACGTCATCACCCGCTCGAGGTCGACGTCGTGCACGAGTACCTGGCTCTCCTTGAACAGGTAGTTCGCCCGCCCGTCCTCGACCCACGTGTTGGGCGCCACCCCGAGGTCGAAGGCGTGGTGCGGCCGGCGCCGTGCAGCCCTCTTGACCCGCTCGACCTCCTCCTGGAAACGACTGGACCCCTGCTCCGGATTGCTCGCCGTCATGCCCTCCCCCTCCTCGAGACCGCTGGTGCCCCCAGATGCCAGAGGTTCTACCAGCGCCCGTTGATACCGGCCCTAGCCTGACCGGGTGCAGAGCGGTCCGGGCCTGGTCGAGGCGCACCTGGTCGAGGACCCGTCCGACCTGCTTCCGCTCGCCCTCGGCCACCCGGCCGAGGCGCTGGCAGCTGCCGACCTGCTCCTGCGGACGTCCAGCGACGGACGCGCACGGACTTTCGCGCTGCACGCCCTCGGGATCGTGATGCGGGACCGCGGCCAGCTGCGGGAGGCGAGTGCTGCGCTGCGGGCCGGACTGCGACTTGCAGAGCGTCAGGGGTGGAACGACCGCGCGGCCGACATCGGTGCGACCCTCGGCACGGTCCTGATGTATCTGGGACGGAACCGCCAAGCCGAGTCGGTCTTCGCACTGGCGCAGTCCCGGGCCACCGGGGTCGAGCGGGCCCGCGTGCGCATGCGCCGCGCCGCCGTCCTCGCTCAGCACCACGGCAGGCACGACGAGGCCGTCCGGGAGCTCACCGCAGCGGCGCGCAGCTTCGCCCGGTACGGCGACCGGCGCTGGGAGGCGCTCGCGCGGCAGAACCGCGCTCTGAGCTGGCTCCACTTGGGACGGCTGGATCGAGCGGAGCACGACTGGGAGTACTCCAACGCAGTCTTCGAGGAGCTGGGTGAGGCCAACAGCGCGATGCGCTCGGTGCACAACCTCGGCTACGCCGCACTGCTCAAGGGCGACCTCGTCTCGGCCCTGCGCCTGCTCTCGAAGGCACGAGTCGCCTACCTGGCCTTGGGCGGCGAGAGCCCCGTCATCCACGCGGACCTGGGTGAGGCGCTGCTGCGGGCCGGCCTCGTCGTGGACGCGAACGAGCTGCTGGCCGAGTCCGTGGCCCAGCTGGACGCTCTTCCGGACCACCAGGCGTGCTTCGTGGCCCGGCAGGCCACCGAAGTCGCGCTGGCGGTCGGCGATCTCGAAGCGGCCGCACACCGTGCGTCCCTGGCCGTGCGGGCCGCACGACGAACAGGCTGGGCGCCTGACCTCGCCCGGGTCCAGCTGCTGTCCGCCGCCGTCCACGCTCGATCTGCCGCGCTGTCCGGGAGGGAGCGGACGCGGCTGCTCGAGGTGGTGCAGAACGGGCGGCTGCCGGCCGCGGACCGGGTGGAAGCGGCGCTGCTGGTCGCCGCAGACCACCTGCGGAGGGGCCGGCGGGCCGAGGCGGCGGAAGTCCTCGAGGTGGTCCGGCGCCTGCGCGCACCGGAGAACCCCCAGGTCCGCAGCCGCGCCTGGCACGGCTGGGCCCTCCGCGCCGACGCGCTCGGCCGCCGCCCGGCCGAGGTGCTCTCGGCCTGCGAGCGCAGCCTGCAGGCCCTGGAGGAGCACCGGCGAAGCCTCGGCGCCGTCGAGCTTCGCGCGGCGATCACCCGGCACGGCGCGGAAACGTCAGCCCTGGCGCTGCGGCACGCCCTGCGCACGGGCTCACCCGAGCTCCTGCTGCGCTGGGCCGAGCGCTGGCGGGCCACCGCGCTCGCGCTGCCACCGGTCAGCCCGCCGGACGACGGCGAGCTGCAGCGGGACCTGGCCACGCTGCGCCGGTTGCAGCGGGCCGAGTCCGACGCCCTGTCGGAGGGACGGCCGGTCGGTGCCTTGCGTCGTGAGCGCTCACTGGTGGAGCAGGCGGTGCGCCGCCGCGCGCTGCTCGCCGCGGGCGACGGGGCGGCGGCCGATGCGTTCTCCGTCCAACGTCTCAGCGCCGGTCTGGGCGGCGCCCGCCTGGTCGAGCTCGTCGACATCGACGGGCTGCTGCACGCGCTGGTCGTCGACGAGATGGAGGTCCGGCACCACGTCGTAGGGGACATGGACCACGGGGCGCGCGAGGTCGACCTGGCCCGCTTCACCCTGCACCGCGTCTCCCGGCCCTCCGCCGGCCGCGCCGGCGAGCTGATGGCACGTTCCGCGGCTGCCGCCCTCGCACCCACCGGCCAGCGACTCCAGGAGGTGCTGCTCGGACCCGCCGCCGACGACCTCGGCGACGGGCCGGTCGTCGTCGTGCCGCCCGGCCGGCTGCACGCGGTGCCGTGGGGCCTGCTGCCCGCGCTACAGGGCCGGGAGGTGGGTGTCGCGCCGTCGGCGTCGGTGTGGCTGCAGGGCCGGGAACGCCGCGCGCCTCGTGGCGGAGGGATCGTCCTCGTGCACGGCCCCGACCTGGGCACCGGCGGCGCGGAGGTGCCAGCGCTGGCCGAGCTGTGGGAGTCGGCCCAGGTGCTCGGCGACGGTTCGGCCACGGCGGAGGCGGTGCTCGCCGCGATCGACGGCGCCGCGCTGGCCCACCTGGCCGCCCACGGCGACTTCCGCACCGACAACCCGATGTTCTCCGCGCTGCGCATGGACGACGGGCCGCTCACCGTGCACGACCTCGGCCGGCTGCGCCGCGCCCCCTACCGGGTGGTGCTCTCGGCCTGCGAGTCCGGCCTCGGCACGCCCACCGGCGCCGACGAGCTGCTGGGCCTGGCCACCGCGCTGATCCCGCTGGGCACCGCCGGCCTGCTCGCCTCGGTGGTGCCGGTGAACGACGCCGCCACCGTGCCGCTCATGCTCGCCGTCCACGAGCACCTGCGCGACGGTGCCTCGCTGCCGCAGGCCCTGCTCGCCGCCCGCACCGCCGCGGCCGAGTCCGGCGACCCCCTCGCGGTCGCCACCGCCGCCGCCTTCCTGGCCCTCGGCTCGGCCTGACCGCGCCGCCGGCGCCACCGGCCGGCCCGACCACCGGGGGCGGCTCCGCGCCCCGTTGACTACCGTGGAGCGGATGTCCCCGCGCACCTCCCAGCCCGCCTCGCGGCCGGACCCTGCCCTTCCCGAGGCGCCGCGCAGCCTGGCCGACGACCTGCGCGCGCGCTCGGACGCCGACCTCGAGGCGCTGCTGCGGGCCCGTCCGGACCTGCTCACCCCGGTGCCCGCCGACGTCGGCCAGCTGGCCGTGCGCGCGGCCACCCAGACCAGCACCGGCCGCGCGCTGGACCGGCTGGACCGCTGGCTGCTGCAGGTGCTCGACGTCGTCGCCGCCCTGCCCGAGCCCACCACCGCCGCCGACGTCGAGCGCTGGCTCGGCGCCGACCCGCGCCCGGCCCTGGCCGTCCTGCGCGAGCAGGGGCTGCTCTGGGGACCCGAGCAGGAGCTGCGGCTGGTCCGCACCGCCCGCCAGCTGCTGCCCACCCCCGCCGGGCTCGGCCCCGCGCTGCGCGAGGTGCTCGGTACCTACGCCCCCAGCCGGATCGCCACCCTGCTGGCCGACGCCGGGCTGCCGCCCTCCGGCGACCCCGCTGCGGGCGCCGACGCTCTGGCCGCGCACCTGTCCGACCCGGCGGTCCTGGACCGGCTCGTCGCCGAGGCGGACCCGCGGGCCCGCGACGTGCTCGACCGCCTCACCTGGGGCCCGCCCTTCGGCAGCGTCACCCCGCGCACCGAGCTGCTCGACGTCGCCCACGCCGAGGCGCCGGTCGACTGGCTGGTCGCACGCGGTCTGCTGGTGATCACCTCGCTCACCCAGGTGGCGCTGCCCCGCGAGATCGCCGTCCACCTGCGCGGAGGGCGCCTGCACCGGCAGCTCGAGCCCGAGCCCCCGGCGCTGGAGGGCACCGAGCGCGCCGAGGCCGACGTCGACCACGCGGCCGGTGGTGCCGCCTTCGAGATCGTCCGGCTGGTCGAGGACGTCCTGGAGCACTGGTCCACCGAGCCGCCGCCGGTGCTGCGCGCCGGCGGCCTCGGCGTGCGCGACCTGCGCCGGCTGGCCCAGCGCCTCGACGTCGAGGAGTGGCACGCCGCCCTCGTGGTCGAGCTGGCCTACGTGGCCGGGCTGCTGGCCGCCTCCGGCGAGGTGGACGAGGAGTGGTGGCCCACCCCGGCCTACGACACCTGGCTCGGCCGGGAGACCGCCGAGCGCTGGGCGCTGCTGGCCGAGGGCTGGCTGCTGACCACGCGGGTGGCCGGGGCCGTGGGGAGCCGCGACGAGAAGGACAAGGTGGTGGCCGCGCTCGGCCATGACCTCGATCGCGCTCCCGCGCCGGAGATCCGCGCCGGCCTGCTCGGTGCCCTCGCGGAGACGCCCGGGCTCGCCGCCACCGCGGAGACGCTGCTGGCCCGGCTGGACTGGGCCCGGCCCCGCCGCTTCAGCCGGCTGCGCGCGCTGATGGTGCCGTGGACCCTGCGCGAGGCCGAGCTGCTCGGCGTCACCGGCCGCGGCGCGGTGTCCGGGCCGGGGCGCGCGCTGCTGGATCAGGGCCGCGAGACCGCCGCCGCACTGCTCGCGCCGCTGCTGCCCAGGCCGCTGGACCACGTGCTGCTGCAGGCCGACCTCACCGCGGTCGCCCCGGGTCCGCTGGAGACCCCGCTCGCTCAGGAGCTCGCGCTGCTGGCCGACGTCGAGAGCAAGGGCGGGGCCACCGTCTACCGCTTCACCGAGGCCTCGGTCCGCCGGGCCCTGGACGCCGGCCGCAGCGCCGACGAGGTGCACCGGCTGCTCGCGCGGGTCAGCCGCACCCCGGTGCCGCAGCCGCTGAGCTACCTCGTCGACGACGTCGCCCGCCGGCACGGCCGGGTGCGGGTGGGCACCGCGAGCGCCTACGTCCGCGCCGACGACGAGGCGCTGCTGGCCGAGATCGTGGCCGACCGGCGCTCGGCCCAGCTGCGGCTGCGCCGGCTCGCCCCCACCGTGCTGGCCGCGCAGGCCCCGGCCGACACCGTGCTGGAGCGGCTGCGCGCCATGGGCTACGCCCCCGCCGCGGAGACCCCGGAGGGCGACGTCGTCGTGCGCCGCCCCGACGCCCGGCGCACCCCGCCGCGCCAGCGCCCACCTCGGCTGGTCGGCGAGCCGCCGGCTCCCAAGCAGACCCTGCTCAGCGCCGCGATCAAGGCGCTGCGCGCGGGCGACAAGGTGGCGGCCACCCCGCGTCGCGCGGCGCCGACCACGCCCGGCCCGCTGCTGCGCAACTCCACCGCCGACACCCTGGCCGCGGTGCAGTCCGCGATCGCCGACGAGTCCCCCCTGTGGATCGGCTACGTCAACGGCGACGGCCAGGCCAGCCAGCGGGTCATCGAGCCGATCGCCCTCGACGGCGGGCACGTGAGCGCCTTCGACCACCTGCGCGGCGAAGTGCGCAGCTTCGCCCTGCACCGCATCACCGGCGTCGCGTTCGTGGACGGGGACCCCGACGACGAGGACGAGGACGACGTCGAGGCGGAAGCCCGGCGCGAGGTCCAGCCGACGCGGCCCTTCGACCCGCGTCGCCGCCCGCCCTACTACCGCCGCCGCTGACCCCCTCCTGCCGTGATCAAGCAGAGATGGTGAGGTCGGCTCACCATCTCTGCTTGATCACGGCGTGGGGGCGGCGGGGGCGAGGAGGACCTCGGCGCCGATCGGCTTGAGGCCGGCGGCCAGGATGGCGCGCAGCGAGCCGGCGTTGCCGGGCGAGACCTGCACGAACAGCGGCTCGCCGGCCGGGACGACGCGCAGCGCCTCGGCCACCAGCGCCCGGCCCAGGCCGCGGCGTCGGTGCTGCGGCTCCACCTCGAACGCGGCCTCCCACCGCCCGGCCAGCCCGCGGGCGACGACCAGCAGGGCGTCGTCGTCGGGCGTGGTGAGCACCTGCAGGTCCTCGCGGTAGACCTTGGCCCGCTCCAGCCGCGGGTGGCCGTCGGCGCGGCCCGGCCGCGTGAGCCGCGGCCCCTCGCCGGTGCCCAGCCCGGTGAGCACCGCGTCCTCGCAGCCGACGACGCCGCCCACCCGCTCGGCCAGCGCGGTGAGGAACCGGGGGCCGGTCGGCGCGCAGAAGTCGCCCGCCGGCAGCAGGTCGGCGACCCAGCCGGCGTCGACGTCGGCGGCCACCACGAAGTGCGCCGGGAACGCCAGCACTGCCGCCACCGCGCCGCCCGACGCCCGCGGCACCACCTCCACCCGCCCGTCCGGCTCGGGCCAGTCCCCCAGCGCCGCGGCCTGCAGGACGTCGGCCAGCGGCCGGTCGGAGGCGAGGACGTGGTCGGTCGCAGTGCTCACGACCGGCCACCCTGCCAGGTCCGGGCCGCCGCCCCGCGCCCGCCCTTGACCGAATTGCGCACACAACCCCTGGCCGGCAGGCGGCGTGTCGGCCTCGCAGGGCCGGGACACGCCGCGCGAGGACCGCCTCCTGTGTGCGCAAATCGGTCAGGGGTCGGGCCGGCGGCGCTCGACGGGCGGGTCGGGCCGGGTCGACCTACGGTGAGGCGAGCAGAGATCTCCAGCACGGACAGGGGAGGAACAGGCACGTGGCCGAGGTCGAGGTGCGCGACCTGGTCAAGCGCTACCCCAAGGCGCCGGCCAACGCCGTCGACGGCGTCAGCTTCGCCGTGGAGCGCGGCGAGGTCTTCGGGCTGCTCGGCCCCAACGGCGCCGGCAAGACCACGACCATCGGGGTGCTCACCACCCGGGCGCGCCCGACCAGCGGGCAGGCGTGGGTCGGTGGCGTCGACGTCGCCCGCGACCCGGTCAGCGCCCGAGCGGTGCTGGCCGTGGTGCCGCAGCGCAACAACCTCGACCGCTCCATCTCCATCCGCGACAACCTGCTCTTCCATGCCGCCTACCACGGCGTGCCCCGCAAGCAGGCCGAGCAGCGGGCCGCCGCGCTGCTCGAGGTGTTCGGCCTGTCCGACCGGGCGTCGGAGAAGCCGGAGCGGTTCTCCGGCGGGCAGTCCCAGCGCGTGATGATCGCCCGGGCGCTCATGCACTCGCCCCGGGTGCTGTTCCTCGACGAGCCGAGCACCGGTCTGGACCCTGCCGCGCGCCTGTTCGTCTGGGACCGCGTCCGCGAGCTGCGCGAGGCCGGCACGACGCTGGTGCTCACCACCCACGACATGGACGAGGCCGCCGAGCTCTCCGACCGGGTCGGGATCATGGACCGCGGCAAACTGCTCGCCCTGGACACCCCGGTCGCCCTCACGAAGAACCTGCCCGGCAGCCAGACCCTCGACGTCAGCGTCGACCCGCACGGCACCGACCGCGCCGCGCTGCTGGCCGAGCTCGACGCCCTCGACGGCGTCGAGCGGGTCGAGCAGGTGCGCGCCGGAGCCGGCGGCGCGCCGGCCGGTCAGCCCGGCGGTCACCCGGGTGGCCACCCCGGCGGGCACCCCGGCGGCCGTCCCGCCGGTCCCCCGCCCGCCCAGCGCCCCGACGCGGGCCCGCTGCGCGCCCGGCTCTACGTCGGCGGCGACGCCGCGATGCTCGTCGCCCCGGTGGCCCGCACCGTGACCGACCGCGGCGCCGAGCTCACCGACGTCGCGCTCGGGCGCCCCAGCCTGGAGGACGTCTTCATCTCCCTCACCGGACGAGCCCTGCGATGACCACCACGACAGCCGTCAACCAGACGAGCCACCGCCCCAGCCAGCTCGGCACCTTCCTCGCGGTGCTGCGCCGCGACCTGGTCGTCACCGGCAAGGAGCTGCCGGTGTTCCTGGCCCAGGTGGTGCTGCAGCCGCTGTTCCTGCTGTTCGTGTTCGGCAAGGTGCTCACCGAGCTCGGCTACGCCCGCGCCGGCTACGCCGACCTGCTCTTCCCCGGCATCGTCGCGCTCACCGCCACCCTCACCGCCGTGCAGTCCACCGCGCTGCCGCTGGTCATCGACTTCAGCTTCACCAAGGAGATCGAGGACCGGCTGCTGGCGCCCATGCCGACGTCGTGGGTCGCGGTGGAGAAGATGGTGTTCGCCTCGATGCGCGCCCTGGTGGCCGCCGCGGTGATGTTCCCGGTGGGGATCCTCATCCTCGGCTCGGTGCCGTTCCCGGCCGGCGCCGCGCCGCTGCTCATCGTCACGCTGGTGCTCGGTGCGCTGGTCGGCAGCGCGATGGGGCTGGTGCTGGGCACGCTGGTCACGCCGAGCCGGATCAACATCGTGTTCGCGCTGGTGCTCACCCCGCTGCTGTTCACCGGCTGCAGCCAGTACCCCTGGCCCTCGCTGGACCGGCTGCGCTGGTTCCAGGTGGTCACCGCGCTCAACCCGCTCACCTACGTCAGCGAGGCCACCCGCGCCGCGCTCACCCCGCAGGTCGACCACATCGCCCCGTGGATCTGCCTGCTGGTGCTGCTCGCCGCCCTGGCCGGCTTCGGCGCGCTCGGCATCCGCGGCTTCGACCGCCGCGCCCTGGACTGAGCGACCCCTTGGGTGAAGGTGCCCCTGTGCCCATAGGTTCGCCAGAAGGTGCCCTTCACCCAATCCCCGCCGGACCGCCCGCGCGGCCCTAGCCTGCGGCACATGACCATCCCCGAGGACCCCGTCGGCAGCTTCGCCCCGGACCTGTTCCGCGGGCAGGTGGCCCTGGTGACCGGCGGCGGCACCGGGATCGGGCTGGCCACCGCGCTGGCGTTCGCCCGCCTCGGCGCCGACGTCGTGCTGGCCGGCCGCCGGGCCGAGGCCCTCGACGTCGCCCGCGCCAGGGTCGAGGAGCACGGCGTGCGCGCCCTCGCGGTCACCACCAACATCCGCGAGACCGCCGAGGTCGACGCCCTGCGCGACCGCGTCTACGCCGAGCTGGGCCGGCTGGACGTGCTGGTCAACAACGCCGGCGGCCAGTTCCCCGCCGTGCCCAGCGCGATCAGCGACAACGGCTGGCGCAGCGTCGTGGACCTGAACCTCAACGGCACCTGGAACGTCATCAGCCGGTTCATGGAGCCGATGGCCGAGGCCGGCCGCGGGGCGATCGTGAACGTGGTCCACGTCTACTCCTTCGACCGTGGCGCCCGCCTGTTCGCGCACTCCGGCGCCGCCCGCGCCGGCGTCGTCAGCCTCACCCGCACCATGGCCTCGTTCCTGGGCCCCAAGAACGTGACCGTGAACGCGATCGCACCCGGGATCATCGACACCAGCGGCATGCGCGAGAACGAGGGCGAGGTGGTGGAGGCGCTCGAGCTCGAGCAGCTCGAGGGCATGGGCCTGCGCACCACCCGGCGGATGGGCACGCCAGAGGAGACCGCGGCCGCGATCGTGTTCCTGGCCAGCCCCGCCGCCCGCTACGTGAACGGCACGGTGCTCGTGCAGGACGGCGGGCTGCTGCTGGACAACTGGCCCGACCCGTGGGACCGGGACGCGCTGTAGGAGCTACGCCAGAACCGCCACGTCGCCGCGCTCGATGCGTCCCGGCTGCTCGACCGTGCACCACACCCCGAGGTCGCCGCCGGTCAGCTCGGTCACCGCCTTGAGCACGGTCCCGTCCGCAGCCAGCGACGCCTGCGCCATCGTCACCATGACGCAGCGCGGCATCCCGGCGGCCACCCGCAGGCGCACCCCGCCCACGGTCAGCACCCGCCCGACCCAGTCGAGCTCCGCCTCGGCGTCGGAGCCGTCGACGTCGAGCAGCAGGTTGGGCCGGAACCTGTCCACCGGCACCTCGTGCCCGACCAGCTCGGCCACCGCGCGCAGCGAGGCGGTGGTGACCAGGTGCACCGGCCCGTCGTCGTGGTGCCTCACCGAGCCCTCGGCGGCCAGCCGCACCGTGCGCCCGACCTGCACGGACAGCGCCTCGTCCAGGTCCTCGCCCGGCCGCATCTGGCAGCCGTCCGGGAACCGCACCACCGGCTCGTCCCCGCGCAGCTCCGAGGCCAGCTCCAGCAGCCCGTCCATCGCCCGGAACCGCCGCGTGCTCTTGCCGCTGCCGATCTTCCCGTCCGGGTCGAGCACCGCCCAGGCCCGGTCGGCCACCAGCCCGCGCTCGACGACGTCGGCCGCCGCCAGCGCCTCGCCGCGCAGCGACTTCACCGGATACCGCCACAGCCCCACGACCCGCATGACGCCGGACCCTACGCGGGACCTCCGCCCCGCGACCCGCCCTCCGGGACGGACGAGGCTGGGGCCGAGGAGGAGGTGCGCGATGGACGACCGCCTGCACGCCCACCTGCACCACGAGCGGGACGAGGTCACCGAGGAAGAGATCGACCCGCACCTGGCGTCGGAGATCGAGGAGCAGCTCGAGGAGGAGGAGCTCGAGGGCTCGACCATGATCCCCACCCAGGACCGCGACGAGCTCCTCGACGTCGACGAGTGGCAGCGAGAGACGCTCCCGCCGGACATGTGAGCTCCCGGACCGCCGGTGGCGATTGGGTGAAGGGACCCTTCACGCGAACCTATGGGCTGAGGGTGCCCTTCACCCAGGTGAGTCGATCTTGTCAGCCGCCTGCGGTCACGCTGCGGGAAAGGCGCTGGTGTGATCCTGAAGCCGAAGCCCGCCGGCCCGACGCGCCCGACGCGCCCGACCGGCGACGCTGCCGTCATCAGCGCCGTTGGGCGTGTCCCCCGACCGCACCCCCCGACGCCCACCCCGGCCCGAATTGCGCACACATCCCCCGCTCAACCACCGGCGAGCCGCCCCGACCGGGCCGCGACACGCCGCCTCCAGCCCTGACCCTGTGTGCGCAGAACGGTCAAGACCCGACCCCGCCCCGCCCCGCCGGGAAGCCCCCCTGTGGGCCCTCTGTTGGACACTGGTGGCAGCCAGTGCCCACCGGAAGGCCCCCACGTGACCGACGGCCCGCTCATCGTCCAGTCCGACAAGACGCTCCTGCTCGAGGTCGACCACGAGCTCGCCGGGGAGTGCCGCAAGGCGATCGCCCCGTTCGCCGAGCTCGAGCGCTCCCCCGAGCACGTCCACACCTACCGGCTCACGCCCCTGGGCCTGTGGAACGCGCGCGCCGCGGGGCACGACGCCGAGACGGTCATCGACGTCCTGCTGCGCTACAGCCGCTACGCCGTGCCGCACGCGCTGCTGGTCGACGTCGCGGACACGATGGACCGCTACGGCCGGCTCAAGCTGCTCCACTCCCCCGTGCACGGCCTGGTGCTCGAGTCCACCGACCGCGCGGTGCTCGAGGAGGTGCTGCGGAACAAGAAGATCGCCCCGCTGGTGGGCGAGCGGGTGGACGAGGACACCGTGGCGGTGCACCCGTCCGAGCGCGGCACGATCAAGCAGGTCCTGCTCAAGCTCGGCTGGCCGGCCGAGGACCTCGCCGGCTACGTCGACGGCGAGGCCCACCCGATCGAGCTGCGCCAGGACGGCTGGACCCTGCGGCCCTACCAGCAGGAGGCCGTCGACGGCTTCTTCCACGGCGGCTCCGGCGTCGTGGTGCTCCCCTGCGGGGCCGGCAAGACGCTGGTCGGCGCCGCCGCCATGGCCGCCGCCGGCGCCACCACGCTCATCCTCGTCACCAACACGGTCAGCGCCCGCCAGTGGCGGCACGAGCTGCTCAAGCGGACCAGCCTCACCGAGGAGGAGATCGGGGAGTACTCCGGGGCCAAGAAGGAGATCCGCCCGGTCACCATCGCCACCTACCAGGTGATGACGACCAAGCGGAAGGGCGTCTACGCCCACCTCGAGCTCTTCGACGAGCGCGACTGGGGCCTCATCGTCTACGACGAGGTCCACCTGCTCCCGGCGCCGATCTTCCGCTTCACCGCCGACATCCAGTCCCGCCGCCGGCTCGGCCTCACCGCGACCCTGGTGCGCGAGGACGGCCGTGAGGGCGACGTCTTCAGCCTGATCGGCCCCAAGCGCTACGACGCACCGTGGAAGGACATCGAGGCCCAGGGCTACATCGCCCCGGCCGACTGCGTGGAGGTGCGGGTCACCCTCACCGACCGCGAGCGGATGCTCTACGCCACCGCCGAGCCGGAGGACCGCTACCGCCTCTGCGCCACCACCGACACCAAGAACCACGTGGTGGAGAAGCTGGTGGCGAAGCACAAGGGCGAGCAGGTGCTGGTCATCGGCCAGTACCTCGACCAGCTCGACCTGCTCGGCGAGCACATCGACGCGCCGGTCATCAAGGGCGACACCCCGGTCAAGGAGCGCGAGCGGCTCTTCCAGGCCTTCCGCACCGGCGAGCTGCACACCCTCGTGGTGAGCAAGGTGGCCAACTTCTCGATCGACCTCCCCGAGGCCTCGATCGCCATCCAGGTCTCCGGCGCGTTCGGCTCCCGGCAGGAGGAGGCCCAGCGCCTCGGCCGGGTGCTGCGCCCCAAGGCCGACGGCCGCGGCGCCCGCTTCTACGCCGTGGTCAGCCGGGACACGCTGGACCAGGAGTACGCCGCCCACCGGCAGCGCTTCCTGGCCGAGCAGGGCTACGCCTACCGCATCGTCGACGCCGACGACGTGCTGGCCGGCGAGGACGTCTGAGCGCCTCCCCGATCCAGCTCCTCGGCGCACCGCCCGGGCCGCGGCAGACCCGTGGCCCGGGCACTCGCACGTGAGGGGTAGAGTGGGGCTTGGCTCCGCAGCGCTCAGGCGCTACGGTGGCCGCAGGTTGCACTCAGCAGTTCCACGAACGTTCTTCAACGCCCGCGGACCACACCTGGACCCCGCGGGCGTTCGCTGTATCAGGCGTCGGAAGGTCGATCGGGTTCAGCAAGCGACCACCGTTCCCGGGCACGGTGTCCGGGGACGACCGACACACGAAGGGCAGTACACGCATGGCTCAGGGCACTGTGAAGTGGTTCAACGCCGAGAAGGGCTTCGGCTTCATCGAGCAGGACGGCGGCGGCGCCGACGTGTTCGTCCACTTCTCCGCCATCCAGGGCTCCGGCTACCGCTCGCTCGACGAGGGTCAGCGCGTCGAGTTCGAGATCACGCAGGGCCAGAAGGGCCCGCAGGCCGAGCAGGTTCGGGGCATCTGAACCTCGCCCTCACCGGCATCTGAGCTTCTCGCTCAGCCAGCAGGAGGCCCCCCCCCCCAAGGCGGGGGCCAACACACGAAATAAATGGCCGG
>JBQCIO010000367.1:0-7047 GCA_051953655.1 Motilibacteraceae bacterium
GGGCGGGGGGGGGGGGGGGGGCGCCGCGACGGGGGGGGGGCGGGGGGGCCGCCGCCGGCGGGGGGGGCGGCCGCGCGGTCCGCCCGGTGTCAGGCGGCGAAGCCCGCGGTCTTGAGGCGGGGCAGGCCGTCGTCGTAGTAGGCGATGCCGGCGACCTTCTTGGACGTCCCGAGGAGGAGCTTCTCGTGGTAGAGGTAGATCAGACCCTCCAGCTGGGCCTGCTGCTGCAGAGCCTTCGCGTAGAGCGCCTTGCGCTGCGCCACGTCCGAGGTCGCACGCGCCTGGTCGAGAGCGTCGTCGATCGTCTTGTCCGAGATCCCGGAGATGTTCAGCGGGGCGCCCGTGTGCATGAAGCTGTAGATGTTGCCGTCAGGGTCGACCCGGCCGGACCAGCCGATCGCGAAGGTGTCGAACTTTCCGGCGTCGGTCTGGTCGAGCGCGGTGGTGAACTCGGTCGGGGCCAGCTTGAGGTCGAAGCCGGCCGCCTTCACCATGCCCTGCAGCACCTGCCCGATGCGGGCGGCCTGCGGGTCGGTGCCGATGATGAGCGTGGCCGGGACCGGCGTGGGGACGCCGGACTCCTGCACCAGCTGCTTGGCCTTGGCCGGGTCCGCCTTCTGGCACGGCGTGTCGTCACGGAACGGGCTCTTGAGCGGCAGCGGCGAGCAGTCCGGGGCGAACTGGCCCGCGAACACGACCTTGTTGAGCGTGTCCCGGTCGATCGCCAGGTCGAAGGCCTGACGCAGCTTGGCGTTCTGGCCCAGCGCCGTGTTGATCGAGCCGACCGGCTTGCCGATCCCGTTGGCGTTGCCGATGTTCACGGTGATGCCCTGGTAGCCGATCGAGGTGGCGGTGACCAGGGTGAGGTCGGGGTTGCTGGAGACCTGCTGCGCGTCGGTGGGCGCGAGCCGCTCGGCCGCGTCGATGTCGCCGGAGCGGAGGTTGGCCAGGCGGACGTTCGGATCGGTGATGATCTTGAAGGTCAGCTTGTCGAGCTTGACCTTGTCCTTGTCGTAGTAGTTGTCCGCCTTCTTCAGCACGATCTCGTTGCCGGGCGACCGGCTCACGAACTGGAACGGTCCGACGCACACCGGCGCGGTGCCGAAGTCGTTGCCGAGCTTCTTGAGCGCGGTCGGCGACATGATCATGCCGGCGCGGTCGGCCAGGGCGCCGGCCAGCGGCGAGTAGGGCTTGGAGAGCGTGAGCTTCACCGTCTGCGGGTCGACGACCTCGACCTTGCTGACCGGCGCCAGGTCGGCGGTGCGCGCCGAGCCCTCGGCAGTCAGGTCGCGGTCCAGCGTGGTCTTGACGGCCGTCGCGTCGAAGGGGGTCCCGTCGGTGAAGGTGATGCCCGTGCGCAGCTTGATGGTGACCGTCTTCTGGTCGCTGCTGAACTCGGGCAGCGCCGCCGCGAGCTGCGGGACGATGTTGAGGTCCTTGTCGGTGTCGTAGAGCTTCTCGCACAGGTTGGCGAAGACCTCGCGGCCGACCAGCGTGCGGGCGAACGTCGGGTCGAGCTTGTCCGGGTCCTCCGCGAGCGCGAAGGTCATCTCTCCGCCGGACTTCACGTTGGCGTTGCCGGCGTCGGTGCCGTGGGCCGGGGTGGTGGAGCCACCTCCTCCGCCGGCGGTGGTGGAGCCGCTTCCCCCCGAGCATGCGGCGAGCGAGAGGGCGGCGGCTGTCACAGCGACGAGCAGCCGACGACGGGGCACAGGCATGGGGCACTCCCGGCGATTCAGGGCACGGGCGAAGAAACGCCTCGCGAGGACCCGCCTACTGTGGCGTAGCCGTCCTTCGTATACAAGAGGCGAGAGCCGAATCGTTACCTTCCGTCGATGAGCGGCACCTCCTCGGCGACGGGTGGAGGGGCCATGACGGTGGATCCACGGATCAATCGCGCCCACGGGGCCATCTGCTCACCTCGGACATCCGGGTGCGACTGGGCACTGGAAGGGCAGCTGCGCTGATGACGGGGAGTGCGTGGGTGGCCGGCTCAGGCTGGTCCCTGCAGCTGTCGAGGTGCGCAGAATGTGGCGCTGCTGCTGAGTTTTCTCGGCGTGTCGTGCATCGCCGTCGCACTCTGCGGACACTGCGGGCAGTCCGGCGTCACGTGGAGAGCTGTTGCGCGACACACCGGCGGGTCGTGCAACGCCTTTCCACTCGAGCCGCCTCAGACCGCTGGCGGGCCACAGGAACCGCCCCGCGCCCTGCTCCCCCCGTCACCAGCGCCTTCGACCCGCCGAACCACTCGCGAAGCCGAGCCCTGCCGGTATACGAGCCAAGACCGCGAGCCGCTAGCCCCGCTTCACGTCCCGGAAGGCGGCGCGGGCGGCCGCGACGTGGGTGGTGGCGTGCGCCTCGGCGGCGACCTCGTCGCCGTCGAGGATCGCCCGGGCCAGCGCCACGTGCTCGGTCCACGAGTGCGCCGCACGCACCGGAAGGCTCTGCTGGTAGAGCCAACGGGCGCGCTGCAGCACCGGGGTGGCCACCATGGACAGGTAGGTGTTGCCGCTGAGCTCGATGACCGCCTCGTGGAACTCGGCGTTCAGGACGACCAGCGCCTCCTGGTCGCCGGCCTCGGAGGCGGCCTCGGCGGAGTGCAGGATGCTCTCGATCCGGTCGCGGGTGCCCTCGTCGGTGCGCCGCGCGGCCAGCCGGGCGGCCAGGCTCTCCAGCGCCATGCGGACGTCGAAGAGCTCCTCGGCCTCCTCCGCGCCGAGGTGCGCCACGGCGGCGCCGCGCCGGGGCAGGACCTCGACGAACCCTTCGGCGGCCAGCACCCGGATCGCCTCCCGCACCGGGTTGCGCGACACCCCGAGCTCGGCGGCCATCCGGTCCTCGACCAGGCGCGTGCCGGGGAGCAGCTCACCGCGCAGGATCCGGCGGCGGATCTCCTCGTAGACCACCGACTGCAGCGGCAGATGCGTCTCCCCCAGCTTCGGCTGCCGCGACACGATGCTCACAAGCGACAAACTGTATACGAAGGCCCAGTGGAAGGGGACCCCTTCGCGGCGGTCATGTCGAGCCAGTCATGTCGGGTTGTCATGTCGGGGCTGTCATGTCGGGGCCACCAGCCGGACGGCCCCATGCCGAGGCTCAGCGCCAGGGCGCGTCCGCTCCCCCCTCGTCCCAGTCCGTGCCCGCGGCGCAGGAGCCGCTGCGGTAGCCGTCGGGCATGCGCGGGTAGACGGTGCGCCAGTAGTCCGCCGCCAGCGCGTGCGCGTCACCCGGGGAGGCGCCGAGCAACCGCGCGGTCCAGGCATCGCGCTGCATCGCCTGGCACTCGGCCCGTGCCTCGTCCAACGTCCCCGCCAGGTGCATCGCCTCGTGCGTGAGGACGTGCACCGCGACGACCTGCTCGGGGGTCGGCGCGCGGCCGTGGTCGTCGAGGTAGTGACGGATCGCGGTGCACTGCTCGAGCTTCACCAGCGCAGGTCCCGACGGACGTCCGTTCTGGAACGGGACGTGACCGAGGTCGCCGGTGGCGTCCACGAACGACTGCCCCGCCGTCTGGCAGTCGACCTCCACCCGGTGCCCGACCAGCTCCGACGCGACGTCGGAGAGCCGCCGCTGCAGGGCGTCGTGCCGGTAGACCGTCACCCAGGCGGCCCCGGCCAGGACGAGCAGCACCGCCAGCGAGAAGACCGGGAAGGGGCGCGCCCGCCCCAGGGCGTCGACCCGGCGGAGGGCCCAGCGGAGCGCGACGGCCGCGGCGACGGCGAGCAGCGCCCAGGCGACCCAGACGAGCACGCGTCACCCGCCGACGGCGGAGGGGCGAGAACCAGCGGGTGGACGCACAGGATGCATCGTGTCGCGAGCCGGGCTCCCTCGCGCCCGCCTCGGCCGAACTCGAGTTTCGGGTCGGGGTCACCGCTGGCACCCTGTCCGGGGAGGGCGTTCCGCGGCATCGGGAGCGCGCCCGCACCACGACCAGCACCACGACCAGCACCAGGACCAGCGGCCGGACATGCAGCTCTACGAGTCGACCCGCCAGCACGCCGTGGCGACGCCCGACGGGCGCCGGCTGCGCGTGCGCGAGGCCGGGGACCCGGCGGGGGCTCCGGTGCTCGTGCACCACGGCATGCCCTCGGTGGGGCTGGTGTCCGTGCGCAGCCACGAGGACGCCCTGGCCCGGGGCCTGCGGCTGGTCGCCTGGGACCGGCCCGGCTACCCCGGCTCCTGCCGGGTGCCCGGGCGGACCGTCGCCGCCGCCGCTCGCGACGCCGTCGTCGTGGCCGACGCGCTGCAGGCCGGGAGGTTCATGGCCTACGGCATGTCGGCCGGCGGACCGCACGCGCTGGCCGTGGCCGCGCTCGCGCCGGACCGGGTCGTCGCCGCGGCGGTGATGGCCAGCCCCGCCCCCTTCGACGCCGCCGGCCTGGAGTGGTCCGCCGGCCGCGACGGCGCCAGCCGCGCCGCCCTGGAGCAGGCGGTCGCCGACCCGGAGGCCTATCGCAGCACGCTGGAGGAGGCCCGCGATCGGCTGCTGGCCAGCACCCCGGGCACCCTGCACCGCGAGCTGGCCCACCAGCTCAGCCCGGTCGACGCCGCAGCGCTCTCGGCCGGGTTCGCCGCCTCGGTCCACGCGCGCCAGACCGCCGCGCTCGCCGACGGCGTGGACGGGTGGCTGGACGACACCCTCGCGCTGCTGCGGCCGTGGGGCTTCGACGTCGCCGACGTCCGCTGCCCGGTGCTGGTGGTGCACGGCTCGCACGACCAGATGTCCCCGCCGGCGCACGGCCGGTGGCTCGCGGCGCACCTGCCCGGGGCCGAGGCCCGGCTGGGCGGCGAGCACGGGCACGTCCGGCACACGGCCGGCGACCCCGGACCGGTGCACGCCTGGCTGCGCCGGCAGTGGGAGCTGGCCAGCCCGATGCCGTCGGCGTAGGCGAGCACACCGGGCGCGCCGGCCCGTTCGGCAGCAGCGGTCCGGACGTGGCAGGCTCTTACGCCCGCCGGACCTGAGCGCCCCCGTCGCCCGGTCCGGCAGCGCCCCCGCAGACCCCGCCCGAGGAGACCCGCCCTTGCCCGCCAGCGGCGCCGAGCTCGCGCTCGAGCAGGCCTACGTCGACCGCCTCTACGCCCGGCTGGACTTCCTCCGGGCGCGCACCGAGCAGGCCCTGACCACGGTGCGCACGCAGGGCTCGGCCGAGACCCCGCAGGCGCTCAGCGAGCGCGACGCGTTCGACACCCTGCACAGCGAGCGGCTGGCCCAGCTGTGGGCGGTGGAGAACGGCCTGTGTTTCGGCCGGCTCGACCTCGAGGACGGCGCCCGCCGCTACGTCGGCCGGCTCGGGCTCTCCGACGACGAGTACGACCAGCTGCTGGTGGACTGGCGCGCCCCCGCCGCCGCCGCCTTCTACCAGGCGACCGCGGCCAACCCGGAGGGCGTCGTCCGCCGCCGGCACATCACCACCCGGGACCGGCAGGTGACCAGCCTGGACGACGAGGTGCTCGACCTCGACGCCCTGGACGAGGCCGACCGCTCCACCCTCACCGGCGAGGGCGCCCTGCTCAGCGCGGTGTCGGCGGCGCGCACCGGCCGGATGCGCGACATCGTGGCCACCATCCAGGCCGAGCAGGACCGGGTGGTGCGCGCCGACCTGCGCGGCGTGCTGGTCGTGCAGGGCGGCCCGGGCACCGGCAAGACGGCGGTGGCGCTGCACCGCGCGGCCTACCTGCTCTACACCCACCGCGAGCGGCTGCGCGGCGCCGGCGTGCTCGTGGTCGGTCCCAACCCGACCTTCCTGCGCTACGTCGAGCAGGTGCTGCCCTCGCTCGGCGAGACCGACGTCGTGCTCACCACGGTGGGCGGACTGCTGCCCGGGCTCACCGCCACCGCCGTCGACGCCGACGCGGTGGCCCGGCTCAAGGGCGACCTGCGGATGGCCAAGCTGGTCGAGAACGCGGTCCGCGAGCGGCAGCGGCTGCCCCGCGCCGACGTCGAGGTGCTGCTGGACTCGGCGCGACTGGTGGTCACCCGGCAGGCCGCCGACCGCGCCCGCAGCAAGGCGCGGCGCAACCGGCGCGGCCACAACCCGGCCCGGGCCACCTTCGCCAAGGAGCTGCTCACCGGGCTGGCTGAGCAGTACGCCCGGCAGCTGGCCGGCGGCGCCTCCCGGGTGCTCGACGCCGAGGACATCGCCGACCTGCGCGACGAGCTTCGCGAGGAGCGCGCGGTCCAGCAGCTGCTCGACGACCTGTGG
Organism: Motilibacteraceae bacterium; assembly: GCA_051953655.1. GTDB lineage: Bacteria > Actinomycetota > Actinomycetes > Motilibacterales > Motilibacteraceae > JBQCHF01. Next base: position 6,207 of record JBQCIO010000367.1, read on the forward strand.
CCGCTGCTCACCCCGCAGCAGCTGCTGCGCGAGCTCTACGCCGACCCCGGCGCGCTGTCGCGAGCCGGGCGGCGACTGCTCTCCGACGTCGAGCAGCGGCTGCTGCGCCGGGCGCGCACCCCAGGGTCGCCCGACGAGTGGACCGAGGGCGACGTGCCGCTGCTGGACGAGGCCGCCGAGCTGCTCGGCGACCTGCCCGAGCACGACCCGGTGGCCGCGGCCCGCGCCCGCGAGCTGGCGCAGGAGGAGCGCTACGCCCGCGAGGCCCTGTCCGCGATGGGGCTGGGCGGCGGGATGGTGAGCGCCGAGCAGCTGGCCGCTCGCTACCGCGAGACCGGACCCCGGCTGACCACCGCCGAGCGCGCGGCCACCGACCGCACCTGGGCGTTCGGGCACGTGGTGGTGGACGAGGCGCAGGAGCTCTCGCCGATGGCCTGGCGGGCGCTGGTGCGTCGCTGCCCGTCCCGATCGATGACCGTGGTGGGCGACCTCGCGCAGACCGGCAGCAGCGCCGGGGCGGACTCGTGGCAGGACGTGCTCTCGCCGTTCGCCCCGGCCGACCGACGCCGGGTCGAGGAGCTCACGGTCAACTACCGCACGCCGGAGGAGGTCATGGCCGTGGCCGCCGACGTGCTCGCGGCGGTCGCGCCCGGCCTCGCGCCGGCCCGCTCGGTGCGGGCGGCCGGGGTGGAGCCGCGGGCGGTCCGCGCCGACGCCGGCCTCGCGGCCGCCGTCGTGGACGTCGCGGCGCAGGAGGCGGCGTCCGTCGGCGACGGGCGGGTGGCCGTCGTGGTGCCGGACGCGCTCATGGCGCCGGTGGCCGAGGCGGTGCGGGCCGGCG
>JBQCIO010000368.1:0-14231 GCA_051953655.1 Motilibacteraceae bacterium
GAGGGGCGGGACACCGACCGGTGTCCCGCCCCTCGCGCGTCGGTCCGGTGCTCAGGCCTTCCTGGGCGCCCGCTTGGTCGTGCGCTTGGCCGTGGTGGCGGCGACGCTCTTGGCGGGCCGAGCCGCGGCGGTCTTGCTGGCGGTGGTCTTGCTGGCGGTGGTCTTCGCCGTGCTGCGCTTCGCTGCAGCGGTCTTCGTCGCAGCGGACTTCGTGGCCGTCGACTTCGTGGCGGTCGCCTTGGTGGTGCGCTTGGCCGGAGCCTTGGCCGCGCCGGTGGCCTTCTTGGTGGCAGCAGTCTTCGTGGTGGCGGTCTTGGTGGTGGTGGCGGTCTTCGTCGCAGCCGTCGCCGCCTTCGAGGCGGTGACCGTCGCGTCCTCGGTCACCGCGTTGCCGACCGAGGTCTTCACCGAGTTGATGGCCCGCACGGCCGCCGGCTTGTTCGCGAACGCCTCGGAGGTGGCGAGGACCTTGCCGTTGTTGACGAGCTGGAACTGGAACTTGCCGGCCCTGGTCTTCGACAGGACGAACTTCGCTGCCACGGGGGTGCCTCCTACGGATGGAAGGTCCGCCAGGAGGCGGACGAGGTCGGAAACCACGATCGCACCTGCGCGGCAAGGCCCACCAGCACCGCCGCCCTGCTGCGCGCACGTGTCGCCGGTTCCGACTATCCCTTGCCGACCCCTCCAGAGCCAAACCCTCCTACCGCTGGTCGGAGTTCTGTACCGCTCGGAGCTCTACGCCGCGTCGGAGGTCTGCCGCGCCGCACGCTGCGCCACGGCGTGCTCGTTGGTGCGGTCGTCGTAGTGGCGGAACCGCGGCAGCGCACCCGCCAGCAGTCCGACCGACCCGACGCACAGCAGCCCGCCGCTGACGATGGAACCGCGGATGGTCCACGCCGCGGCCACGCCACCTGCACGCGCCTGGCCCAGCAGCGGGCCGGTGGAGTAGGAGAGCAGCTCGATGCCGGCCAGCCGCCCGCGCAGCTCGTCGGGGATGGTCTGGTTCCACATCGTGGAGCGGAACAGCCCGCTGACCATGTCGGCCGCACCGGCCAGCCCCAGCAGCAGCAGCGCGAGCCAGACGTCGCTCACCAGGCCGAACAGGGCGATGAACACCCCCCACGCAGCCGCCGCCCACACCACTGCCCTGCCGTGGTGGTGCACGTGACTGGTCCACCCGCTGGTCACCGTGGCCAGGAGCGAGCCGACGGATCCCGCGCTGTAGAGCAGCCCGAGCGTCCACGGTTCCTGCAGCACCTTCTCGGCGACGGCGGGGAACAGGGCGATCGGCATGGCGAACGCCATCGCGGCCATGTCGACGACGTAGGTGCCCAGCAGCTCCTGGCGCGACCAGGCGTAGCGCAGTCCGTCGACGATGCCCCGCAGGCTGGGCGCCTCGGCTCCCGACGGCGGCGGCACCGCCTTCATCAGCCACAGCGCGAGCAGCGAGGCGCTGAACGAGACGAGGTCGACCGCGTACGCCGACGCGGCGCCCCAGGTGGCCACGAGCAGCCCGCCGAGCGCCGGGCCGAGGATGGTGCCGATGTTCATGCGCAGGCTCGAGAGGGCCGCGGCCGCCGGCTGCTGGTCGTGCGCCACGATCCGCGGGATCAGTGCGTCCAGGGAGGGCCGCTGCAGGCCGTCGAGGGCCGCCACCACGCCGGCGGCCACGTAGAGCGGCCAGACCAGCGGGCGCGTGAGCAGGGCGTTGAGCATCAGCAGCGCGGAGACCACGGTGAACGCGATCTCGGTCAGCAGGACCATCCGTCGCCGGTCCACCGCGTCGGCCAGGGCACCGCCGTAGAGGCCGAAGGCGATCAGCGGCACCAGCTCGGCGGCGCCGAGCAGGCCGACCGCCACCGTGCTCCCGGTGAGGTAGTAGACCTGGTAAGGCACCGCGACGAAGGTGACCATCGACCCGATGAAGGACACCGAGCCGCCGGCGAACAGCAGCCGGAAGTCGCGGGAGTCGCGCAGCGGCCGCACGTCCAGGCGCGCCGCCGCCAGCCGTCGGCGCCAGCCCCCACCGTCCGGCTGCTGCGGCTGCTCTGGCGGCTGGACCGCCGTCCCGCCGTGCAGGGGTACGGCGGCCAGCGGGTCGGCGCCGGCGCGCGACTCGACGGGGAGCGGATCGGTCACGAGGGGCCAGTGTCGGGGCTGAACCCGGCGCCGTCACCTCGTTTCCGCGCACCGGCGGACAGGTTCCGGATCAGCGGCGCGGAGCGGGCCCGCTCACCGTCTCCAGCACCCGCGCCAGGCGGTCGCGGAAGCCGCGCCCGCGGCCCGGGACGGTGGTGCCCTGAACCGGCTCGCCGGCCGCCACGCTCACCAGGTGGGAGACGACGTCGAGGGAGACGGCGGCGTCGAGCAGCTCCGGCTCATCCACCTCGAGCGTGGAGCGGGGGACGAGGAGCCTGCTGGGCGGCACCGAGAGCGCGTCGTGGGCCAGCCCGGCCAGCTCCGGGTCGCCGGCGTCCAGGCTGAGCACGGTCGCCCCGAGCCGCTTGGCGTCCGAGACCCGCTCCAGCAGGGCCTCCGGCGCGGCGTCGGGAGCGACGACGAACAGCGTCTCGCCGCGGCGAGCGGCCTCCAGCCGGTCCAGCCCTACCGCCAGGTGGGCCGGCGCGCCCGGCGGGGGTGCCCAGCGGACCAGGGTGGGCGAGAGCTCGGGCAGGTCCGCCAGCCGCGACTCGTCGTCCAGGTGAGCGGCCAGGTGCCAGGGCTCCTCCTGAGGCGTGCCGACGAGCAGCAGGCCACCGGGATGGCGCGTGCTGGTGCGCAGCGACTGCGCGAACGACCGGGTCCGCTCGACCCACGGCGTGCTCTCCAGCACGTGCCGCAGCAGCACCGCACGCGACGCGTCCACGTCCCCACCCTCTCGCACCCCGTACGGCCACGGCCCCGTGCCGTGCCGCCCGCCCCGGCGGCAGGGTAGGGCGCCGCGGGCTCGTGGCGGGGCGCGGCGCGCGGGACGCCCCCGGGCGGTTCGCGGCCGCCCACCGGCCTCTCCCTGCCGGCTGGCAGGATCGGCGGCATGAGCGACCGGCGGCAGGCAGGTCCCGACGTCGACGAGGCGGTGGCGACCGACGGGGTGCTCGCGCTGGAGGTGCTGCCCGATGACGGCGGCTCGGACCTCGGCGAGCTCTACGCCGAGCGGGTCCCCGGCGGGTTCGAGGACTACGGCGACGGCCCGTTCGGCGAGCGCCCGGCCACCCTGGTGCGCGCGGTCCTACGCCGTGTCGGCGCCGACCAGGCCGATGGCGAGGTGGTGGGGACGATGTCCTGGCACCTGGTCTCCTACGGGCCCACGCTGGGCTCCCGAGCCTGGAACACCGGCATCTGGCTGCGTCCTGCCCACCGGGGTCTCGGCCACGGCGCCGCGGCGCAGCGGCTGCTGGCCCGGCACCTGCTGACCACCACCGACGTGGCACGGGTGGAGGCGAGCACCGACGTCGACAAGGTGGCCGAGCGCGGGGCGCTGGAGCGGGCCGGGTTCACCCTCGCCGGCGTCCGGCGGGGTGCGCAGGAGCGGCTGGGGGAGCGCCGTGACCTCGCCGTCTACGCCGTGCTGCGAGACGACCTCGACGAGGAGCCGGACGCCTGATGAGAGAGCCCGACGACCTCGGCGCTCCCGTCGACCTTCCCTCGACGGTGACGCGGGTGGTGAGCCTGGTGCCCTCGCTCACCGAGGCCGTGGCGGCCACCGGCCTGGCCATCGACCGAGACCTGCTCGTGGGCTGCACGGACTGGTGCACCCACCCTGAGGACCTGGACCTCCCACGCATCGGCGGCACCAAGAACCCGCGGGTGGGCGACGTGATGGACCTGCGTCCCGACGTCGTGCTGGCCAACGAGGAGGAGAACCGGCCGGCCGACCTCGAGGCGCTCCGGGCCGCCGGCGCAGCGGTGTGGGTGACCCGGGTGCGCACCGTGCCCGAGGGGATCGCCTCGCTGCACCGGATGCTGACCGTCGCCTGCCGGCTTCCGCGGCCGGCGTGGCTGGACGCGGCAGAGCACGTGTGGCGCGCGCCGCACGAGGGCCCGCGCCGCCGGGCCGTCGTGCCGATCTGGCGCCGCCCGTGGATGGCGGTGGGGCGCGACACCTTCACCGGCGACGTCCTGGCCCGCCTCGGCGTGGACAACGTGCTCGCCGACCACGCCGAGCGCTACCCCAAGGTGGACGTGAGTGCTGCAGCCGCGCTGCCGCCACATGAGCTGGTCGTGCTGCCCGACGAGCCCTACGCCTTCACCGCCGACGACGGGCCGGAGGCGTTCCCGGGCCGCGACGTCGCGCTGGTGAGCGGGCGGCACCTGACCTGGTACGGGCCCTCGCTGGTGGAGGCGCGCAGCCTGTTGGCCGAGCAGCTCGGAGCCGCACGCACACACCGTTGCTGATCATGCGATTCGTGCGCTTCCTGCTCATCGTGAGCGGACGGTGTCCGCGCACGAATTGCATGATCAGCAACACGCCGGTGTGGTCCGCTGACGTCGAGCGACTCACCCCTGCGGGGTCACCGCTCGAAGGTGTGCTCCTCCGCGGGGAAGGTCCCGGCGGCGACGTCGGCGGCGTAGGCCTGGGCGGCGCCGGTGAGGACCGAGCGCAGATCGGCGTACTGCTTGACGAAGCGGGGCATCGGGCCGCCGCGCAGGCCGGCGAAGTCCTGCCAGACCAGCACCTGGGCGTCGGTGTAGGGGCCGGCGCCGATCCCGACCGTGGGGATGTGCAGCTCGGCGGTGACCCGCTTGGCGACGTCGCTGGGGACCATCTCCAGCACGACCGCGAACGCGCCGGCCTCCTGCAGGGCCAGGGCGTCCTCCACAAGCCGCTCGCCGGTGTGGCCGCGCCCCTGGACCTTGTAGCCGCCCAGGCCGTGCTCGGCCTGCGGGGTGAAGCCGATGTGCGCCATGACCGGCACGCCGGCGCCCACGATCGCCTCGACGTGCGGCGCCATCCGCGCACCGCCCTCGAGCTTGACCGCGTGCGCGCCGCCCTCCTTCATGAACCGGGCGGAGGTCTCCAGCGCCTGCTGCGGGCTGGCCTGGTAGGAGCCGAAGGGCAGGTCGGCCACCACGAGGGCGCGGTGCGCGCCGCGGGTGACCGCCCGCACCAGCGGGATGAGCTCGTCGACGGTGACCGGCAGGGTGGTCTCGTAGCCGAGCACGTTGTTGGCGGCGCTGTCGCCCACCAGCAGCACCGGGATGCCGGCCTCGTCGAAGATCTGCGCGGTGAGGACGTCGTAGGAGGTGAGCATCGCCCACTTCTCCCCGCGGTCCTTGAGGCCCTGCAGGTAGGGGACGCGTACCCGCTTGGGCAGCGCCGGCGGCTGGCCCACCGGCGGCTGGGGCAGCGGTGCGCCGCCGTAGGGGGAGACGGCCTCGCTCTGGGCAGGGGTCGGCTGCTGGCTGGTGCTCATGCGGAGCCTCCTGGGTGTCGTCTCGAGGCGCCCTGCGGCGTCCCCTGACTGCGCCCATGGTGGCACGCCGTGCGCGTCCTGCCCAGTGAGGAACGCCCCGACCTCAGTGGGCGTGCGCGAAGGTCACGGCGACGACGTCGGCGCGCCCGCGGGTGGCTCAACGGCCGGAACGATGCGGGCCGCGTCGCCGCCATCGCCGGCGACGCGCGCAGACAGCTCGTCGGCCGCCTTCCGGGCGTCTTCGGCGCGCTCGCGCCAGCGGTTCGTGATGGGGAGCCGGCGGTCCCGCCCGAACGCCTTGAGGCTGATCTTCGGGCCCGGCGGGTACTGGCGTCGCTTGTACTCGGCCGCGTCCACCATGCGCAGGATCCGCTCCACCAGGGCCGGGTCGAAGCCGGCCGCCACCAGCTCGGCCGAGCCGCGGTCCTGCTCGACGTAGTCGTCCAGCACGTCGTCGAGCAGCTCGTAGTCCGGCAGCGAGTCGGTGTCGAGCTGGCCCGGGCGCAGCTCGGCCGACGGCGGCTTGGTGATGGAGCTCTCCGGGATGGGTGGCACCTCGCCACGCACCTGCGCGACCTCGTTGCGCCACCGCGAGAGCTGCCACACCAGGGTCTTGGGAACGTCCTTGATCGGGGCGTAGCCGCCGACGGCGTCGCCGTAGAGCGTGGAGTAGCCGACCGCGAGCTCGCTCTTGTTGCCGGTGGCGAGCACCAGGTGACCGTGCTGGTTGGAGAGCCCCATGAGGGTGGTGCCGCGCACGCGCGCCTGCACGTTCTCCTCGGCGACCCCGGTGAGGCCGACGTTGTCCAGGAACGCCTGCACCATCGGGCCGATCGGGACGGTGGAGAAGTGCAGCCCGGTGCGCTCGGCGAGCTCGGCGGCGTCGCCCTTGGAGTGCTCCGAGGAGTAGGCCGACGGCAGCGACACGCCGTGCACCGCATCGGGCCCGAGGGCGTCCACGGCGATGGCGGCGACGAGCGCGGAGTCGATGCCGCCGGAGAGCCCCAGCACGACCGACCGGAAGCCGTTCTTGTGCACGTAGTCGCGCAGGCCGGTGACGCAGGCGGCGTAGACCTCGGCCTCGTCCTCCAGCCGCTGGGCGATGCCGGGCGTGAGCGGCTGGTAGGCCGGCACCGGCTCCTCGGAGACGACGAACCGCTCGATCTGCACCGACGCGCCGTCGGAGGCCACCAGCCGCGACGGCGGGGCGTCGACCGGGGCCGAGGCGCGGTCGAGGTTGAGGTCGACGAGCATGCACCCCTCCTCGAACTGCGGGGCGCGCGCCACCACCCGGCCGCTGGCCTCGACGACGACCGAGTCGCCGTCGAAGACCAGCTCGTCCTGGGCGCCGACCATGTTCACGTAGGCCAGCGGGCACCCGGCCTCGGCCGAGCGGCGGCGCACCAGGTCCAGCCGGACGTCGTCCTTGTTCCGCTCGTAGGGCGAGGCGTTGACGACGAGCAGCAGCCCGGCACCGGACTCGCGGACCACCGCCACCGGGCCGCCGTCCTGCCAGAGGTCCTCGCAGATGACCAGCGCGACGTCGACGCCGTGCACCCGCACGACAGGGAGGGTGTTGCCCGGCACGAAGTAGCGGAACTCGTCGAAGACGCCGTAGTTCGGCAGGTGGTGCTTGGCGTACCGGGCCACGACCTCGCCGCGGTGCAGGAACGCGGCGGCGTTCTGCGGCAGGCCGGCCGGGCGCCCGAGCCGGGCCACCTCGCGCTCGGCCTGGTCCAGGAACCCGACGACGACCACCTGCTCGCCCAGCCCCTCGGCGTCGAGCCGGCGGGCCAGGTCGTGCAGCGCGGCGCGGCTGGCGGCCACGAACGACGGGCGCAGCGCGAGGTCCTCCACCGGGTAGCCGGTGAGCACCATCTCCGGGAAGGCGACCAGGTGCGCGCCCTGCTCGGCGGCGTGCCGGGTCCAGGCGACCACGAGGTCGGCGTTGCCGGCGACGTCGCCGACGGTCGGGTTCACCTGGGCGAGGGCGAGGCGCAGCTGAGGCACGACGGCGAGCCTAACGACGCCTCGGCCGACCCGCTCAGGCGCCGTCAGTCGGCCACCCGGACCGCGATCGCCGGCTTGATGGCGGCCGCCCGCCGGGCCGGGCCGATGGTGACCAGCAGCGAGGCCACCACGGTGGCCGCCACGGTCACGAGGATCTGGGTCCAGGCGATGGGGAAGGTGACGTCGAGGGTGCCGAACGTGGAGCTGTTCTCGTAGAGCAGGTAGGTCGTGAGCACCCCGAGGACGGAGCCGATGAGGACCCCCTCGACGGCCACGAAGGCGCTCTCGGTGAGGAACGAGCGGCGCACGGTGGGCGCCCGGAACCCGAGTGCCCGCAGCACGCCGATGGTCCGCCGGCGCTCGCGGACCGACCGCACCATGACCACGCCGAGGCCGACGATCCCGACGAACAGGCCCAGCATCAGGTAGCCCTGCATGAGCCGGAACAGCTGGCGGGTGGCCGAGAACGAGTCGCGCACCGACTGCGCGAGGTCGGTGGCCACCAGCCCCTGCGCGAGGTAGCGCCCCTGCAGCTGCGCGCCCAGGTCGGCGACGTCGACGCCCGGTGCGGTCCGCAGCAGCGCGCTGCCCTCCTCGGCCGCCGACAGGCCGTAGGTGGCGCGCGCCGACACGTCGCTCATGATCACGGGGAAGCGCAGGTCCTGCGCCATGCCGTAGAAGGCGCTGCCGTCGCGCAGCACGCCGGCGATGGTCCTGGTGGTGGCGCGGCCGGTGCGCGGGTCGGTGAGCGTGAGCTGCTCACCGGGCTCCACCGTCTTGCCCTGGGGGCCTCCCGGGGACCCGTAGATGCCGTCGACCAGAACGTACTGCGGGTAGCGCAGCACCAGCTCCCATGCCTGCTGCGGGTCGGACAGCGTCGGGATGGCGCGGTCCACCTCGGGTGCACCGCGCGCGAACTCCTCACCCACGCCCACGACCTCCACCGGCAGGGGCTGGGTGGTGCGTCCCGCGGGGTCGTTCCCGTTGGCGGTCACCGTGGTGAGCGGGGCCGCCTCGGTCACGGTGCCGGCGAAGGGGCCTGTCGTCAGGGCCGCCGTGCCTCCGGGCAGGGGAGCGGCGGGGTCGTGGTCCACCCGCAGCGTCCAGCCGGCGGTGGCCGAGCGCACCGACGACGTCACGCCGGTGTCGATGAGCGCGGAGATCTCCACCAGGAGCACCACGACCAGCACGACCATGCAGTACATGGCGAGCATCGACCCGGTCCGGAACCGGCGCGCGGTGGGGTAGGTGACCGCGAGGCGCAGCGCCAGCCCGCGTTCGCCCGGTCGGGCGATCGCCGGGCGCAACGGCCGGAGCAGCAGGTCCTGGTGCATGCTCACGAGGACCACGGCCGCGAACGAGACCAGCGAGCCGAGCACCACGTAGGTGCCGGTGGTGGAGTCGTCGAAGACGTGCGGGCGGAACACGTTGGCGGTCAGCCCCCAGAGCAGCACCGCGAGCGCCACCGCGGTGTCGGCGACCCGAGGCCTCACGACACGGCGTAGGAGTGGCAGCGCCGACACGACCGCGAGGGCCGGCAGCAGGTAGCAGGCTGCGCCCGAGCTGTTCGCCACCGCGGGCACGGCGGCCGTGCCGAACACGGCCGTCCCGACGGCGGAGGCCACCAGCAGCCAGCGGCGCGGGCGGGGGCGCCGGGGCGGCTCGAGGTCGCGGATGGCGGCGATGATGTTCTGCCGCGAGATGCGCAGGCTGGTCAGCACCACGGCGAGGAAGGCCGCCAGCGCCCCGGCGAGCATCCCGTTGGCCAGGCTGACCGGCGTGGCCGAGAAGCGGAACGACAGCTTCCCGCCCGTCTCCCACTGGTTCATGATGCTCAGCGCCAGGGCCACCACCACGCGGCCGATGCCGACGCCGAGCAGACTGCCGACGGCCGCGGCCGCCACGGCGTAGATGGCGCCCTCCACCGCGAAGGCTCCTGCCACCCGCCGCCGCCGCATGCCGACCGCGCGCAGGATCCCGAGCTGGCCGCGCCGCTCCTCGGCCAGCATCACGAAGATCATGACCAGCAGCACGAGCGCGGCGATGATGCTGAAGCTGGCGATCATCAGGAAGACCGAGCCCATCTGGTCGCCCGTGGCGCGTGCCGCCTCGAGCACGTCGTGCTTGGGCTGGGTCACCTCGACGCCCTGCCGGGTCAGGGGCCCGAGCAGGTCGCGGACCTTCGCCGTCACGGCGTCGGTGCCGTCCTCGCCGGCCAGGACGCCGCCGGTGTTGGAGACCAGCACCTGGGTCGGCAGCGGCTGCGACCCGGCGGCCGCCACGGGGGCCAGGGTGCCGGGCGAGACGAACGCGTCGAGGTTGACCGTGGCGCCCGTCCCGAAGCCGGCCAGCCCCTCGGCCGGCACCACCTGGCGCACCGTGAGCGGGAGCGGCGTGCCGTAGGCGAACAGGGTGACGCGCGAGCCGGCGCCGACGTCGAGAGCGTCGGCCAGCCGCTGGTTGAGCACCACGCCGCCGCGCCCGGGGTCGGCGACGGACAGTCCGGACGGGGTGGGGGAGCCGAAGCCGGCGGCGGCCGCGTAGTCGGTCTCCCAGACGATGCTGCGCGGTTCGGCGCGGCGCTCGCCACCCACCACGCTGGTGGCCGCGGCCGGTGCGCCGGACAGCACGAGCACGCCGTCGACGGCGGGGTCGCCGCGCAGCGGGGCGAGGCGACGGGCGGCGTCGGCGCCGAGGACGGCGCTGGGCGCGCGGACCGCCTCGTCCACCGGGCCGAGGGAGTCGAACGCGACCTGCTGCACCGACCGGTTCAGCGAGTCGCCGACGACCAGGCTGGCCACCAGCAGCGCGGTGCCGAGGGAGGCGCCCAGCAGCACGAGCATCGCCTCGGTCGGCCGGCGGACGACCTGCCGCACGGCGAGCCGGCGCAGCACCGGCCGGCGCAGCACCAGGAACAGCACGAACCCCGCGGACACGGCGCAGCCGACCAGCAGCGGGGGCAGCAGCTCGGGATACATCCGGCATCACCCACCTGCGCTCGGTGCGGGTCGTCAGGGGCGGGTCGTCAGGCTCGTCCGGCCAGCGCCTCGTCACGCTCGAGCCGGCCGTCGCGCATCCGCACCAGGCGGCCGGCCGCCGCGCCGATCGCGGGGTCGTGCGTGACCAGCACGATGGTCTGGCCCGCCTCGCGGTTGAGCTCCTGCAGCAGGCCCATCACCGCCTCGGCCATCGTCGTGTCGAGGTTCCCGGTCGGCTCGTCGGCCCAGACGATCGCCGGGTTCGCCACCAGGGCTCGCGCGATCGTCACCCGCTGCTGCTCCCCGCCGGACATCTCGTTCGGCCGGTGCCCGGCGCGGTGCCCGACGCCCACCCGCGCCAGCATCGCCAGCGCCCGCTCGCGGGCCTCCTTGGGCGGCACCCCGACCAGCAGCAGCGGCAGCTCGACGTTCTCGGCGGCGTCGAAGACCGGGATCAGGTTGAAGGACTGGAAGACGAACCCCATGGAGCGGGCCCGGTGCTCCGTCCGCTGGGCGTCGGTCATCGCGAACAGGTCGTGGCCCTGCACGACGACCCGGCCGTCGTCGATGTCGTCGAGCCCGGAGAGGCAGTTCAGCAGCGTCGTCTTGCCCGACCCCGACGGACCCATCACCGCCACCAGCTCGCCGGCGTGCACGGTGAGGTCGAGGTGGTCCAGTGCCAGCACCTCCACAGCGCTGGTCCGGTAGACCTTGACCACGCCGGTGGCCTGCAGCAGCGGCTGGCTCTGCTGCGCTTGCACGTCCATGACAGACCCCCGTCGAGCTGTGCCTCGTCCCGGTCTCGTCCCTGCCAGGGGACGCCCGGGCCGGGCGGAGCAGCAGGGGAGGAGGTCCGCACGGCGCAGCCTGTCGGGGTCCGGCGCGGGGGAGCGGTGACGGAGTCCGGAACAACCGCGCCGAGCAGCGTCGGAAGCCGCCCTGATGGGCCGTTGTTCCGTCCTGCGTTCCCGCCGGCGGCTCAGCGCGGGGCGACCACCAGCGACTGCAGGGTCTCGCCGAACCAGCCGTCGAGGTCGTGCAGGGTGGTGCGGGCCAGGCCGGTGCCGTCGGGCTCGAGGTGGGTCCGCGCGTCCAGGCACACCCAGTCCTCGCGGGGGGCCCGGGCGAGGTGGACGGACAGCTCGGTGTTGACGAACGACCAGTCGTCCCAGGACAGCGCGGCGGACACCCCGCTGCCGGAGTCGGTCAGGGCGATGACCTGCTGGACCGGGGACACCGGCTCGCCGGCCACCAGCGGCACCCGCAGGCGGGCCCAGGCGGTGGCCGGGCCAGGGGTCAGCGGGTCGCCCACGGCGAAGCGCCACTCCACGTTCTCCGCGTAGGGGAAGGAGAAGCCGGGGACGGGGCCGCCGCCGTCGGGCAGCGGGGCGACGTCGTGATGGGCACCTGCTCCCACGGCTGGGGTGGTGCCGGGAGCCAGCGTGCGCACCCGCCAGCCGGTGGATCGCAGCACCGATCGGCCGGCGGCCACCAGCTCGGCCTCGAGCAGCTGCACCTGCCGGCCGTCGCGCAGCACGCGGGCGCGGACCTCGACGTCGGCCACCGGGACGGGGGAGAGGAAGTCGGTGGTGACCCGCACGAGGCGCCCCGGCGTGGGCTCGCCGTCCGGCGCGGGGCGCAGTCCGGGCAGCCGCTCCAGCGCCCGGACTAGCAGCGCCGAGGGCGGGCCGCCGTGCTGCAGACCCGGCGCCCACGGGCCGGTGGTCGCCTCGCCGGCGCGGAAGCGGGACTCGTCGAGCTGCTCGTAGAAGGCGTCCACGCGGGGCAGCGTAGGCAGCGCGCCGGAGGGCGGACCGGCGGGGCGCGCGCGGGAGAGCCCCGTTCCGTAGGAGGATGCGGGCATGGGCAAGCAGGAGGAGTTCGTCCTCAGGACGCTCGAGGAGCGCGACATCCGCTTCGTGCGGCTGTGGTTCACCGACGTGCTCGGGTTCCTCAAGTCGGTGGCGGTGGCGCCGGCCGAGCTCGAGGGCGCGTTCGCCGAGGGCATCGGCTTCGACGGCTCGGCGATCCAGGGCTTCGCCCGGGTCTACGAGTCGGACATGCTCGCCAAGCCTGACCCGGCCACCTTCCAGGTGCTGCCCTGGCGCGGCGAGAACCCGGGCACCGCCCGCATGTTCTGCGACATCCTCATGCCCGACGGCAGCCCGTCCTTCGCGGACCCGCGCTACGTCCTCAAGCGGGCGCTGGGCAAGGCCGCCGACCTCGGCTTCAGCTTCTACACCCATCCCGAGATCGAGTTCTTCCTCTTCGAGGGCAAGCCGGCCCCCGGCCAGCCGCCGGTCCCGATCGACTCCGGCGGCTACTTCGACCACACCCCGCACGGCATCGGCCACGACTTCCGCCGCTCGGCCATCACGATGCTCGAGCAGATGGGCATCTCGGTGGAGTTCAGCCACCACGAGGGCGCCCCGGGCCAGAACGAGATCGACCTCCGCTACGCCGACGCCCTCACCACCGCCGACAACATCATGACCTTCCGGCTGGTCATGAAGGAGGTCGCGCTCGAGCAGGGCGTCTACGCCTCGTTCATGCCCAAGCCGTTCGCCGCGCACCCCGGCTCGGGCATGCACACCCACCTGTCGCTGTTCGAGGGCGACCGCAACGCCTTCCACGAGCCCGGCGCCCCGTTCGGGCTGAGCAAGGTGGGCCGGGCGTTCATCGCCGGTCTGCTGCGCCACTCGGCCGAGATCACGGCGGTCACCAACCAGTGGGTGAACTCGTACAAGCGGCTGGCCGGCGGCGGCGAGGCCCCGGCGTACGTGTGCTGGGGCCACAACAACCGCTCCGCGCTGGTCCGGGTGCCCATGTACAAGCCGCAGAAGGGGCAGTCGACGCGGGTGGAGTTCCGCTCGCCGGACTCCTCCTGCAACCCCTACCTCGCCTTCGCGGTCATGCTCGCCGCGGGTCTGAAGGGCATCGAGGAGGGCTACGAGCTGCCCGAGGGCGCCGAGGACAACGTCTGGGAGCTCACCGACGCCGAGCGCCGCGCGCTGGGCATCATGCCGCTGCCCAGCAGCCTGTCCGAGGCCATCCACGCGATGGAGGACAGCGAGCTGGTGGCCGAGACCCTGGGCGAGCACGTCTTCGACTTCTTCCTGCGCAACAAGCGCCAGGAGTGGGCCGACTACCGCCACCAGGTGACGCCGTTCGAGCTGGACCGCTACCTGCCGGTGCTCTGACGCTCGCTCCGGCGACGAGGGATCTGCTTGCACGGTTTCGGGCGGCTCGAGCACGAGCTGGTGCTGCTGCGGCGGATGGCCGACCGGCAGCCCGAGCTGGTGCGCGAGGCGCTGCGCAGCCTCGGCGTCGAGCGCACCGCGATGCGGGCGGCCAACAAGCGCTGGCAGGCGATGCTGCACTCCCGGCGCGCGCCCGGCGGTGAGCGGCTCTACCGGGCGGTGCTGGGCCTGCCCGACGACGAGCGCGAGGTGCGCACCGGCGACCTGACCAGCCGTGCCCTGCGCTGGCCGGTGCGGCTGTGGCCCGACCTCGTCTTCGAGGTCCTCGTCGGCCCGGACGGGCGCACCTGGCACGCCTGGCTGGTGCGCCGCGACCCCTCGACGGCGCCCACCCTCGGCGGCGTCGACGACCTGCAGCCGTGGATCTGCGTTGTCGACGACGTCGCCCGCGCGTTCCCGTCGGCCCGGCACCAGTCGCCCGACGTGCCCGACCGTTGGCTCACCGAGCTCGCCCTCGACGGCAGCACCTGGCTCCTGACCTTCTCCTGGGGGCTGCTGCAGGTGGTCGAGCCCGCGCCGGAGCTTGCGTGAGGGGACCCCTGACCCGTCAAGCAGCGGGTCAGGGGTCC
>JBQCIO010000369.1:0-17827 GCA_051953655.1 Motilibacteraceae bacterium
GCTCGCCCCGGCGAACACCAGCGCCTCGACGTCGGCGGCCCGGCGCGCCAGGTGCGCCTGCGCCTCCTCCGCGTGGTCCACGGCCAGCGCCGCGTCCACGAGCGTCTGGCCGTACTTGAGGGCGACGTCGGCGTGCGCCCGGTTCCACTCGGCCAGCTCGCGCAACGACCGGATCGGCGCCCCCTCCGGCAGCCGCGCGAGGTAGGCGTCGACGTCGCGGGCGAACTCGTGGTGCAGCACGGCCAGCTCCGGCTCCCACGGGGGCTGCGGCATGGTCACGCCCTCGACGAGGACCGCCCCGGCCGCGCGCAGCTCCGTGAGCGCGCGCTCGTGCACCTCTCGCTGCCCGGCCGGAAGGTCGGCCGGGGGATCCACGACACCCAGCCGGGCCCCGCGCAGGGCGTCGAGGTCCAACGCCGCCACGTAGTCGACCTCCGACGGCGCGTCGGAGGTCGCCGGGTCCTCGGCGTCGGGGCCGGCGACCACGGAGAGCAGCGCCGCGGCGTCGGCCACCGTGCGGGCCATCGGGCCGGCCGTGTCCTGGCTGCCGGCGATCGGGAAGATCCCGGTGCGGCTCACCAGGCCCAGCGTCGGCTTGAACCCGACCAGCGACTGGTGGTCGGCCGGGGAGGTGATCGACCCGTCGGTCTCGCTGCCGATGGCGACCGCCGCGAGCCCGAGCGCGACCGCGGCGCCCGACCCGCTGGAGGAGCCGCTGGGCGTCAGCGACGTGTCGTAGGGGTTGAGCACCTGCCCGCCCAGCGAGGAGTAGCCGCTGGGCATCCCCTCGGTCATGAAGTTGGCCAGCTCGGTCAGGTTGGTCTTGCCCAGCACCACCGCTCCTGCCACGCGCAGGCGGGCCACCAGCGGGGCGTCCGCGGCGGGGACCGACCCCGCCAGGGCGACGGTCCCGGCGGTGGTCGGCACCCCGGCGACGTCGACGTTGTCCTTCACCAGCACCGGAACCCCGTCCAGCGGCCCACGCACCTCGCCTGCGGCACGGCGGGCGTCGGCGGCCTCGGCCTGCTCGAGCGCGTCCGGGCAGACGCAGCGGACCGAGGTGATCCCGGGCCCGCTGCGGTCGACCGCCTCGATGCGTGCGAGGTAGGCGCGCACGAGCTCGACGGAGGTGGTGCGGCCTGCGGCCAGGGCGTCGGCGAGCTCGGCCACGCCGGCCACGCCGAGGTCGAGCCCGGCAGGGCGGGGGAGTGCAGGCGGCAGCGGTGCGGTCACGGCCGCAGAGCATCGCACGAGGGGGACAGCGGTGCAGAACAGAGGGCGAGCAGGCGCCCGATCGGATCGGTCAGGTGCCGCGAGCGGTGCGGGCATTGGCGCCGCCGCGGTCGGCGAGCGAGGCTGGGCCTGCGGGGCGCGCCGCCCTTCGCAGACGACTGGTCGAACAGCACGTCCAGCAGCACGAGGAGACCCGATGAGTGGACCGACCGCCGAGGCGTTCGTCTTCGACGCCGTGCGCACCCCGCGCGGCAAGGGCAAGCCGGGGGGTGCCCTCTACGGCACCAAGCCGGTCGACCTCGCCTCCGGGCTGCTGCGGGCGCTCGCCGAGCGCAACGGCCTGGACACCAGCCAGGTCGACGACGTCGTGCTCGGCTGCGTCACCCCGATCGGCGACCAGGGCGCCGACATCGCCCGCACCGCCGTCCTCGCCGCCGGCTGGGACCTGCGCCCGGCCGGGGTCCAGGTGAACCGGTTCTGCGCCTCCGGGCTGGAGGCGTTCAACCTCGCGGCGATGAAGGTGCGCTCGGGCTTCGAGGACCTCGTGGTGGCCGGCGGCGTCGAGTCGATGTCGCGGGTGCCGATGGGCAGCGACGGCGGCGCCTGGGTGCTCGACCCGGCCACCAACCTGGACACCAACTTCGTCCCGCAGGGCATCTCCGCCGACCTGATCGCCACCCTCGAGGGCTTCACCCGCGAGGACGTCGACGCCTTCGCGGTGGCCAGCCAGCAGAAGGCCTCGAAGGCGTGGGCGGACCGGCGCTTCGCGCGCACCGTCGTCCCGGTGCGCGACCTCAACGGCACGCTCGTGCTCGACCACGACGAGCTCGTGCGGCCGGAGACCTCGATGGACACCCTGGCCAAGCTCAAGCCCAGCTTCGAGATGCCGGGGTCGTTCGGCTTCGACGACACCGCGCTGCGCGTCTACCCCTACGCCGAGCGGATCGAGCACGTGCACCACGCCGGCAACTCCTCCGGCATCGTCGACGGCGCCGCCGCCATCCTCGTCGGCAGCGAGGACAAGGGCCGCGAGCTCGGCCTGACCCCGCGGGCGCGGGTGGTCTCCGCCGCGGTCGTCGGCAGCGAGCCGACCATCATGCTCACCGGCCCCGCGCCGGCCGCGCGCAAGGCGCTGGACAAGGCCGGGCTCACCGTGGACGACATCGACCTGTTCGAGGTGAACGAGGCGTTCGCCTCGGTGGTGCTCAAGTTCCTGCGGGACATGGACGTGCCGGCGGACAAGGTGAACGTCAACGGCGGCGCCATCGCCATGGGTCACCCGCTGGGGGCCACCGGCGCGATCATCCTGTCCACGCTCATCGACGAGCTCGAGCGGCGCGACCTGCGCCGCGGCCTGGCCACGCTGTGCGTCGGCGGGGGCATGGGCATCGCCACCATCGTCGAGCGCGTCTGACGCCGTCCCTCACGCCACAAGGAGTTTCTGCAGCTCATGAGCACCAGCAACGGGACCGGGACGACCGGCAGCGTGGACCTCGGCGGCATCCGCTACGAGCGCGGCGACGACGGCGTCGTGCTGCTCACCATGGACCTGCCCGGCGCCAGCGCGAACACGATGGGCGAGCCGTACCGGGCCGCGATGGACGCCGCCCTGGAGCGGCTGGAGGCCGACCGCTCGCTGGCCGGCGTGGTCATCACCTCGGCCAAGAAGACGTTCTTCGCCGGCGCCGACCTCAACGAGATGCTGCAGGTGCGCCCGGAGGACGCTGCCGAGATGGTCGCCGGCGTCACCCGGATCAAGCGCCAGCTGCGCCGGCTGGAGACCCTCGGGGTGCCGGTGGCCGCCGCCATCAACGGCAGCGCGCTGGGCGGTGGCTGGGAGATCGCGCTGGCCTGCCACCACCGGGTGGCCGTCGACGCGCCCGGCGTGAAGGTCGGCCTGCCCGAGGTCACCCTCGGCCTGCTGCCCGGCGGCGGTGGCGTCGTCCGCATGGTGCGGATGCTGGGTCTGCTCGAGGCGCTGCCGCTGCTCCTGGAGGGCAAGCAGCTCACCCCCGCCAAGGCCCAGGGCATGGGCCTGGTGGACGAGCTCGCCGCGGACCCGGCCGAGGCCGTGGCCAGGGCGCGGGCGTGGATCGCCACCGGCCCGGACCCGCGCAACCCGTGGGACCGCGAGGGCTGGAAGCTGCCCGGCGGCACCCCCACCAGCCCCAAGGTGGCCCAGGCGCTCGCGGTCGCCCCCGCCATGCTGCGCAAGAAGACCTGGGGCACCCTGCCGGCTCCCGAGCGGATCCTGGCCGCGGCCGTCGAGGGCGCCCAGGTCGACTTCGCCACCGCCGAGACCATCGAGACGCGCTACTTCGTCTCCCTGGCCACCGGCCAGGTCGCGAAGAACATGGTCAGCACGTTCTTCTTCCAGCTCAACGAGGTGAACGGCCGCGCGGCCAAGATGGCCTCGGCGGACCAGCGCGCCACCGCCAAGGTCGCCGTGCTCGGCGCCGGGATGATGGGAGCCGGGATCGCGCTGGCCAGCGCCCGCAAGGGCATCGACGTCGTCCTCAAGGACGTCTCGCTGGAGGCGGCGCAGGCCGGCAAGCAGCGCGTCGCCGACGGGGTGCTCGCGCCGATGGTGGCCAAGGGCCGGATGAGCGAGGCCGAGCGCGACGCCGTCCTCGCCCGCATCCACCCCACCGGCGACGACGCCGACCTGGCCGGAGCGGACCTGCTCATCGAGGCCGTTTTCGAGGACCGGGCGCTCAAGGACCAGGTGACCAAGGCGGCCGAGGCGGTGCTCGACGAGGGCGCGCTTCTGGCCTCCAACACCTCCACCCTGCCGATCACCGGGCTGGCCGCCGCGGTGAAGGACCCGGCCCGGTTCATCGGCATCCACTTCTTCTCCCCGGTGGACAAGATGCCGCTGGTGGAGGTGATCCGCGGCCGGGAGACCTCCGACGACGCCGTCGCGCGCGCCCTGGCCTACGTGCGGCAGATCGGCAAGACGCCCATCGTCGTCAACGACGGCAGGGGTTTCTTCACCTCGCGGGTGTTCGGCACGTTCACCAACGAGGGCATCGCCATGCTCGCCGAGGGGGTGCACCCGGCCACCATCGAGACCGAGGCGCGCAAGGCCGGAATGCCGGTCGGCCCGCTGGCTGTCTCCGACGAGGTGTCGTTGAGCCTCATGGCGCACGTGAAGGCCCAGACCGAGAAGGACCTCGCGGAGGAGGGGCGCTCGCTGCCCGAGCACCCGGCCAGCGCCGTCATCGACCGGTTCGTCACCGAGCTCGGCCGGCCGGGGCGGGCCGGGGGCGGCGGCTTCTACGACTACCCGGCGGGCGCGCCCAAGCGGCTGTGGCCGCAGCTGGTCGCGGACTACCACCGCCCCGACGTGCAGATCCCGCTGGAGGACGTGCGCGACCGGCTGCTCTACGTGCAGGCGCTGGACACCGTGCGCTGCCTGGAGGAGGGCGTGCTCACCGACGTCGCCGACGCCAACGTCGGCAGCATCATGGGCATCGGCTTCGCGCCGTGGACGGGCGGCGCGCTGCAGTTCGTCAACAGCGTGGGCGTGGCGGCGTTCGTGGAGCGGGCCCGCTACCTCGCCGACGAGTACGGCGAGCGGTTCACGCCGCCGGCGACGCTGCTGGAGATGGCCGAGCGCGGCGAGCGCTTCCGGGTCGGTGGCGGTCAGGCCGTCCGCGAGCCGGACCCGGCCGCGCCGGTCCCGGCCCGGTAGGTCCCCGGCGGGGCGCCGGTCCAGCGCCGGAAGGCGCGGGAGAAGGCGCTGGCCTCGGAGAAGCCCAGGCGCGCGGCGACCTCCTCCCCCGGGAGGTCGCCGCGGGAGAGCAGCACGATGGCGCGGTCGCGGCGCACCGCGTCCTTGAGCGCCTGGAACGAGGTGCCCTCCTGCGCCAGCCGGCGGCGCAGGGTGGGCCCGCTCACCAGCAGGCGCGCCGCCACGGCGTCGAGACCGAGGTCGTCCTCGGGGGCGCCGCGGTCCAGCACCCGGCGCACCCGCTCGGCGGTGGACGGCGCGTCCTGGGGGCGGACCAGCAGGTCCGCGGGCGCGCGGCGCAGGAACCGGCGCAGCGACGACTCGTCCTGAGCCACCGGCAGGTCCAGGGCGGCCGCGTCCAGCGCGAGGCAGGTGGTGCCGGCGTCGAAGACCGGCTCGACGCCGAACAGCGCGCCGTAGTCCGCCGCGTGCGGGGGAGCCGGGTAGGCGAAGGCGGCCTCGCGCACGGCGAGCCGGCGCCCGACGAGCCAGGACGACCACCGGTGCCAGATGACCAGCAGCGACTCGGCGAGCAGGTGGTCCGGGTCGCCGGTGAGACGCTGCTGGTCCAGCGCGAGGCGGGCCAGGCCGTCCGACCCGCCGTCGTGGTCGAGCTCGAGGGAGATGCCGGGGGAGTCCTCGAAGAGCCGGTAGAACGCGACCGCCCGCTCGACGGCGGTGCGCAGGTCGGGGCAGTGCACGGTGGCCAGGCACATCATCGCGAAGGTGCCGCGTCGGCTGCGGCCAGGCCCGAGGCCGAGGTACTCGTCGTCCAGGGCGTCCCACACCCGCTGCACCAGCCGGCTGTACTGCTCGGGCGTGACCCGCGCCCGGGCGTCGTCGAGCAGCGCGGCCGGGATGCCGGCCCCCTCCAGCAGCGGCGCCGGCTCCAGCCCTTGCTCGCGCACCCCGCGCAGCGCCGCCCGCACGAAGTGCACGGGGATCGTCGCGGCCACTCCCGCAGCCTGCCACTGCCGAGCGGAGACCGTTCTGCGCACAGGGGCCCCTGGCCGTCCACGGCGTGTCCCGCCCCTGACCGGTCGACCCGCCGGTGTCAGAGGCAGGGCTGTGTGCGCACATCGGTCACGGGCTGCGGAGGGGGTTGTGGAGCGGGGCGCCCTACGCCGCCCGGCGCAGCGCGTCGGACAGGCGCGCGGCGGCCTGCAGCACGGCGGCGGCGTGCAGGCGCCCGGGCTGGCGGCTGAGGCGCTCGATCGGGCCGGAGACCGAGACGGCGGCGACGACCCGGCCGCTCGGGCCGCGCACCGGGGCCGAGACCGACGCGACGCCGGGCTCGCGCTCGCCGACGCTCTGGGACCAGCCGCGGCGGCGGACGCCGGCCAGCGCGGTGGCGGTGAAGCGGGCGCCCTGCAGGCCGCGGTGCAGCCGCTCGGGCTCCTCCCAGGCCAGCAGCACCTGGGCGGCGGACCCGGCGAGCATGGACAGGGTGCTGCCCACCGGCACCGAGTCGCGCAGGCCCGAGGGCCGCTCGGCGGCGGCCACGCAGATGCGCGCGTCGCCCTGCCGGCGGTAGAGCTGGGCGCTCTCCCCGGTGGTCTCGCGCAGCGCGGCGAGCACCGGGCCGGCGGCGGCCAGCAGCCGGTCCTCGCCCGCGGCCACCGCCAGCTCGGCCAGCCGCGGGCCGAGGATGAACCGGCCCTGCATGTCGCGGGCCACGATGCGGTGGTGCTCGAGCGCCACCGCGAGGCGGTGCGCGGTGGGCCGGGCCAGCCCGGTGTGCTGCACGAGGCCGGCGAGCGTCTGCGGTCCGGCCTCCAGGGCAGCGAGCACGATCGCGGCCTTGTCCAGGACGCCGACTCCGCTAGAGTTGTCCATGCCTCGATATTGCCGTCTCACCACCTGAGATTGCAAGCGGCGCGCCGACACTGGGCGGGCTGCGACACGACAGGGGCCGGACAGGCCGACGACGGCGCGAGGGCGCGCCGGGCTAGGAGGAGACCATGGGCAGGACGCTCGCGGAGAAGGTCTGGGACGCGCACGTGGTGCGCCGCGCCGAGGGTGAGCCGGACCTGCTCTACATCGACCTCCACCTCGTGCACGAGGTCACCAGCCCGCAGGCCTTCGACGGCCTCCGGCTGGCCGGCCGGGGCATCCGGCGCCCGGACCTCACCATCGCCACCGAGGACCACAACGTCCCCACGGTCGACATCGACCAGCCGATCGCCGACCCGGTGTCGCGCACGCAGGTCGAGACCCTGCGGCGCAACTGCGCGGAGTTCGGCCTGCGCCTGCACCCGCTGGGCGACGCCGAGCAGGGCATCGTGCACGTCGTCGGTCCGCAGCTGGGCCTCACCCAGCCGGGCATGACGGTGGTCTGCGGTGACTCGCACACCTCCACCCACGGCGCGTTCGGCGCGCTGGCCTTCGGCATCGGCACCAGCGAGGTCGAGCACGTGCTCGCCACCCAGACGCTGCCGCTCAAGCCGTTCAAGACCATGGCCGTCACCGTGCAGGGTCAGCTGCCCGAGGGCGTCACCGCCAAGGACCTGATCCTCGCCGTCATCACCCGGATCGGGACCGGCGGCGGGCAGGGGCACGTCATCGAGTACCGCGGCGAGGCGGTGCGCGGGCTCTCGATGGAGGCCCGGATGACCGTCTGCAACATGTCGATCGAGGCCGGTGCCCGCGCCGGCATGATCGCGCCGGACGAGACCACCTTCGACTACCTCGAGGGCCGCCCGCACGCCCCGCAGGGCGCGGACTGGGACGCCGCCGTCGACTACTGGCGCACCCTGCACACCGACGAGGACGCCGTGTTCGACAAGGAGGTCGTCATCGACGCCTCCGAGCTCACCCCGTTCGTGACCTGGGGCACCAACCCCGGCCAGGGCGCGCCGCTGGGCGCGGCCGTCCCGGACCCGGCCTCGGTCGAGGACCCGCAGGCGCGCGCGGCCGCCGAGCGGGCGCTGGAGTACATGGGCCTCACCGCCGGCACCCCGCTGCGCGAGGTGGCCGTCGACACCGTCTTCGTCGGCTCGTGCACCAACGGCCGGATCGAGGACCTGCGCGCGGCGGCCGCGGTCATCCAGGGGCACCGGGTCGCCGACGGCGTGCGGATGCTCGTGGTCCCCGGCTCGGTGCGGGTCCGCCTGCAGGCCGAGGCCGAGGGCCTGGACAAGGTCTTCGCCGACGCCGGTGCCGAGTGGCGCGGCGCGGGCTGCTCGATGTGCCTGGGCATGAACCCCGACCAGCTCGCGCCGGGCGAGCGCAGCGCCTCGACCTCCAACCGGAACTTCGAGGGCCGGCAGGGCAAGGGCGGACGCACCCACCTGGTGTCCCCGCAGGTGGCCGCCGCCACC
Source organism: Motilibacteraceae bacterium (assembly GCA_051953655.1). Taxonomy (GTDB): domain Bacteria; phylum Actinomycetota; class Actinomycetes; order Motilibacterales; family Motilibacteraceae; genus JBQCHF01. The sequence continues at coordinate 8,287 of JBQCIO010000369.1, forward strand.
GCGGTGCGTGGCCGGCTCGCCTCTCCCGCCGACCTCGAGCCCGCCGCCGCCCTGGCCTGACCGGCCGACACGACGACGCCGACAACACGTAGGAGAACCTTCGATGGAGAAGTTCGTCAGCCACACCGGCACGGCGGTCCCGCTGCGGCGCAGCAACGTCGACACCGACCAGATCATCCCCGCGGTCTACCTCAAGCGGGTCACCCGCACCGGCTTCGAGGACGGCCTGTTCTCGGCCTGGCGGCAGGACCCGGAGTTCGTGCTCAACAAGCCCGAGCACGCCGGCGCCAGCATCCTCGTGGCCGGGCCCGACTTCGGCACCGGCAGCTCCCGTGAGCACGCCGTGTGGGCGCTGATGGACTACGGCTTCAAGGTCGTGCTGTCCCCCCGCTTCGCCGACATCTTCCGCGGCAACTCGGCCAAGGGCGGCCTGCTCACCGCCCAGATCCCGCTCGACGTCGCCGAGCAGCTGTGGGCGCTGATCGAGGCCGACCCGGCCGTGGCGGTCACCGTCGACCTCGCCGCCCGCGAGGTGCGGGCCGGCGACCTGGTGGCGCCGTTCGAGGTGGACGACTACACCCGCTGGCGGCTCATGGAGGGTCTGGACGACATCGGCCTGACCCTGCGCCACGTCGACGACATCAGCGCCTTCGAGGCGCAGCGTCCGGCGTGGCTGCCCACGACCACTCCCGTGGGCTGAGCCGATGAGCGGGGGAGAGCCGGGCGGAGCGGCGACGGCAGCGCCGTCGGCAGCCACGTCGACAGCCGCGTCGAAAGGGTGGGACGGCTCGCTCTACGCCGAGCACACCGCGCACCACCGCACCAACGACGCCAACGTCCTCGCCGACCTTCACCCCCCGGCCGACGGCACCGTGCTCGACGTCGGCTGCGGGGTGGGGGACCTCACCGAGCGGCTCATCGAGCTGGTGCCGCAGGGAAGCGTCCTCGGCGTCGACGCCGACCCCTCGATGGTCGAGCAGGCCGCGCGCCGGGCCCGCCCGGGGCTGACGTTCGCCGTCGCGCCGGTGCAGGACCTCACGGCCGTCGCCGACGACGCGTCGGTGGACCTCGTGGTGAGCACCGCCTGCCTGCACTGGGTTCCCGCCGCGGACCAGCCGGTCGCGCTCGCCGAGCTCGCCCGGGTGCTGCGCCCTGGCGGCACCCTGCGCATCGACATGGGCGGCGCCGGCCAGATCGCCGCCACGCGCGAGCTCCTCGACGCCGTGTCGGAGTCGCTGGGCGGCCCGTCCTCGCCGTGGTTCTTCCCGACGCCCGACGAGTACCGCGAGCTGCTGGCGCAGGCAGGCTTCGACGTCGAGACCGCCCGGCTGCGGCTGCTCCGGCAACGCCGTCCTGTGCCCGACGAGACGGCCGTCCTGGGCTGGCTGCGCAGCCAGGTCCTCCTGGCCTACACCGCTGGCATGGACGGGGAGACCGCTGCCGCCTTCACCGCCGAGGTGGAACGCCGGGCGGTCGACGGGCTGCGCCGCGAGGACGGCAGCTACGACCAGGACTACGTGCGACTGGACGTGCTCGCCACCCGTTCTCGCTGAGCCGCGCCACGACCGCTCAGGTCACCGATGCGGCGAACGGGCGCAAAGCCCATGAGCGGCAAGGGATTCGGGACCGCTGGGCGATTGCCGAGCGCACCGTGCGGTTCTACCGTCAGCGCCGACCGGGCGTTCGCGCCCGGGGCCACAGCCGTGGCCGTCGACGCGGAGGGGCGCACCAGTGAACAAGGCTCAACTCGTCGAGGAGCTGTCCAGCCGCTTCCCCGGTGGCAAGAAGGAAGCGCAGCACGCCCTCGAGCAGGTCATCGACGTCATCGAGCGGGCCCTGGTCGCGGGGGAGAAGGTGGCGATCACCGGGTTCGGCTCGTTCGAGAAGATCGAGCGCGCCGCCCGCACCGCCCGCAATCCCCGCACGGGCGCCACGGTGAAGGTGAAGAAGTCGGCGGTGCCGAAGTTCCGTCCCGGCGCCGAGCTCAAGGCGATCGTCAGCGGTGCGCGCAAGCTGCCCAGAGTGGCCGCGGCCACCGCCGGCGCGGCGGTCGGCACGGCCGGGCGGGCGGCGGCGTCCGGGCGTCGGGTCACCGGCACGGCAGCCTCGGTCCCGCCCCAGGCCACCAGGGCCTCAGGAACCGCACCGGCCACCGCGCGGACGACGGCGACGAAGACCCCGGCGAAGAAGGCGGCTGGGACGGCGGCGCAGAAGACCACGGTGAAGAAGGCCGCCGCGAGGAAGACCGCCGCCAAGACGACCGCCGCCAAGACGACGGCGACGAGGTCCGCCACGAAGAAGACGGCCACGAAGAAGACGGCCACGACGAAGACCGCCACGACGAAGACCACCGCGAAGAGCGCGACCAAGGCGCCGGGCACGCGGACCGCGGCCAAGGCCTGACGGCGTCGGGGACCTGGGCCACCGGCTCGAGTGGAGAGGTGGTGCGCGACACCCCGGGGTGTCGTGCACCGGCCTTCCGCTCGGGCCGCAGCTCGACGGCTCGACGCGACCGCTGCCGTCATCAGCGCCTTGGACGTTGGTGCCGGCGACGCGTCAGGCCGCGGCGCTGAGAACGTGGCGCTCAGAACGTGGCGAGCGTGAGCCCGACCACGGTGAGGACACCGTCGTCGACGACGTCCAGCCGCACCCGCTGGCCGACCCGGAGCAGGCGCAGCCCGCCGGCCTCGAAGGCGGTGGCGTCGTAGGGCAGCTCGACGCCGTCGTCGAGCAGCACCGTGCCGGACCTGCTGCCGGGGTCGAAGGAGCGGACCGTCGCCTGCACGGCGCTAGCTCCCCGCGCCGGCGGCGTCGGCGAGGTCCTCGTCCAGCGCGGCCAGCAGCGCGGTGGTGCGCGGGCCGGTGCCCAGGTGCACGGCGGCGGCCAGGTCCGCGGGGGTGTCGACGTCGCGGCGCAGGCTGGGGACGGGCAGCGTGTCCGGGCCCAGCAGCACCGCCCCGGCCTCGACGTGGGCCGCCGCGGAGCCGACGCCGAAGTGCGGCGTCAGCCACCCGTCCCGCGCGGTGAGCAGCGTGGTGCCGGTGCCGGCCGCGTCGGCCACGACTGCCGCGGGGTGGGTGGCGGCCAGGAGCAGCGCGGCGGTGAGGTCCTCGGTGCGCAGCGCGGGAAGGTCGCCGGCCATGGCCGCCACGGGCAGGGAGCCGGTTGCTCGGGCGACACGTGCGCCCTCGAGCACCGCGGCGTCGATGCCCTCGTCGGGCCGGTCCTCCACCGGCACGGCTCCCAGCCCGGCCCGGTCCCGCGCTGCGGCGGCGTCGGTGGTCACCACGAGGACCCGCGCGACCAGCGGGCTGCGCAGGGCCGCGGCGACGGCGTCGGCGGCGAAGGCCAGCGCCAGGGCCTCGCGGGTGGCGTCGGCGAGCGGGTGCAGCCGGGACTTGGCCCGGGCGGGTGCCTTCACCGGGACCACGACGCTCCACCGCGGGCGCGCCGGCTCGTGGTTGGTCACGGCAGGATCCTCCCACCCGAGGGCCCCGGACCCCAGCGGGCCGCCGCGCTCACGAGCCCGGCACCGGACCCCTGATGCCGGTGCCGAAGCGGGGCGCACCGGGTCCACCGGTGCGGTTGGATGAAGGACGGATCAGCGGAAGAGGTGGGACGTGGCGCAGTGGCGGAGCGGCTCCGGCCGTGGCGCGGGGCGCCCGCACGCCGGCTTCTGGTACCGCTTCGCCATCTACGTGCTCAAGCCGCTGCTCACCGTGTTCACCCGGCGGGACTGGCGCGGCGCGCAGAACCTCCCCCGCACCGGCGGGATGATTCTGGTGGCCAACCACGTCAGCCACCTCGACCCGTTCACGCTGGCGCACTTCCTCTACGACAACGGCCTGCTGCCCCGGTTCCTGGCCAAGGCGGCGGTCTTCGACGTGCCGTTCGTGGGGCGGGTGGTCCGCGGTGCCGAGCAGATCCCCGTCTACCGCGAGTCGCAGGACGCCGCCCGCGCCTACGAGGCCGCCGTCGACGCCGTCCGCCGCGGCGAGTGCGTCGTCGTCTATCCCGAAGCCACCCTGACCCGCGACCCGGACCTGTGGCCGATGCGCGGCAAGACCGGCGCGGCACGCATCGCGTTGGCCACCGGGGCCCCGGTGGTGCCGGTGGCCCAGTGGGGCGTGCAGGAGGTGCTGGCGCCGTACTCGACGCGGCCCCACCTCCTTCCGCCCCGCACCGTGCACGTGCTGGCCGCGCCGCCGGTCGACCTGTCCGGGCTGCCCGACGGGGAGCCCACCGGCGAGGTGCTGGCCGAGGCCACCGATCGGATCATGGCCGCGCTCACCGCGGCGGTGGCGCAGCTGCGCGGGCAGACGCCGCCCGCGGTGCGGTTCGACCCGAAGGCCGCCGGGGTGCCGGTCACCGGCAACCCGCACCGGCAGCAGACGTCGACGTCGTCGGGCAGCGGCTCCCTGCGCGGTGGCCGCCGCGGCTGGCCTGGCAGGCAGAGCAAGGGAGGTCGCTCATGACGCGGGTGGCGGTGCTGGGCAGCGGCTCCTGGGGCACGGGCTTCAGCCTGGTCCTCGCCGATGCCGGCAACGAGGTGACGCTGTGGGCCCGCCGGCCCGAGCTCGCGCAGGTCGTCGACGCGCGGCACGAGAACCCCGACTACCTGCCCGGCGTCCGGCTGCCGGACGCGGTCCGCGGCACGGCCGATGCCGAGGCGGCCCTCCAGGACGCCGAGGTCGTCGTCCTGGCGGTGCCCTCCCAGACCCTGCGCGAGAACCTCGCGCGGTGGGCGCCGCTGCTGCCCGCGCGGGCGGTGCTGGTCAGCCTGATGAAGGGCATCGAGCTGGGCACCACCCATCGGATGACCGAGGTCGTCGCCGAGCTGACCGGCGCCGCGCCGGAGCGGATCGCGGCGGTGAGCGGGCCCAACCTGGCCAAGGAGATCGCGGCGCGCCAGCCCGCGGCATCGGTGGTCGCGTGCGCCGACGAGGAGGTCGCCACCCGGCTGCAGTCGGTCATGATGACCCCGCACTTCCGCCCCTACACCAACACCGACGTCGTCGGCGTGGAGCTGGGTGGGGCGGTGAAGAACGTCATCGCGCTGGCCGCCGGCATGGCCGAGGGCCTGGGCTGGGGCGACAACACCAAGGCCTCGATCATCACCCGGGGCTTGGCCGAGACCACCCGCCTCGGGGTGGCCCTGGGCGCGCAGCCGCTCACCTTCTCCGGCCTGGCCGGGCTCGGCGACCTGGTCGCCACCTGCATGTCGCCGCTGTCCCGCAACCGGACCTTCGGAGAGAAGCTCGGGCGCGGCATGACCGTGGAGCAGATCGTGGCCGAGAGCCGCCAGGTGGCCGAGGGGGTCAAGAGCTGCCAGTCGATCCTGCAGCTGGCCCAGGCCCACGGCGTCGACGTCCCGATCGTGGAGCACGTCGTCTCGGTGGTCCGCGACAACGTGCCGCCGCTGGAGATGGCGCGCAGCCTGATGACCCGCTCGGCCAAGCCCGAGGTGCGCATCCGCTAGCCGCCTCCCCCCCTCCTGCCGTGATCGAGCAGGAATGGTGAAGCAGACGCTTCACCCCTCCTGCTCGATCACGGCGGTGGGGAGGGGTGGCTGGGCCGGCGTGCGCCGTTTGGCCCGCCCAGGGTGGGTAACCCATGCGCCATGCATCACACGGTGATCCCCGGACTGCTGGCGGCCGAGGGCGGCGGCCTGGGCTCGGTGCTGCCCGAGGAGGGGCTGCGCAGCATCGTCGACCTGCTGGTCCGGCTGGTCGAGGCCGGCGGCGCGCTGGTCATCGCCGTGGGGGCACTGGTCGCCTTCGTACGGTTCCTGCTCGCGCTGCGGCACAGCGACCCGGACGCCTTCGTGCCGGTCCGGCTGGTCCTGGGCCGGTTCCTCGCGCTGGGCCTGGAGTTCCAGCTCGCCGGGGACGTGCTGCGCACGGCCATCGCGCCGACGTACCAGGAGATCGGCAAGCTCGCCGCCATCGCGGCCATCCGGACCATGCTCAACTTCTTCCTGGCCCGCGAGATCACCGAGGAGCGGCGCGTCGTCGACGACGAGCACGAGGTGCAGCACCACGCCGCGGCCGCCGCAGCGGACGGGCACCCCGGGGGGAGCGTCGACGTCCGAGGCGGGCCGGTGAGCGGCGACCGGCGGGCCTGATGCCGGTCTCCCTGCTGCACGCCGCCGCGACGGACGCCACCGCCGTCGGGCTGCTGCTCGGGCTGCTGGTGCTCGCGCGCACGCGCGATCTGCGGGCCGCGTTCGGCGTGTTCCTCGACCACCTGCTGGCGGCCGGGCTGCTCCGGCTGGCCGGCCCGGTGCCGTGGTCGGCCGTCGTGGTGGCCGCGGGCGTGGTGCTGGTCCGCAAGCTCGCCACCGCCCGGCTGCGGGGGCTGACCCGTCCGCGCCTGCCGGCATGGGTGCGCTCGGCCGGCGCCCAGCGGCTGACCCGGGACCTCACCGCGGCGCTGCACCCGGTGGGCCTGCGCTCGCGCTGACCCGTCCCGGGCGGACCCCCGGGCGCGTCAGCGCGCCTGCTCCGACGACGAGGGAGGGGGCACCGCCGCGGCCGCGCGGTGCCAGTACGAGGCGACGGGGCTGGTCTGGCGCAGCACCGCGTCCGGCCGGGGCGGTGCCGGCCAGAGCTGCAGCAGGTAGCGGTCCATGACGGGTTCGCCCTCGCTGCGCACCATGTCGTGCGCCTCGGCCATCCCGCTGGCAGGCGGAGCGATGTCCAGGAGCTCGACCCGCAACGGCACCAGGCCGACGCTCAGCGCGACCACGAGCGACAGCACGCCGGGCAGGGCCGCACCGCACAGCCCGTTCACCTGCCCGCGCCCGGTCGCCGTCAGCTCAGGCTGGTCCATCCCCTGCGGGAGCAGGAAGACGTAGCCGTGGTCCACCCCGGAGCCCGCCGTCGAAGAGCAGCACCGCGAGAGGGTGACCGCTACCGGGCGACGGCGTCCAGCGCCTGCGACAGGTCCTTCCACAGGTCCTCGACGTCCTCGACCCCGACGGACAGTCGGAGCAGACCCTCGGGGACCGACGGGGACTCCAGGGCCCACTTGCGGCGGCGCTCGAGCATCGACTCCACCCCGCCGAGGCTGGTCGCGTGGCCCCACAGCCGCACCGCCGACACCACGGCGTCGGCGCGGGCGGCGTCGGCCACCTCCACCGCGAGCATGGCTCCCCAGCCGGGGTAGCGGACGCGGGTCACGGCCGGGTGCGCGGCCGCGCGGCGGGCCAGCTCGGCGGCGCTGGCCTGGGAGCGCTCGACCCGCAGGTGCAGCGTGCGCAGGCCGCGCAGCACGAGGTAGGCCTCCAGCGTGCCCGGCACGGCGCCGGCGGCGGTGCGGTGCCCGCGCAGCAGGTCGGCCGTCTCCGGGCTGGACACGGTCAGGCCCATCAGGGCGTCGCTGTGCCCGCTGAGGTACTTGGTGGCGCTGTGCACGACGACGTCGGCGCCGAGGGCCAGCGGACGCTGCAGCAGGGGGGTGGCGAAGGTGGCGTCGACCACGACCGTGGCGCCGGCCGCGTGCGCGGCCCGCGCGGCGGCCGCGACGTCGACGGCCTCCATGGTCGGGTTGGCGATGCTCTCCAGCCAGACCAGCGCGGCCCCCTCGCAGGCCGCCGCCAGCTTCCCGGCGTCCTCGACGTCGACCGGCCGGACGGTGAGCAGCTCGCGCTCGGCGAGCCGGCGCAGCAGCGCGAGGGTGCCGGAGTAGGCGCGCTCGGGAGCCACCACGACGCCGCCCACCGGCACGAGGTCCAGCGCCGCCGCGACCGCCGCGGTGCCCGAGCCGAACGCCACCGCGGTGCCGCCCTCCAGCGCCCCGACGGCCTCCTCCAGGGCGCCCCAGGTGGGGTTGCCGAACCGGCCGTAGCCGACGTCGCCGCCCGCGTGGTAGGTCGAGGCCATGACGACCGGCACGTTGAACGGCGCGTCCGGCGCCGGCGCCGGACGGCCGGCCACGACGGCCACGGTCGCGGGCGCGAGCTCGCCGGCGTCGTCGGCGCTGTCCCTGGAGGGCGGCTGCTGCATGCGCCGATCGTCGCACGCGAGCGGGTAGGGTCCTGGCGGCGGTGGGGGCCACAGCAACGAGAGCACGAGGACGGACGCATGACCGAGCAGCGCAAGCCGCGCGTCGCCGTCGTCTTCGGCGGCCGCAGCAGCGAGCACGGGGTGTCCTGCGTCACCGCCGGCAGCGTGCTCGCGGCCATCGACCGCGAGGCCTGGGACGTCGTCCCGGTCGGGATCACCCTCGAGGGCCGCTGGGTGCTGGCACCGGACGAGCCGGAGAAGCTCGCGGTCACCGGCAGCTCGCTGCCCTCGGTGCCCGAGACCGGCGCGGCCGTCGTGCTGGCCGGCGACCCCACCAACCGCGACCTCGAGGTGCGCGAGCCCGGCGACGTTCCGCGCACGCTCGGGCAGGTCGACGTCGTGCTGCCGCTGCTGCACGGGCCCTACGGCGAGGACGGCACCATCCAGGGCCTGCTCGAGCTCGCCGGCGTGCCCTACGTCGGCAGCGGCGTGCTGGCCTCGGCCGCCGGCATGGACAAGGGCGTGATGAAGGCGCTGCTCGCGGCCGCCGGGCTGCCGGTGGGCCGCTACGTCGTGGTGCCGCCGCGGCGCTGGGAGCGCGCGCCCGACGCGGTGCGCGCCGAGGTCGAGGCGCTGGGCTTCCCGGTGTTCGTCAAGCCCTGCCGGGCCGGCTCGAGCATGGGCATCACCAAGGTGCACTCCCTCGACGAGCTCGACGTCGCCATGGCCGAGGCCCGACGGCACGACCCGCGGGTGATCGTCGAGGCCGGCGTGGTGGGCCGCGAGATCGAGTGCGGCGTGCTCGAGGGCGTCGACGGCGGCGAGCCCGAGGCGAGCTGCGTGGCCGAGATCCGCGTGGGGGCGGGCCACGAGTTCTACGACTTCGAGGCCAAGTACCTGCCCGACAACGGCACCGAGCTCGACGTACCCGCCGACGTCTCCGACGAGTTGTCGGAGAAGGTTCGCGCGATGGCCGTGCAGGCCTTCGAGGCCCTGGGCTGCGAGAGCCTGGCCCGGGTCGACTTCTTCGTGCTCGAGGACGGCACCGCGATGGTGAACGAGGTCAACACCATGCCCGGCTTCACCCCGGTCTCGATGTTCCCCCTCGTGTGGGCCGCCTCCGGCCTGGACTACCCCGCCCTGGTCGACCGCCTGCTGCGCACCGCCCTGGCCCGCCCCGCCGGCCTGCGCTGACCTACCCGGCTCGCATCACCCCCGGTCCCCGCCGGAACGATCACGGCCCCGTGATCCTTTGCCGCCGCCCCCGTGATATTCCGCGCGGGCGGCGACAACGTCGCGGGGGGCGTGAGCCGGGCCGGCCGCCTGAGGCGTGCCGCGCCCGGCCGCTCCCGCCGTCAGCGCCCTTGACCGTGCCCGGCGGAGCCGGCGGCACCGAGCGCGAGCCGCCCCCCCTCCCGCCGTGTGCAAACAGAGTTGGGGCGCCCGCCCCCCCCGCGCGGGGTGGTGAACGGCCGGTGCCCGCCCCCCCCGCCGCCCCCGGGCCCTCCCCCCCCCCCCCCCGGGGGGCCGGGCC